>NZ_JAAORO010000002.1:300000-425747 GCF_017695955.1 Prochlorococcus marinus XMU1419
CGTCCCTGAAGAAATAGAACCATTTAGAATACCTATTATGAAAATAAAAATTAAAAATCTAATTTTTTGATTCAAATTAAGTCCATTTTCCCTAGATGACAAACCTAAATCTGATTTTAAAAATGAGTAAATTGAGAGAAATATTGAAATCACCCCTAAAAATAAATATAAATACTTTTCTGATATAAATTCAACGATAGAAGCTCCAAAAAATACTCCTGGGAGTCCAAAAATCAAAATTTGCAATACAACATTAATATAATTTTTTAGAGATTTGTAATTTCTTAATGAACCACCAAGTCCCAATGCTACTGTTGCTAATTTATGACTTGCTAAAGCCTGATAATATGGAACACCAAATAAAATCAATGCAGGCAATTGAAGTAAGCCTGCTCCACCTCCAGAAATTGCTGAAAAAGTATTAGAAAAAAAAGATATAAAAAATATTGAAATACTCCTAAAAAAAGAATATTCAAGGCTATCAATAAAGTTTGTTAATAAATAAAGCATAAAATCTAAACACTAAGTTGTATAAATAAATATTGTTATTCTAAAAATAAACTTATATCTTAAAATTTTATCTTCTCTTTTTTAAATCATAATTAAATAAAAACTGTTATTATCAAAAAAATCATCAAGAAATCATGCATAAGCAAGATGCAATTCACCTTGATCAGCTATGTCCCAAAATAAATAATAAAACCTGGAGAGAGTCTCTTCATAAAATCACTGCATATAAATGCATTTATTGCGGCAACCCATCAGAATCACTTGATCACCTTCATCCCATGTCAAAAGGAGGTATTAGCAGTACAAGTAATTGCGTACCATGTTGTTTGAACTGTAATGGCAAGAAATCAGATTCGGAAGTTCTTAGCTGGTACAGAAAGCAAAATTACTATGATCCAAGAAGGGCTATGGCAATAAGAGCATGGATTAAAGATGATTTAAGACTTGCTTCGGTTCTTTTGAATTACTTAAATAAAAAATGATTATATGAATTTATTAAACAAATAGAAAATATTTAGAATGAAAACTTAATATTACTTCCAATTTTGGCAAAGCATATTAAATATAGTTCAAATGATTCTACTTCCCTCTATATTTATTTTATTGCTCCTAAAAATCTTAATATTAGAATAGTCATCTTTCCAAATTATTGGTGAGTCTATAACCTTCCTCTCAGGAGATTTTACTGAAAAAATTAAGCCAAATACAAAAAAAATAGTTATCAAGATTATAGTCATTACTAATTTATCTGGAATATTATTCATTTGCTTAATCTATTTAGTAAAATTTTTGTCTGGAGTAGTTTTTTCATATATTTCTAAAAAGTATGATTTAAAGTAGTTAACACCTTCCTTCCCAATCAAGCCAAATGAACGTCCACAATCATTTACAACTTTCAGTGAAATTTGATTAGCCAAATCACCCTTCTCAATCCATTTTTTTTGTGGATTATAAGAAAATGAGATAATATTTTCTGTTTTTACAATAGCGGATTTCATTGCTTCATCTTTAGAAAAACCATTTTGAATAGCCTTACAATATTTTCTTGAAAAATTATTAGAAATCCTATTTTGAAGTAAACTAACACTAGGGTCTGATGTGTCAAAAGCAAATCCAACTATAGGATTTAATGTAAAAACTATAAAAAAAAATAAACCAAAAAAGAATTTCAACAATAGATATAAATCAATGCTTATTAGTAATATAACAGTTTTTCTTATTATCCTTTAAATCAAGTCTCATAATTATTTTTGGAATTATTAAATTTCAATTTATTAAAAATTAATAGTAATGCAATAAGTTCAGTAATAATAGTCAGAGGTTTATCAGACTACTAATTATGTACGAAACAATGTTGACATTGTTATTTTTCCCTGATTGGACAAACGGTCTTCCCTCAGACTTTTTAATACTTCATTTTTTCGTTGGGGCAGTGATTTTTCCATTCAATATGATTCATGCTAAAGCAAGGAAAATTGATAGTCAAAACCCTGAGGAGGCAGCTAATGGTTATAAGAATTCAGACAACACCACATTTTTTGGTTACGAAGAAATCAATTAGATTTCTCTAAAAGTACTTAAAGAAATTACTTAATTAATGATAATTTCCCTAAATTCATCTTTAGATTTAAAAATTTTAAGTCCTAGAGAACCTATAGGTTTATTAATACTTCTTTTAGGGTTAATATTTACTGGGATGATTTTTTATATTATCTACGCTGTAAGCACAAATCAAGAATCTCTCGAAGATAAAAAAATAAGAACAAAAAGAGAATCTTTGCAGCAAGAGAAAATAGGAAAATTATTTCCTAAGAAAAAATAAATTTAATTGTTTTATTATTATTTAAAAATCTATTTATGTTATTAATCAGTAGATCAGTTGGATCTAAAAACATTAGTTTTAGCTCATTTAAATTAAACATTTTTTCCATTTTTTTATACTAACAACTAAATTCATTTTACTAGATATAAATATTTTGATTTATTTAGGTAAACATTTCCACAGCCAGCAAAAAATGTTAAAAATGGGAAATATCTTTTTAAGTTTTGGAGCATATACCTCAATATCTATTTCTTGCTAGTGGAGTAAAGGATGAAAAAGGTTTTTGGATTGTAGGAGTCAAAAATTGTGATGAAAGTATCCTCGACGATAAAAACCTTTTAGATTGCTATAGAAAAGAATTAATAGGAAATGAATCAGCTAAAGATATTCTTTTTGCTATTAATTTAAACATAAATAATTTATTCAACGAATTAATAAATAAAAATTATTTACTCGAAAGACCTTCAATAGGGATTTCTTTTGATTTCCCACTTAATCTCTTGGAAAGTATTTTTGATTTTTGGGTAGATATATATAAAAATCAAGAAGCTTGGGAAACTTGTATAGGTCTTCTTAAAGTCAGAAAAAGAATTTCCCTTATTAACTTAATTAAAAGCAAAAGCTTAAAGGGAGACACAAAAAAGTGGGCTGTAAAAGTTGAAAATCTACATTCCTATATCCCAAACATAGTTAACAGTGAAAAGCAAAATGAACCTATGTGGAAATAATACTATTTTTAAATAAGATTGAATATTTACTTCTTGGAGTATTTAAGTAAAAATAAAGTTATCTATTGATTAAAAATGAATAAGCCATATTCTTTTAGTAATGATCAAATGAATGGAATAGTCGAAGACACTTATAGTAAGATCATAAAAGAATGTGAAAACTTAAAAAAAAATACTAATTGTCCAAACGAGCAGGTGGTAGCACTTTTAAGTGTAATAGCTTCTAATTTTGCAACGGCAGCTGAAAAAAAAGACAATTGAGATGATAAGTTTTTTTACCTGGAGCGAATTTGATAAAAGCGTAGATCACATATCTAAAGAATGCAAGTTTTTAGAGTTTTCTGGAATATATGGGATTCCTCGTGGTGGTTTATGCCTTGCCGTGGCACTAAGCCATAAATTAAAACTAAACTTAATTTCAGAACCAAAAAAAAATTCATTAATAGTGGATGATATTTATGAAACTGGAATCACATTAAGCAGCTTAAAAAATATAGAGGGTGCAACTTTTTTTGTATTGTTCAGCAAGATCAAGCCTACGTGGTGGAATACTGTACATATTTCTGAAAAAAATGAATGGATAGTTTTCCCCTGGGAAAACACTTTAAATGTTCATAGTGATCGTAATGAATATATCAATAAAAGAGGTTTAAGTTGAAAAAGAAATTATATCTCGCAAATCCATATGGATTTTCAAAACAAACGAAGAAACTCTTATCTGAATTTATTAAAATTTTCAATGATTTAAATATTGAAGTTTTTGAACCATTTGAAAGAACAAAACATATATTAAAAAAAGAAGGCGCCTGGGCTTATGAATTAGCAAAAAGTAATTTAAATGATTTAAAAAAATGTGATTGCGTTTTTGCGATCGTTAATGGAACACCTCCAGATGAAGGTGTCATGATTGAACTAGGTATCGCAATTGCTCTCAAGAAGGATATCTTTTTATTTAGAGATGATTTTAGAAGTTGTTCTGATAGCGATCAATATCCATTAAATCTCATGTTATTTCTTGGACTGCCTAAAGATAATTGGGAAAAATATTATTTTGAATCATTAGAAGATATAAAAAGTAATAAAAAAAGATTTGTGGAGTGGGCAATAAATCAACCAAATAAAACATCAACCATTAAGTAGAAGTTTTAATTTTAAATATATCTATTAAGGTGCTAGAATAATATTTATTTAGAAAATTTTGACACAAGTTACAGTCGGAGAGAATGAGGGAATTGAGTCTGCCCTTAGAAGATTTAAGAGACAAGTATCTAAATCGGGAATCTTCGCAGATTTAAAAAGACTTAGACATCACGAAACACCTATTGAAAAATACAAAAGAAAGTTGCAGCAGAGAAGAAAAGCAAGACGAAGATAATCTGCTAAAGCTCATAACTTTTTTGAAATCTTTAATATTATAAAATTTTTAAAGGTTTAAAATAGAAAATTTAACTATTTAAGCTTTTTTAGCTTCTTAACTAGATTTACTCCAACTCCTGATACAGCAAGCAAATCTTTTTCATCAGCAGCTATAACTGCTTTTGTAGTTTTAAATCCAGCCTCATATAAAGCTTTAGCGCTTTTTGCTCCAACACCTGGAAGTGTTGTTAAAGTTTCAATATTTTTCTTAGAGTTAACCGTTTTGGTTTTGGTTTTGGTTTTGGTTTTGGTTTTGGCTTTTGAGGTTTTTGCAGACTTAGATGCTTTTTTTTCTTTCTTTAAAGGTGCTTCAGGCGTTACTGCACTTTTAAATAGAATTGATTTTAGTTTGCTTAGAAATTTTGAAATCATTGCAACGTATATGAGTAATAAAATTAGCCCTTCATTCTAATACTTTATCAAATTCCAAGTGGAATTAATAACAAAACAATAGATAATTGAATAGAAATAATTTATTTACAATTATATAAAGACATACATTTAATACTTATGCAAGCTTACGAGCTATAGCAGTATGTTTAATATTAGTCTAATAACTTTAAAAAATAATGTTCTTTCAAAAATTAAAAGCATATATTAATAGTAAATTAAAAGTTTTAATAAAGATCAGATCATAAAAATGAAACTTTTATTTATAAGTGGCCCTTCTGGAAGCGGTAAAACAACTTTATCAAATCAAATAATTAAAAAAAATAAAAATGGTATTATTTTAAGAACCGACAATTACTATAAGACAGGTTTAATAAGTAAATTACTATCAAAATTTGTAGAAGGTTTTTTTGATAGAAGTATTAGTTTTAATAACAAACTATTCAAAAAAGACTTTGATTTTATCTATAAGAATGGAATTTCAGTAAGTGATCGTTATTATAATTTCGAAAAGAAGACAATTAAAAATATCTCAAAAGAAACAAATAATATTAGTTTTTTAATTGTTGAAGGTATTTTTTCCAAAGAATTCTCAAACACTTTAAATAAAAAAGATTATTATTTATTAGAAATAAAAACTAAAAAAAATGAGTGCATGAAAAGAGTTGTCAAAAGAGATATAAAAGAAAGGGGGAAGGATAAAAAACAAGCTGAAAATGATTTTTTAAGATCATGGGACATTTATTACGATAAATTCAAACCTAATAGCATAAAAAATAGTACAAATAAATTCATTATTGAAAAAGACACTAATATAGATAAAATTCTGAAAAATATTATTTAATAAAATCACTAAATTTTTTCTCTAAGATTAAAGCGCTTAAAATTGAGCCTTCAATCCTGCCAAATCCTTCTCCTTCAAACCAGTCTCCGCAAAATCCAATTCTATATTTTCTAATCAATTGAAAAGATAATGGGACGGCAATGCCAGAAGGCTGTGAAGCTCTCCATTTCATAATAGAGATTTTTTCATCAAAAGTTAATTTATTTACTACAGAATTCCCTTCAAACAGTTTATTGAAATTAGTAATTATTTTATGTTTAAAAACTTCTTCATCTTTTGCATTTATATAGGAATTAATTAACTCTAAATTTTTTGTATGTACTACAATTCCTAATTTATTATTATCCTGCATTTGAAAAATAATTCTTTCAAATTTATATTTATTTTCTAAATTATTTTTTAAATAAAAATACCTTTGTTTTTTAGAATAAAAATCTTTATAACTATAATTTTCATTTGTATAAATTAAAAAAGTTAACCTAGGAATAAATGATTGTTCTTCTAAAAAATTTAATAGTAAGTCTATTTTTTTATCGCAATTTAAAGGGATAGCTTTTCTTAATGGAATTTGATTAACATTTAATATATCCAATGACCTTTTATGTAACAACAAATTAGTTGATAGGACAAGATATTTAGATTTAAATTTGTCGCCATTTTTTGATGTAAGTACCCATTCCTTATCGTTAAACTTTAAATCAACTATTAAAGTTTCAAAGTAAAAATTTATTTTCTTCTTTAAATCATTAGATTCAATTATCTTTTGAGATAATTGACTCATGGAATCTAAAGAAAGATAATTAACCCCACATGAAAATTCGGATTTTTTTTGGCTTTCTGAATTAGAATCATCATTTAGAAAAAATAAATCTGAGTCGTCAATTTTAATAAATTTATTTGCCAATAATTCATCAATATAACTTTTTAATAGAAGATTATTTTTACTGTTAGATATATTAAAATTTGGGGCACCATGGTTTAGTTTCCATCCTTTAAATCTATTACTTATTCTTGTACTTGATCTCCCTCCTAGTCCACGACCAATCTCAATTAATGCAACTTTTTTTGTATTATTACTTTTAAGATATTTCGAAGCAAAAACACATGCAGATATTCCTCCACCTATTATTAATAAGTCATATGTAAAATTACTTTTCATAATTATAATATTGACAGAAATTATCTTTCATTTTCTAAAAAATCATGAACAACATCAAGTTTCTTTGATGATGAAAAATCAGATTCAATTACAGGAGTGATATTATTTTTTTTATAAAAACTAACTAAATCGCTGGTAAACTCAAAAAAATTTTCTAATGAATATAAACACTTTTCTGAAATATATACCTCTTTCCAAGGACGAAATTTAAACCGCGCTATAAATTGTTTAGAAGGAATAAATAAACTTCCAAATAGATTTAATTTTTCATCTTTTGCAACTTTCTTAAGATAAGTCATCTCATTCTGAATAACTTTAATATCTGTGCCATATTGAAACCAAATTGAATTTATTAATCCTGTCGAAATTTTCCTTTCAAACCTTTCCCTTTCTGAAGAGATCTCATAATATTTTTTTAGATATGGATTGTAAGCTATACCTAATTTAACATTTAAATTTTTTTCTTTTTTTAAATAACCTAATACATCAATTGAATCAAAGTTTTTTTTCTTTTTTGATCCTGATAAAAGCAGAATTTCATAATTTCTATTGTTGTGAGAATTTTTAATAAAATCTAAAAAATCTTCATATGATTTTTTTTTATTCTTTGAATATTGATGATAAAGACTATAATGATAAGTCACATTGAATTCATGGTATTTTTTAGATATGCAATTAATGGTTGAATTAAATAATTCCTTCTTTATAAGTCCTTTACATGGAATATTTATATTTTTAATATTATTAAATTTGCAGAAATTAAGTTTATTTTCTAATTGAGAAATATCTTTAAATGACAATTCAAACCGTATATTATTGTTCATTATTTAGTTTTTGAATTTCATCATTAATCATATTAACGAAAACACGCATCTGATACGGTTCTTATTTTAGAGCCGTTTTATTATTCTTAACCCTTAGCAAATAACTAGGAAAATCGACAATTCAGCTTTTAAGGAAATTTTATCTTCTGCAGATTTTGAAATAATAACAGTAAAACATATCTAATTTTCTGCTATTAATAAACGGGCAAAGATAAACAAAGACCTGCAAAAATACTAAAAAATAGAAAAATAATCTCGTATCAAAAATAATTATTTTACTTATTAATAAAAATAAAAATAAGTTTCATGTATATAGGCAAATAATTAATTATTTCCTTTTTTGGCAATTGATATATCCAAAAAAGATTTTCATGAACTCGAGAGGTTAGAATATCAAAAAGAATTATTTAAGAATATGGCAAGCCAGAATTATCTAATTGCAATAGCTTTAATAGAGCAAAACCTTGTTAGAGCAATGCCTCTTGGAGGTAAAGAAATTAAAGATAATATAGAGGAATCAGAAAATTTAAAGAAACTTGGAGAAGAAGTTATTTTAAATCTACTAATGAGGGTTTTTCAAAGAAGTGATGAAGGTGCTTTAAAAAGGTCTTCTGAAGAAAAAGGTTTGCTTCTGGTTCATATGCATCCTAAGAGAATGCAGAAAGAGCTTCCATTCATTAAATCTGAATGGATAAGAGACGGAGATACACAACAATTTTTAAAATACCTTGGCAATCTCTCCAAGGAAGTATGGACTGCATCATTTGTAAAATACAAAGGTATTGAGTTTACTTCAATCTCAAAAAATGAAGAAATCTAAAATATATAAAATGGTAATTTTTTTATAGGATTTCTTTATTTAAAGTATTATTTTCCTTATAGACTCTAAAACAATTTTTACCATTACCAAAATCTATTGAGGAATATTCAATATTATTTTTTAGGTGCAAGGCACAATTGCCCTCAATACAAATACAAGATTTAATAATTTCTCTATTTATAACATCATTAACATAAGGTTCCCTCTCTTTTTCTTCATCAAAATGTGGGCAGGCAATGCCTTCAACTATTCCTAAGCAATCTATTATAGATAATTCTTCAGCATAAGAATCAGTTATACCTTTATCAAACCAACAAATAGCACCAGCACTTACACCACTCATTACAATTCCTTTTTCATAAGCATTTCGCAAAATTTCATGTAAATTCCATTCTTTCCAGACAGCTAACATACTTTTTGTATTGCCTCCTCCAACATAAATGATGTCTTGCGTTAAAACTTTATCTTCTAAGTTTTCTGTTCTAGAGAAAAAATCAATATGACTTGTTATACAATCAAGTTTGGAAAATGCTCTATAAAAATTTAGTTTGTACAAACTACTATCACCAGATGCTGTCGGAATAAAGCAAATTTTTGGTCTTTTTTTATTAATTAATGAAATTATATATTTTTCAATTTCAAGAGAGCCTAATGAACGTCCAAACCCTCCTCCACCAATTGCGACTATATTTTTACTATGCATATTAAATAGAATATTTACTTATGAATTTAAGACAAATTACCATTAAAGATCAACTGGAATTAAAGAAGGTTTATTTTGATTCAATTCAATCCTTAGATGAAAAAATTTATAGTAAAGAGCAAAAAAGGGCCTGGTCAAGCCAAGCTTGGAATAATCCAAATTTTGATAAGTCAATAACTAAAGGGAAAGGATGGCTTCTAAGTAAACAAGGAATAATTATAGCTTTTGCCACAAGATATCCCAAGGATAGAATTGCATTATTTTACTGTAAAGGTAAATTCCAAAGAAAAGGTTGCGGCTCTAAGTTACTTCATAGATTAGAAGATGATGCTAAAAAAGAAGGTATAGATTCCCTTTCAACTGAAGCAAGCTTAATAAGTTATGAATTATTTCTTAAAAATGAATGGAAAATTATACGTAAAGAAAAAGTAATTATAAATAACATTTTTTTTGAAAGATATAAAATGATAAAAATTATAAAAGTTAATTAATTAATTAATAGTGTCTAACAAAAGTAAAAGATTTATCCTAATTCAAAGAGTTCTAATTTGGACGCTATACTTTTTTTCAGGATTTATACTTTATTTTAAAAAAGGTATTTTACCTTCTGCGATAATTACTTTTTCAAGAATTATTTATCCATTATCTGTTTTTTGGTTGCAAATAAGAATTAAAAAAAGAACTAATTTTCTACCTATTGATTCAAAAATGACAACTTCTCAGTTATGGTTTAATTTATTACCCGTTATTGCATCTCTATTAACTGTAATTTTTTCTTTAACTAATGCTTTTCTGTATATTCTAGAAAAATTAATTAATTCTTAAATAAAATAAATTGATCATTTCCTAATTGCATTAGAAATTTCTCTCATAAAAAACATAATGTAAAGAAATTTGCCTTTTACATATATTTGTTTAAATTTTAAATAGTGATCAATACAATCATGAAAAATATTTCATTAAAGGAAAATATTGGTTTTAACAAAAAAAAGGATATAAATGATCATGAATTATTCTCTTTAAAAATCACAGATAGTTTATATAAAAAGGATATTGGGAAATTTCTTGAGACCCTCTCCTCTCACTTTATTTAGAAAAATATTTTTTCTAATCTTCAAATTCAAACAGTACTATTAATAAATAACAATTTGAGCGATAATAGGTAAAATTTTAAGAATACTCCAATGCAATTATTTCTTGCTGACTGCCAATTCCCAGACATTGAGAATCAAGTAAAAGCTTATCAATTATTTGTGGAGGCCTGGGAAAACGGTGAAATTGCTAAATCAGATAAAACAGACAACTTTGAGATGTTATTTAGAGTGCATGCTCCAGGGGAAGGTAGAGTAGTTTGTTTATGTAAGGCACATAGTGATAAAGAAATATTTGCGCATTTTGCTCCATGGAGAGCGAAATTTGGCATTCATATGGAATTTACGCCTGTAATAAGTTGTCAAAATGTTGTTGATTACCATAAAGATTTATTTAAAACTTTAGGGTAATTAGCTTAGATCTCAAAATTATCGTGATTAAACCTTTTCCTAATCTCCTCTCTAAAAGAAATAGCAACTTATTATCTTCTAAAAATAGTCCCAAAGAAGATGAAAAAGTTAAATCTAAACCATTAATAATATTTGGTTTTGTAATCTCTTTAACATCCATATTTTTACTTTTATTTACCATTAATAATAAATTTGGATGATATATGAGTAATTAGGACTATTACCTGGGAACAAATATGTTCTATTATTAATTTAAAAATAATTACTATATGGCATTTAATGAAGGTGGAATGGCTTCAGGTCTTCTTATTATCGCAGTATCAATAGTTTTTGCTGCAGGGTTTGGATTTTTAGTCTTGCATTTTGTCCCTGGAACACCTTTTTAGGGGTTATCCAACTGAATATAATTTACTAAATCTCTTAAACATTAACAGTTTCTAAATCCTGCATTTGGTTATCATCAAGATTAGAATTATTTTTTAAACGATAGGCATAAAATAAAGTTCCAAAAGCTATGGTACTAGAGACAAAAATTCCTGATATGAGTATCAAGGCAAAAAGACCTCCTATTAGTCCACCTTTTAATCTCATCAAATTTGATTTAATTAAAAGTATTGATAAAATAACAATAGTAGCTTTTAGAGAAGAGATTTTCAAAAAAGTAAATGGGTAAAAAGGATTAAACAACATTTTTTTAGCAGAATATAATCTCAATACATACTAAAAATAAATTTTAAAAACCGCATAAAAAAAAGACTCAAATGAGTCTTTATAAAATCTAAATTAATTTTGATGATTTATGCATCAGGGTCAAAATTCTTTAGGTTAGGACCAGCAACTAGACCAACAAGACCAAAAAGGACTAAAGAACCAATTCCAAAGCCTGCTGCCCAAGGATTGAAACCACCTAAAGCAAAAGAAGCTAATAAATTCATGATTTAAAACATAATATCTCCGAGTAAGCATACAGATTTTTATGAAAAATATACCTATATTGAGACATTTCTTCGTAATTATGAGAATCTTTTAGCTATCTCTTTAATTGAAATCCACAAAATTTTTATTTTTTGTTTTATTATCAAAAGAATTCCCTTTTTATTGGCCTACTTTAAGACGAATAAAACTGTTTTTTTCTAATGACCTCCGACTACACTTTTATTTATGATGGAGAATGCCCATTCTGCAATCATTTTGCTGAGCTACTAGAAATCAAAAGCAACATAACTAAAATAAAAATTCTTGATGGTCGCAAAAATTTAACTCTAATAAAATCTCTTTTAGATAAAGGTTATGACCTAGATAATGGAGCTATTCTCCTAAAAGATGAAGATATCTTTCATGGGGCAGATGCAATTAATACTATTTGCAAACAGATAAACAATCCCTCGAGTAGTTTACTTTTGTTACTTTCTAGAGTGTTTAAATCAAATAAACGAACAAATGTGATATTTCCTTTACTAGTCAGAGCCAGAAGATTCGCATTGATATCAAAAGGTATCTCAATATCTCTAGTTTAAAAATAAAAACTTTATAAATAATAAATAACATATTTATAAGCTTCTGTATCAATAAATGATAATTTATTATTTCTTAGCTAGAACTAGGAGGTAACAACAAATAGTAAATGATAGAAAACTTCAATCCCTTTATTTCATTGGGCGGTGATAACCAAAAAGTTAATCATATGGCTGAAGCAGCACTTGAAATGAATTTAACATGCAACGATTTAAAGAAGGATTTAAATTTAACCGATGGAGATGTAGTAGATATGTTACAACTAGTCATGGATAGGTTTAAAGATAGTAATTAAGTTTATATTTTTATCCATTAATAGCTATATATCAAATACTTTTTAATGAAAACAGTACAAATTGAGTTTTCGAAATATGAATTAGTAAACTTTTTATGGTCTGAATTAATAGAAGATTACGGATTTGACAAAGCCAGAAAAATAGTTTCTCAAGCTATTGACTTACAAAAAATGAATGGAACAAAAAATAATACTATGCCAATCATATTTTCAGGAACAGGAGGATTAGCTCTAATCCCTATACAAATTCTAGAAAAAGAAAACTTTAAAATTAGTTTTAAAGATAACCAAGTTTTAATATTTAATCTAAAAAGAAAGTCATTTCAAATTTTAAATGAAGCACACTAATCTAAATTAGTAATTTCTCGATAAAGCCAAAATTACTTTATAGTCTAAATAAGACAATCTAATGATAATGACTTTTGAAGCGACTTACCTTGGATCAAATGGTTGGTTTATAAAATTTAAAAAAACTAATTTAATTATCGATCCTTGGCTCAAGGGAGATTTAATATTCCCACCAGGTGAATGGTTTTTTAAAGGATCATTAGAAAAAGAAATTTCAATAGATAAAAAAGTAGATATTATTTTATTAACACAAGGTTTACCTGATCACTGTCATGTTCCAACATTAGAAATGTTCAGAAAGGATATTCCTATAATTTGCCCTAAAAGTGCAGTTGAAACATTAGAAAAAATTGGTTTTAGTTCAATTAAAATGCTTAAGCCAACTGAAAAGACTAATCAATTTAATTTAAGTTTCGAAGCCACTGCTGGGGCTCCAGTTCCGCAAATAGAAAACGGATATATTGTTAAAGACGATCAAGATAATGGGTTTTATATAGAACCCCATGGCTATCTTGATGAAAATTTAAACAAACAAAATCTTGATGCTGTTATTACTCCTACAAAAAATTTAGACTTACCCCTAGTAGGTTCTTTTGTAAAAGGGGCTGATGTTATACCTAAATTGATTAACAAATTCAACCCAAAATTTATACTTTCAAGTACCGTGGGTGGAGATGCAAAATATTCAGGTTTTCTAAATAATTTTATTTCAGTTCAAAATTACGAAGAGAAATTAAATTGTAATCTTGTAGATCTAAAGAGTATGCAATCTATTATGATTTAATTGATTCAAAAAGATCTTTTCTTTAATAAAATCTTGAAACTAAATCTATTTTAAAAGGAGTTCAAAAAATTCATTCATTTTTTATTATCTCAATACTTTTATTAGCTTTAAATAGTAACTATGTATGCGAAAATTCTAAGCTTAATATTGTGATTAGAAATAATATTAATGGTGATTTTTCAATTATAAAAAAGATATCTGAGTTAAAGCCTGGGGCATTTATAAATATTAATTGGAATAAAAAAAAGCTTATGCTTCCTTACTCTCTTAGAAAAGACTATATTTCCTTTACAGATAATAAATGGGACTGGAGGTACCAATTAAATAAGGACGGATCGCCTGATATTAATAATCCTTATTTATACGAACTACTTCCCTCTGGAGAAGTTAAAGCACATTTTTGTCAATCAGAAGATAAAAGTTCTAACTTATAATTTTAAAATTAGCATTCTAGATTATTTAAGTTCTGGAGTTATTTGTAAAGATGAACAATCCAAAAAATCAAAAGAGTATTTCAAGATATGTGAACCTTGAAGATTACAAAGTTTTTGATTATGAAATACCAGAAATATTTTTGGACTTCGTAATTCAGAAAAATGCTGTTAATGTTACGACGAAACTAAAATTAATAAAAACAAATAAAAACACCAGAGACATTATTCTTGATGGTACAGATATATTAATAAAAAAAATATTTATAGATGACTCACTACTAGAGGAGGGATGCTACAAACAGCAAAAAAATAACTTAAAAATTAAAAATATAAATAAAGATAATTTTTTATTAAAAATAGAAGGAATAATTAAACCGAAGGAAAATACATCCCTTTTAGGAATGTATGAGAGCAATGGAATTATAACTACGCAATGCGAGGCAGAGGGATTTAGAAGGATAAGTTTTCACTCTGATAGACCTGATATCCTAAGCAAATACACCGTGAGAATTGAGGCAGACAAGAATGAATATCCTGTCTTACTTTCAAATGGTAACGTAGTTAAAGAAAATAATCTTACAAATAATCGACATGAAATAATTTGGGAAGACCCATATCCGAAACCCTCATATCTATTTGCATTGGTAGCAGGGAAACTTAATTGTGTAAAAGACAATTTCATAACAAAATCAAATAAAAAAGTAAAAATAAATATTTATGTTGAGTATGGCGATGAAAAATATGTTCAACATGCAATAAGTTCCTTACAGAAATCTATGAAATGGGACGAGGATAAATATAACCTTGAATACGATTTGTCATTGTTCAATATAGTTGCAATCAGACACTTTAATATGGGAGCAATGGAAAATAAAAGTCTCAATATTTTTAACTCAAAGCTAATACTCGCTAATTCTGAAACAACAACTGATGAGGAATTAGAGAGAATAGAGGGTGTTATCGCCCATGAATACTTCCATAATTGGACGGGTAATAGAGTAACTTGTAGGGATTGGTTTCAATTATCTCTAAAAGAGGGTTTAACAGTATTCAGAGATCAACAATTCACAGCAGACCTTCATAATCATGAAATCAAGAGGCTTGAGGATGCAAAATTTCTTAGAAGAAATCAATTTAGAGAGGATTCTGGTCCAACATCGCACCCTGTAATGCCAGAAAAATATCAAGAGATAGATAATTTTTATACGACAACGATATACGAAAAAGGATCAGAAATAATTAGAATGCTTAATAAGCTCGTAAAAGATGAAAATTTCTATAAAGGATTTAGTAATTACATCTCAACATATGATGGGAAGGCGGCAACAATAGACCAATTTGTCGATAAGATTTTAGAGAACAATAAGGAAATCGATCCTGAAGAATTTAAAGTCTGGTACAAGCAAAATGGCACGCCTAAAGTTAAACTCAAGAGAATCTGGGATCGCACAGACAAAAAACTTACAATTCAAGCCTCTCAAAGTAATCCAATAAAGAAGAACCTATATAATGATTTACCTCTAATAATTCCTATAAATCTTTCTATATTTTGCGATGAAAATAACGCAATAGAAAAAACAGTTGTTTTAAAAACAAAAAAACAAGAATTTATTTTTAGGAATATAAGATCTAATCTCCAAATCCCTTTAGTAACTTATTTTCGCGAATTCTCTTCACCAGTTGAGTGGGAATCAGACACTTCATTGGATGAGAAATTTTTAATCTTAAAATATGAAAAAGATTTTTTTACACTAGCTAATACTGTAAACGTATTTTATAAAAAAATTATTTTATGCAGATTAGATGAAAACCCAAATCATAAAATTGAAAATAAATTAATAAGCACCTTAATATCATTTATAAAAAATGAAGATATTAATTTATCCCTTTTATCAGAATTACTAAGTATTCCAACATTTGCTGAAATTGAATCAGAGATGGAAAATTTAGACCCTTTAAAAATATATAAAACCATTGACGAATTAAATTATTTATTCGGTACCAAATTAAAAAAAGAATTATATTTTAAGCTCCAAGAAATAGAGAAAAATCTAGATAAAGTTTGGCCAGAAGGTAAAAACGAAAGAAAACTAATCGAAACTATTTGGAAACTACTCTTACATAGTGGTGATGAAGAAATTAAAAGCAAAATAATTAATTATGTCCACAGTAATTCGATGACGCTAGCTAAAGCTGCTTTGAATTCTTTCAGTAGGATAAATTGTCCTGAAAGAAAAATTATTTCAAATATATTCTTCAACAAATGGAAAAATAATAGTGTCGTTTTAGATAGTTGGTTCTCATTCAATGCATCTATAGAAATAAATGAAAAAACAAACAGCATTGAAAAATTGTTTGAAAATAAGTTTTTTGATTCAAAATCACCAAACACTTTAAGAGCTATATTAAATACTTTCGTAACAAGAAATAGTACTTTTCATGCCATCGATGGCTCTGGTTATAAATATATTGCAAAAAAGATAATTGACTTTGATAAATTAAATCCAATCATAATTTCACGTTTTGTGAAAGTATTTAGTAGATACAATTATTATTCAGATCCTTACAAAAGTAATATGCAAGAAACAATAAAACAGATTAAAAAAAATAAACTATCAACAAATACTAAAGAAGTATTAGATGCAATTATAGAATAATTTATTGATGATATTTAACTAAATATAATAATTAAAATTGTAAATGTTAATAATAAAATACATACAAGATACTTATTAATAAAAATATAATCAAATACATTTTCATTATTATCTTTATTCCACTTTTTATTGACGTATTCCTTAGTTATAAATTTATTAGGTCTACCGCAATATAAACATATTGGAGAAGTTTTTAAAATTAAATTTTTACATTGGGGGCACTTTTTTTTTTCCATAATTTAATCTTACTGAATAAATCTGAAATCAGAAAAAATTCATATAATAATTAATTTAAATTTAATTTATTTTATTTTGAATAATTAAATATCATTGCAAAAACAAATTTGATTCAAACTATCTAATAAAATTCAATATAATTAAAAATTAGTATTTAGTTTGAAATGTTTGCTATTGCACTTGGAATGTCCCCTATCGAAAAAATCACTGTTGCAATATCTGCTTCAATTTTTATAATCGCTTTCACATGGGTCTCAATTAAAGGAGATTTAAGAAAACTTGCTAATGAACTGATTGAAGATAATGAAAATAATCAGGATAATTAAAAAATCTTTTTAACCTACTTTGTATGCAAACTAGGATAATCAATAATATGCCTAATTTCTTTTAGAGAAGAACCATAGATTTTTTCACCATTTAAATGAACACCAATCCATTTTTCCTTTTGATTAAAAAAATTACCTTTAGTAGAATCCCTAAAGAGATAATCTTTAGAATCCAAATTTAAAGTTATAGCCCAACCTTTATAATTTTCTATCATTGAGAAAGAGAGAACATACTCAAATAATACCCAGAGAAACAAAGAACAAAAACAAAGGAAATAAGTATTTTTTTCGTTATTTTTATTTAATATTTATTTAGTACTGACTTTTATTTTAAGAGCAGCTTGATCTGCATTTTTTCTAGCCAAATTAATGTCAGAATTTGATGAGAGAACAACACCCATTCTTCTGCCTTTTCTGGAAACTGGTTTGCCAAATATCAGCACTTTAGTCTTTTCAAATTCTAATGCTTCATTAAGGCCCTCATAAATAGGATTTATACACTCTTGGTTAGAGAGAATAACTCTTGTTGCAGAGGGTTCTATTAGATCTATATACGGTATTGGTAAATTTAAAAAAGCCCTTAAATGTAATTCGAATTCATTAATATTTTGACTAACTAATGTAACCATACCGGTGTCGTGTGGTCTTGGAGATAATTCTGAAAATATAACCTCACTTCCTTTAATAAAAAACTCTACTCCGTATAATCCAGCTCCATTAAGATTATTTAATATTCTACTTGTCATTCTCTTAGCTTCAATAATTAAGGACTCCTTGATCTCTATAGGTTGCCAACTACATTGATAGTCTCCATTAGATTGCAGATGTCCAATTGGTAAACAAAAAATATTTTCACCACTTTCTTTTCTTACAGTTAAGAGGGTAAACTCAAAATCAAAATTAATAAATTCTTCAATAATTACACCTTTAACCTTTCCTCTGGAATTTGCTTGCGCCTTTTGCCAGGCATTTTTTAAATCATTTTTTGTCTCAACCAAACTCTGTCCCTTTCCTGATGAGCTCATTAAAGGCTTTAGTAAAAGTGGGAATCCAATTTCATCTGCTTTTTTTTCTAAATGATCAAATTCAAAAATATAATCAAATTTTGCAGTTTTTAGTTTTAAATCTCTAGATGCTAAGTCTCTAATTTTATCTCTATTCATTGTTATTTCTACAGTTCTGGCATTTGGAACAATATTGAATCCTTCATCCTCTAGTTCTTTAAGGGCCTCAATTGAAAGTGCCTCTATTTCTGGGACAACATAGTCAGGATTAAATTCTTTTATTACATTTTTTAAAATGTTTTTATCTCCCATATCAATTACCCTTGAATAATCAGCGACTTGCATTGCAGGTGCTTGTTCATATCGATCAATTGCAACAACTTCTAACCCTAATCTTTTAGATTCTATTGCTAATTCTTTTCCAAGCTCGCCACTACCAAGCAATAAAATTCTTTTTTTCGAAAATATTGAATCTTCCATATTTATAAAATTTATTCCTCATCACCAGAAGGTTTTGAAGTTCTATCATCTGTAATTTTTTTATCTTTAAAATAAGTAAATAAAAAGTTTCTTCCAAACCAATTTTGACTTCGCATGCTAGTAGTTATTGATCTCGAAATTGCTCCAAAAAAAAAGACTCCAATCATTATCCAAATAATTCTTTCTAAAGCAATTGCAGGTGAAAAACCTTGACCGGAATTAATAATTTCAGTAAGTGGGTCTAAAGGGTCCAAATTTAAACTGGCCAATGATATTAATTATATAGCTTTAAAGAAATGAAATATTAAAACTTATAAAAGAAATAACCAAAAACATCAGATAATCTAAACACAAAAAAGTCTATACAATGCTATCTTCAAGAGGTGATTTTTTTTTGACATGCAAGTTGACGTACAAAATACTACTGTTATTTCCGCAAACGGGTCATCTATAAAACTTGGTGAATACTCAGGGGAAGTAATTTTAGTGGTTAATGTAGCTAGTTATTGCGGAAATACTGCACAGTATGAGGATCTTCAAAAGCTACATGATTTATACTCAAGCAAAGGCCTAAGAATACTAGCATTCCCTTGTAATGATTTCGGAAAACAAGAACCCGACTCTATTTCAGAAATAAAAGATTTTTGTACAACAAAATATGGTGTTAAATTTGAAATCTATGAAAAAGTTCATGCCAAAGGCAACACAACAGAACCATACACAACCCTCAAAAAAGTTGAACCTGAAGGAGATGTTGAATGGAATTTCGAGAAGTTTCTGATAGGAAAAGACAGTAAAGTAATTGCAAGATTCAAACCAGATGTTAAACCGTTTGACGAGAACTTAATAGCCGCTATCGAAGTGGCTTTAGATTCATAACAATCTTCTTATAAGGTAATTAAAATATTAAAAAACCCTTTAATCAAAAAAAAATAACCAATTCATTCTAAAAAAATATCCTTTTTTTAGAGTTCAAAGCTGTCTGGACTAACCTAATTTTATTTTTAATATTATTTTTTATCAGAATCAACTTCTAAGTCTATTATTTCATCTTTAACATTTCTTTTTTTTGGGGTAATTGATTTTAATTCTGGCTCTACTATCTCTTCTTTAACTTCACTTTCTTCTGATTCCTCTGCCTTTACTTCTGGCTCTACTATCTCTTCTTTAACTTCACTTTCTTCTGATTCCTCTGCCTTTACTTCTGGCTCTACTATCTCTTCTTTAACTTCACTTTCTTCTGATTCCTCTGCTTGGCTCTACTATCTCTTCTTTAACTTCACTTTCTTCTGATTCCTCTGCCTTTACTTCTGGCTCTACTATCTCTTCTTTAACTTCACTTTCTTCTGATTCCTCTGATTTTACTTTTGAATTTGCTAGTCTTTGATCTTCATCTTTACTTAAAAGGAATTTTAATAGTTTTTTAAATAATAAGAAACCTTTTTCAATTCTTTTTGGACCTAAAATTGAAAGCAAAATTACTAATATTATGAATATTTCAGGTGAATTTAAACCTAATAGTTTCATAAATTTTCATATTCTATTTATATTTTAGTACATGCTAAAAATTTAATCTAATTATTCTCAAAAGTTGGTAAATAGAGTTCCCTATTGGATGCAATTAATCCTTCTTCTTTAAAAAAAATCTCTAGGTCTTTTAGATCATTTATATCTACAAATTCACCACAATTATCTAATATATTATTATGAGTGAAATTCCATAAATTATCCAAATATTCATCATCGTCGGGAAATGCTACAAATTTTAAATATGTATTATTCAAAGCATATTCACTAGCAAAATCAGAATCTAATCCTTCCCTCTTAGCATCACAAAAGACTTTAGCAAATCTTTTGCCTACAGAAGTTTGAGCACTGGATAAATCTAAATTACCTTGGATAGCTTTTACATTTATTGGTGCAATAAAAATAATTATTGGAAGAAAAATAGATACTAATATAAACAACAAAGATTTTTCCCTTTTAAATTTTAACTCAATATAAGTTAGCAAAAAAAGTTATCAATTAGGCCTATTTAAGTAAAAGCACTTATTATAAATTAAGAAATTAAAAAAAAACATAAAATCAGCTCCATATCTGAATTTATAATAAAAAAAGATTAAATTTACTTAAAATTATATGTCTTCAAATATAAAGCTAAAAGGTAGGGGAGTTAACAGGATAATTACGAGTAAGGTCATGCTATCGCCATTAGCAGGAGTTACTGACAACATTTTTAGGCGACTTGTCCGTAAATGGGCTCCAAACTCTTTACTTTTTACAGAAATGATAAATGCAACAAGTCTTAAAAAAGGATTTGGAACACAAAAAATCAATCAAATATATCTAGAAGAAGGTCCAATTGGAGTACAAATATTTGATAATAGGCCATATGCTGTTTCTGAAGCCGCGAAACAAGCTGAGGACTCTGGAGCTTTCTTAATTGATATAAATATGGGATGTCCAGTGAAAAAAATTGCAAAGAAAGGTGGAGGCAGTGCCTTAATTAAAGACCGAAAACTTGCTATAGAATTAGTTAAAAATGTTGTAAAAGCTGTTAGGGTTCCAGTAACAGTAAAAACACGACTCGGATGGGATAGTAAAGAAGAAAATATAGAGGATTTCTTATTTAAACTTCAAGATGCGGGAGCAACAATGATCACACTTCATGGAAGAACTAGAAAACAGGGTTTTTCAGGTAAATCAGATTGGGAAATGATCGGGAGACTTAAAAAGTTGTTGGAAATTCCAGTAATTGCTAATGGAGATATCAAAAATCCAGATGACGCTCTTGATTGTTTAAAAAAAACAAATGCAGATGGTGTAATGATTGGACGAGGAATTTTAGGATCCCCATGGAAAATAGGAGAAATAGATTATGCTATTAAGGAAAATAAAAATTTTAAAGAACCAAACATAGAAGAAAAACTATATTTAATTATTGAGCATCTTGATGAATTAATAAAAGAAAAAGGGGATCATGGCTTGCTAATTGCCAGGAAACATATCTCATGGACATGCAAAGACTTTAAAGGAGCATCAAATTTGAGAAATAACTTGGTTAGAGCTGTTGATAAAAATGAAGTTAAAAATTTAATAAATAAAATGATTAAAACTTTGAATAATGAAAAAAATACATTATCTTAAAACAAATTTACTCTATAAATGAAAATTATTAGTCAAGAAACAAGTAAACGAGTTTGTGATCATATGAACAATGATCACATTGATTCTGTTCACAAATATCTTATTCATTATGGAAAGATATCAAGATTTGATAATGCTTATATGGAAGAAATTAATAACAGTTATATAAAAATAAATTATGATGGTCGTTCAGCCATTATAAATTTTAAAAATGAAATATCTGAAGAAGAAATTCATTCTACTTTAGTAACAATGATCAAAGAGATTAAGTTATAAAATAATTTATATAAAAAAATCTAATTTTTATTTTCATAGTAATCAGTTATCTTTTTACATTCTTCAAATGAAAGCATACTTAATCTAGATGTCGCTTTAATTTTTAGAATTGCACAAAGAGCTAATAAATCTGAGCTATCAACATTAAGTGCTTCAGAAAGCTCTAGGACCCTAAGACCTTTCATTAGTATAAAAAATAATCTTTTTCTAAATTATCAAGAACCTTGAAATCAATGAGCTGCATTTTTCCCTAAACCTGCAACGAAAGGGAAAGTTTGTTCATCACCAAATATATCTTCTGCCAAAGAATTAGAAATTTTAGTTTTTTTATAATTAGGTTTAATTTCCTTAATTTCATTAGAAGTATTATCTTTAATGTTATTTTCAATTTCTTTTGCTAATAAATTATTCGTATTAGAAAATATTGAAAAAACTAATACACATAAAAACAAAATAATTCTTTTCATAAAAATAATTTATCTAATACTATTGTCATATAGCAATAAGGTTATTTAGGAAAACTTGATATTTTTAAAACAAATCTAAATAAATTAAAAAATTATTCATCTTCCCAACTTATTTCTATTTTTAAATCTAATTAAAAAATAAAGGCCTATTAACAAAAGAATTGGCAAAGCATACTGATTAAGAAAAACATAAACTATATATACGAGAAATGGGAATAAGCATGCCCTCTTGAAATTTAATTTCTGTTCTTTTGACATATTTTTCCAATTTAAATATTCTTCCCATTGAAAAATCTTCTTCATTTTTCTACTTCTATTTTTACGATTAAACATAAAATTATAAATATAGTATTAATGATTCTTATGTTAATAAACAAAATTAATCTAAAATATCAAAATAAATTTTTTTTTATTGAATAAAAATATTTTTAAATAAAAGATGAATTCAAAACCAGTTTGGAAAATAGAAAAAATTGTTTTACCTCAACATGCTGATCATGCAGGGGTAATGTGGCACGGTACATATTTTAATTGGCTTGAAGAAAGCCGAATAAATGCACTCTTAGAAGTAGGTATAAGTTATTTTGAACTAACTGAAAAAGGCTTCGATTTACCTTTAGTCAATACTTCAATAAAATATAAATCCCCTTTATTACTTGGTGAAAAAATAACAATAGAAAGCGAATTCAATATTGAAAAAAGTCCACGGATTAATGTAATTTCAAAATTTATTAACAAGAAAAAAGAAATCTTAACAATTGCTGAAGTCAATTTAGTCTTAATAAATAAACTAAATTTTTCTATAATAAGAAAAAGACCAGTTTTCCTATCGGAAGCATTTGTTAAATTAAACGGTTGAAATTATTATCCATTAATTGAGAGACTTATTAAATTTTTAATCATGAATATATTTCAAGTTATTGACTCTTACCAATATGAAATGGAATCAAGATATCAAGAAAAATCAATGCTTACAAATCTTTTTACAGAGCACAAATTCTTAGGATGGTTAGGGTTGTTTATAGTATTTTTCTCTATCTTTGCAATTTTTGTTTTTCAATTTCTTGAATGGGAAAGTAATGACAATAATAATAGTTAAGAAGATTTAATGCTTATAATTCAACTGAATAACTAAAAAAATGGCTATCTACTTAAAAATAACTAACCCTACAGAAGTTGTAAAAAAAAAGACCTCAAAATGGCTTACTGATATTACACCCGAAAGGATTGATAGGAAATTAGTCGAGGATGAAGTAATAAAAGGCATTATCGAGCAATTAACATTAGAAGGCATAAAAGGAGAAATATCAGCAATTAATGGGTTTGAAGTAAATGAATCTTCAGTAATAACAAAAAACAATTTTGTTATTAGAAAAACAAAAACTTTTTAGATTGAAAATAAAAATCGTTAATGAAAATTTTTATTTTAATTATTTTTACCATTTTTTTAATTTATATAATTGTAAGGAATTATCAAATTAAAAAGAAAAAGTTCAAATTAAATAAAGCCTTAAATTCTAATTTCTTTATTCAAACAATTAATTATTTAATAGAAGAAAACAAATACAATTTGTTAGAGGAAAGGATTAGATTAAGGGAAATAGATCCCTACGGTAACGAGGATTATAAAAAATGGATTGGCAATCCACCTCTTGATGAAAAAGCTATAGAGAAAAATATATTAAATGGATCTAAGCGTTTTAAAGAGGGAATTCCATACTTTTGGGAAAAAGTAATTTTAAAAAAATTTGGAAGTATAGAATTATTTTTCGAAAAGTGGAGATCTTATTGTGATATAAATCCTACTATTGATGATGAGATTATTGGATCGATTAGAAAGCTCGAAACTGAAGATTGGTTTGTTTTCATCGCAAGTCAAATAGAGAAATCATGCTTAAACCTAATAGAAAGAAATTACTCAAATAAAAACAAGGAAAACTACAAAAAAGGTATTAGATTTGAAAATCATTGTATGGAAATTCTCAAACAAAATGGTTGGGAAGTCAAAGAAACACCAAATACAGGAGATCAAGGTGTTGACATAATTGCGTCAATAAATGATTTAAGAATATGTATTCAATGCAAAGATCATGAAAAAGCTATTGGAAATAAAGCAGTTCAGGAAATTTCAGCTGGTAAATTATTTTGGAAGGGTACACATGCAATAATAGTCTCAAAATCTGGTTTTACAAAGTCTGCCCAACAACTGGCAAAATCAAATAAAGTGAAACTAATCAATGAATATCAATTGAAAGATTTAGAAAAGTTTATTGCTTGAATATTTTATATCAATTGTGTTAAACCCTCTTTGTACAGCAAAAGTGTTGTAAAAATCCCTAAGGCCCACATTAAACCTCTAGCAGTTGGGATATTAAACACATAAGCACCAATATACAAGAAACGAAAAACAGGATGAATCAATGCTGCAGTTATTGCAATATTTGAGTCAGTTAAAGTAACCAAACAAAGAAGACATGCCGGAGCATGCAGGGAAATACTTTCCCAACAATTTTGATGACACCAAACTGCTCTTTTACCAAAAGAAGGCAATTCATCGAATAAAGCCCTTGGGGCAGACATATTTTCAACAGAATATCCGGCTTTAACCCTCCCTATAGTTAGTGGAATAATAGATAATAAAACTACACCAACTGATAGACAAAGGCTCCAGGCAAAAGCTACTTGCATATGATTTAAATATTACCAGCTTAATAATTGAAGCTCGTTATCGTGATAAATAAAAAATCATTGCCGAAAATAAAACTTCTTAAAAAATGCGGTAATTTATACTAAAAAGTCATTTATGGATATTGCAAAGATAGTCTTAATTTTTGGCATAAGTTTACTAATATATTCTGCTTTTCTGTTTTTTGGTTTTTTTCTTAAGAATAAAAATCTAAAAGCACAGAATCTAAAAAAAGAAGAATAGATTATTAATGCCACGAAAATTTATTATTTTCATAATATTTTTATATCTTTTTGGATATATTTCATAGAAATAAAATTTGATCCTAATAATAATAAGGGATATTTGAAATTCAATAAATAGTTGTTGGTATATGAAAAAAATTTATAAATTTCTTAAAAGTTTTTTATTTATATCATTTTGGCTTATTTTGTCCTCTTTTTTAACCCAATATTGGAATACCTTTCATTGGGAATATATTTACTTAAACTTCAGATTTATATTTGATAAGGAATTTTGGTTTGTTTTAGAAAAAATTCTTTTAGGATTTGATATAGGTTACTGGTTAGAAGAAGCACTAAAATTTTTAAGTTATGAAATACCTAAAGAATCTTTTAAATATTTTCCAATTTATTTCGTTTTAAAGTCTATTTGGATAAAGAATTAATTTAAATTTTTAATAGATTTTAATAAATTCCTTAAAATTCTTGAATAAAGTCGGCGAATTTATTTTTCTTAAAACAAATAAAGTTCCTTTATCACCTCTGCAGATTCTAAGCTTATTACTTAAATAAGTTATCTCTAACCACCCTAATTGTTCATTATTTATTTCTTTGACAGCCTTTATATTTTTTCTTCCAAATTTAGGACCAATAACACCAGCATGTGTAAATTTGACCCCAATTTTTTTTTCATTTATGTAATAAAGTCTTATTAAAATAGCAGTTCCAATTATTGATTTTATTCCTCTAGGTTTAAGTAAATTAAGACCATTTAAATTAAAGGGATCAAGAATTTGAAGATTATCAATAAAAGGAGAATATTTTAAAAAAGGACTTTTAGAACTACTCCACCTAAGCTCCCAAACACCCTTTAAATCATTTCTATCATTGCTAAAGGAAAAATTATGATCAATTTCAAGTTTTTCGGCAACTGTCTTTATACTCTCTGAATTTGGAGATTTAAGAAGTAAATTTAATAAATCGTCTTCGGATTCCATTTGATAACCGCTGTGTATATAGCTAAGGATAAATACTTAACTCCATGTGCTATATTCTACCCAGAATATGTTGATTTGATGACAAAGAGCTATTGGCTAAAGAAAATTTCAATTCCAAATGCTGATTTGTTTCTGGAATATATAAGGACAGTATTGCCTTGGATTAAATCTGTGGGAGGAGTAATAGTAAAAAGAGATTTGATACAAGAATCAACTTCAAATGAATGGGATGGAGGACAGCTTGGATTAGTAATAGAATTCGAATCAAAATTTGCTGCTAAAAAAGTTTTTTATTCTGAAGTATTTCAAAAATATCTGCAGTCCAGAGATTTAATGGAGCTAGTTACTATAAGTACTCTTTAAAAAATAAACCAAGAGCAATTTCACACAAACAACTTATAGGTATTTATTACTATTAAATTATTTATGTAATATTTATAACTTCACTAGCAATCGTATATTTTGCAAAATTTAAATGTAAAAGTAATCCGTTAATCAAATGAACTATTCAACAGAAAAAGATGATTATTTGATGACAACTCCATATACAAAAAAAATTCAACAAAAATTTGAAAAGGTTAAATCTTTTCTAGAGCAAAATGGCTTTAATCCTTCATCTGACAGCTTAATGCAAGATATAATTAGTTCAGAAGAATATATTGCTAAAAATGACTTATAAAATATCAGAATATATTCAAAGTCCTTAAATAATAAAAACCGCCTATTAGAAAAGGCAATAATATTCCAATAAATAAAAATATGGATTTCTTTGATTCGCCTTCTGATATGGGGTTAATTTCTGGTTCAATTGCAAAACCATTTTGTCTACCACCGCTCTCGGTTGTATAACCTTTTTTATTCATAAGAAAAATAATATAAGCAGATTATCTCATGTAAAAACTTATTTAAAAAAATTTTTTACATTTAGAATTAAACTAATTTTAAGATCTAATAATTTATTTCAATCTGAGATTTCAATTTGGCAGCTTTTTTTAAAAGACCTACAACTTCCTTACGGCCAGTCGCAAACTCAGCCTTGTTAAGTAACTCGCTATATTTTTTTGTGATTTCTCTATGGTTCATTTTTAAATTTATCTTCTTTAAATTATAAAGTTACTAAAAAAAGTTTTTGTATAAAAGATATCAAAAAAGAGTATAAGTACCTTTACTTATTTAAACCAACCTTTTTTCTTTGGTTTAATCTCTTCTTTAATAACTTCTTTTTTTCTCCCAAATAATCCTTTTTTTGGGACTGTTAAATTCTCTTCAACAGATTTAGATTTTCTGTTAAATAAGCCTTTTTTAGGTTCTTTTTTAATTGATTCTTTTTTGTCGGAAATCTTTGTTTTTTTAGGGTTTGATTTTAAATTTTTGGGTTTGCTATCTGCAAATAAAGTTTGATATACAAAAAAACCAAAAACAGCAAAGAAGCCTAATGCCTGTACTAGAGCAGTTCCAAGATTATCAAACATTTAGGCCTCAACTTTGTATAGTGATTCTTTTTTTTTCGCTTCTATACATTTTTTATCTTCAGACAAGCATTCAATTTCTGCCTTCTTCTCATTATGAGAACTGCAGCCACCAGCATTTGCATTAGATATTGAAAACAATGTTAGTACCCCTAAAATCAAGGCGCATGAGGTGTTAATCGGTTTCATGAGTTTTATTTTTATTATGGAAAAATAATTTCGCAATTGCGAAGATAATCTTCTCTTCTGCTAAAAGTATCCCCTTTTTATATATCTATTTGTAGTAGTTAACTAAATCGATAATTAATATTGCTAGTAATGAAAAACCTAAAATGAAAGGTAAATAAGGATATTTATTTAAAATTTTGTTTAGTTGATTTTTCGATGTTTGTTTTTCCTTTTTCTTTTCTCTAGGTGGTAAGCCTAACTCTTCCCTTCTCTTAGCTTCTCCCATGATTTTCAAACTATTTATGACTATTCTATATACCTATTAGTAGTAGTGTATTGTTCTAGATTTAAATTATTAACGGTTAATTTAGTTTAAATTTTGGATATATTAAAAATATATAAAAAAAAATTACATGATAGAAGTAGTTTGGTCAGTAAATATAATGATTGCAATTCTTATTATTGGTGTTGCCTGGGTTCTTTATTACATATTTACTTATGATCAAAAATTTACTTCCTAGATAAATGTCAGATAAAGATCTAAGTAATTTTCTAAAAAAAATAGAGCAACTTAATCAAATTGCTGAGTTAATAAAAAATAATCCTAGTAAAAAATTATCCCTTTCAAAATGCAAGAATCATGATGAAGTAATTAAATTAACCACTGAATGGGGTTTTGATATTGGTAAAAGGTGGGGAGAATATTAATTGATTTTATTACCAGCATTATTAAAATTGCCATCAACATCAAATTAAATTCCTAAGATAAATTAGTATTTCTTGTATTGGAGTTATGAAAGAAATTGGAGAGATAAAGTCAAATATATATAAAATAGCTGCTGTTACAGATAGAGGGCAAAGATTAAATAAATTAATTTCTCCTATGTATGAGGAAAAAGCTAATGAAATGGATGAATTGATTGATGCTCTTAAAGACATTAGTTTTGAAATATCAGAAAAATTATTGTCTGGAGAGTGGGAATTAATTTTTTCTAATGTTGAATTATTTCGAAGTTCTCCTTTCTTCCTTGCTATTGAAAAGGCATTAAATGATGAATTTAAAAGTAATCTTTTTTTTAAATTACATCAATTGCAAGTAGGATCCTTTGGCATATCAACTATTGGGAGAATTGCTCAAAATATTGATTTTGAAAAAAAAGAATTTATATCTACTTTTGACACTACAATATTTGGGCTCACAACTATTCCTATATTAGGTTGGTTCAAACTATTGCCTACTTTTGGTGGAAGAGTAATAACCCTAGCAAGTGATTTAGTTTTAAGAAATAACTTACTTAATATGAACTTACAACAGACAAAAGTTTCCAAAGTTGATGGACTTAATAAGATTCCATTATTTAGTGAATTACTTATGGATAGATGGTATCCAGTTAAAGAGGTATGGAATAAGTTACCCTGGAATAAAGAATCGCCAAATTGCCAGGTTAAAATTGTATATTTAGACGATGAAATGAGAATTATGCAGGATATGTATGGGTCTATTTTTATTTATATAAGGCCTTCAATTTCCTTGTTGAATTCAAATACAATCGCAAATGATTAATTAAACACTGAATAATAATTTTGTAGTTTATAGAAAAAACCATTAAAAAATTTATTTTAAAGATTAATTAATAAAAAAATCTCACATCTTAAATACAAATAGGTTATGTTCATAATGAACATTTTTTATTATGCTTAGAAATCAAGAAAAAAATTCAGTTGTTAGAGGAATATTCCTAATAGGAGGTTGGGGCTTAGGTCTAGACAGATTCTACGAAGGAGATAAAAAAGGTGGCTTTTTATCAATCATTGGTTGGAGTATCACATTTTTTAGCTTTATCTTTCTTAAATGTTCAGGTTATGAATATGTTGAGGGTGTGAAAAATTATTCAAATTATTCCCCTAACCCTTTAATAGTATTACCTTTACTGGCGGGAGCATATGGTGGCTTTCTAATAATTAAGAAGGCATTTAGATTAGCAAAACAATTTGAGAATGCTGAATAATACTACCAGTAGTTAAATTCAAGATAATAATCCTGATCCTTTCAAATAAAATTTAAATAAAAGAATCACTAAAAGGTTTACTATTGCTAAGGCTACTAAACCATTTCTGTTTTTTACATCTAATTTTTTGACTAAATTAGAAAGATAAACGACTGGATTTTCTGGCTCTTTATTATCCAAATTTTTTTTTAAATATTAATTTGACAAGAAAATATCACAGTTTCATTTGAAGAATCAAAATTGTAAAGATGAATATCCAAAAAGAAATAAATAATTTTTAACCCATAATTCCTGCATTTCTTAAAAACGCTTTACCCATATTGCCAATTACAAAAAATAGAGAGAGATTAATTAAAAGGACTATTAATAATGCCAACATTTTATAGTTTGGATTAGTTGAAATGCCATCAAATCCATTATTAAGAAATCTTTTAAAAAGTGATTTGTCAATTTTTAGTTTTTGTTGCTCAGAATCAAGTTTTACTTTTTCTTCTAAAGAATCTTGATTACTTGCTTTCTCTAGAAATTCTGTAAATGCCCTAACATTTTCTTCTTTTTTATTCCCCTCATTAAGATCTTTATTGTCTTCATTCAAATTGGGGGACGATTCGATTGAATTATTTTCCTCAGGATTAAGTTTTGAATCTTCCAAATTAATAGTAAATGCTAGGAGTATATTACACCATAAAAAAAACCCACTCGATCAATTGAAGAGAGGGTTAGCTAAGGTTAAAGTTCTTAATTATATAATAATTTATTTTAATTAAATTTGCGGTTGTAGCATAATGAAGTTTTAAATTAGATTATATTCAAGGTGATATTTTCGTACATATGTTAGATGCAAATACTAAAAAAGCATGTAAAGATGATCCCTCAATAAGAGATATTAAAATTAGAAATATAGAACATGCTATTGAACAAGCAGAATTGATGATAAAAGAATCAAAAATGAGCCAAGAAGAATTAATCTTTTTAAAAAGAAAAATATCGGACTCAAGACAAGATTTAGAGATACTTTATTTAATGAAAATTCAATGAATATAAATTTGTTAATCTTTAAAAGGATTGAATTTATACAAAGAAAATTAATTTGTATATTTGAAGACTTATAAAGTTTAAAGGGAATGTAATTATTTGTATAAAAGTTCTAGTTATGTCTAAAAATAATCTATATATACCTTTAAAGGTTGTTCCATACATCTTCATTTCAATTACTGCCATAGCAATAACAGCAGCTACATATGTAATTACTTAGTTCTATAAGCTATGTAAAGTTTTTAGATATTAAGTAAATTAAAATATTTGTAATAACTAATTGTATGAATAAATTTAAAATAGCAATTTTTACAATATCAATAATCATATTTTCCCTTATTGGGATTAAAAAATTAATTTATATAAGTCAAGTTAAAGATTTAAAAAATAAAGAAGAATCATTCTTAAATGAATCTATACGTGTTCTAAATGAATGCTTCGATCTAGAAAATAAAAATAAAAGAACTCTAAATAAATCAATTGAATTAATTGAGTATTGCTTAGGGGAATATGGATATAAAAACTGATTTCAAAACTTGCATGATGAATTTCTTTAATACTCCACTAATATGCAAATAAAAAAATTTCTCATCAATAATCTTGTTATGTTCCATAATTTTTTATTAATAATATTTTCCTAATTTAATTTTTTAATATGACTAAAGTTAAATGTTCTTATTTAGGAAATTTAAACTGTGAGGCTATTCATCTACAATCTGGAAGTCTTATTAGAACTGATGCACCTTTAGATCACTGCGGTAAAGGTGAAAGTTTTTCCCCAACTGATTTATTAGCGACCTCTCTAGGTACTTGCCTGCTAACCATTATGGCAATCAAAGCTAAATCGAAAGGATTTGATTTGAAAGATATATATTTGAATATTGAAAAAGTAATGACACAAAATAGCGAGAGGAAGATAAAAGAACTAATAATAGATATTTTTATCCCAGAGAGCACCTCTAATGAAACTATAAATTTTTTGAAAAAAGCTTCCAAAGAATGTCCAGTTACAAGAAATTTATCTCAAGAAATAGATATTAAAATTAGTTGGCATAATAAATAAATCTCAAACATAGTAATTACATAAAAAATAATGAAATACTTTATTGGAATAGTCATTCTTTTATTTGGAATATACATTATGACTGACTTGGCCTTAAAGACTAGGTATACAAGAAAAAGACTTTCAAAAGGAAAAAAATAAATCTTATAAATTTTAATATTGTAGATTAAGGAAATATATTTATTTTTGTACTGACAATTAAGGCATATTTTAGTTTTATTTTTTCACTATTTTTTGATCAATTAAACTAATCAAAGGGATCATGAAATTGACATTTATTCCAACAGTGAACCATGTATAAATAATAAGAAAAAATATTTTTATTAATAAATTAGGGGGTAAGGTGAGAAATATTTTGAAAAACCCTCCAATGAATAATACCAATATTCCAATTTGAAAAAGACCTTTGATTATCCATTTAAGTCCATTTTTTTTAATGTTTATATAAAACCAGAAAAAAACAAAACTAGATAACAATAAATATATAAAATTTATGATCATCTTTTTAGAGAAAATCTAATAAATTTGCCATTATCAAGGCATGATGACAATTATCACTTTTTTATCTGCTAATTTTTTTTTAAAATGGAAAAGTTATACAAAAAACAATAAAAATAAATTATTTTTTTTTACTTTTTATCTTCAAACATTTTCGATTTTAGTAAATCAACTCTTTTTTGATTCACTCCCAAATCACTTTCTCCAACTCTTGATTCTGATCTTATTGATAAGATGTTTGATTCAGGTAGAAAGGATACTTCTAAGTCGTCTACATACTTCATCCATTTACTGGTTGCCTCAGCATGAAGATAATCGCCATCGATTTCTACAATCTCAGTTCTTGGAGTGTTTTTGATAAATGTTTTAATCTCTTCAAAAGGTTTCTCAATATTGTTTACCTCCCATTCTTCTCTTACACAATGAGCAATCTCTACACAAGGTTTTAGTTCTATATGAGAGGCAAATGATGAAGAAGGGAATAAAAAGCTTGAACAAATTAAAATTGCTATAAAAAGTATTTGCATTAACAGATGAATTTAATGACTTATAATCTAACGAATTTAATTATTAATTTGTAATGAGGACCTAATTATTTTGGAAGAAAGCATATGTGTTTTTATATTCAGAATTTATTATGTATTTCTAATAATTCACAAAAAAAAAGATCCCTCGAAGAGAGATCTTTTAAAAATTAATTTATATCAAGTGTTTCCTTGTTTCCACTGAAATAAATTAATTCCTCCTACACACAACTTTAATATCACACCCAAATTCAAATTATGTAATGCTTTGTAGGCCTCTATCTTAACTGTCACATGGCAAAAATACAAAAAGTACTCAAACATGGAGGTCGAGTACTTTTAAAGTTATCAGAAAAAAGTGTGTGAGGAGTTTCTGATGTGTTTAATCTACTCCGTAGGTAATTTAAAAGGCTACAGTATAAATTACTAATTATTTAAATCTTTCAGAAAAATTGGGCATTTGTGAAAAGAATAATCAAAACAAAAACATAAAAAATTTATGAAAAGCATTTACAAAAAAATCATTTTTATTATTTTAGCAATTGCTCTTTTTTCAGTAATAGTGGGTGTTGTTAAATATTCGCTTACTTATATTGAAAATAATCCCGAAAAATACTTACCTACACAAAAGTAAGACAGAAATTAAGTATAAATTCACTTCAAAAAATCTACAAAATGTCTTAAATATGTTCTACACAGACAGCTTGAGTCATGAAAATCAAAAATACTTCAGTTCTTGATCAGAATAATATTCATTTAAGTCAATTCAAAAATAAGCATAAATATCAAATACTTGAGAATTATTGGAAGAAAAGAAAGAAAGAATGTGAAAAAAATCTTTCAAAATTTTGCTAACCGATAATTATGAATTTTATTTTTTCTTTTTTATTAGCATCTGTGATGTGGGTACAAGTTCCACAATGGGAAGCTGACTGGTCAAAATGTGCTGTAGATGTTCCCGATTCATCATGTCACTGGTACGTAGCTGCTCCGGATAATACTTTTGGGGAAGGATTTAATTGGGAAAACGCTCCTTGGTTTGATGCTAATGGATTACAGGATGTAGCAAAGATTGAGAAAGAATCTGTAGTAGAAAAACTTCAAAATAACTAAAGTTTCTATTTCATCAATTAACTTTTAAAAGTATTTAAATCTAGTTGCCTAGTGGTTAACTTTTGAATAATTAGAATAATTTTTATGCGTTTCAAAGTAAGTCTCAAAAAAAATGGAAAGGAATTTGATGAAGTTGTTATAGCAAATAACAAAAAAGAGGCTATGGAAGTAGCTTTAAAAAACAATCCAGAAGCTCAAGCATTGAACTCTGATTGGACATTTAAGATTTAATTATTTGCGAAGTTTAGGAATCAAAAGAGATGCAACACAAATAACACTAATTGCAGGACCAGGCGAAAGATTAAAAACTATAGAGAGAATAAAGCCCAGAAGTGAGATACATAATCCAAAAAATGAAGACCTCATCATTGCAATTCTTAAACTATGAGCTTTATTTAGCCCTAACAGAGTTGGGGTAGAAAGAAGAGCAATAACAAGAATTACTCCCACTGCTGACATTGAACTAACAATTACTAATGCTGTTGTAAAACTCAAAGCAAGATTTAATAAAGAAACGTTTATACCACTCGCGGATGCTCCTTCTGGATCCATTCCCACATAAACAACCTTTTCATATCCAAAAGTCATTAAAAGTATAAATACTAAAAAAGCAATTATTGTTCTAAGTAAATCTCCAAAATTTGCTGTCAATAAATCGCCAAATAATACTGCCTCCAAATCGATCCTTATTCCAAGTAAAGGTATTATAAGGACTCCAAACCCAAGCATTCCGGCTAATATTGTGTTCATTATTGCTTCATAGTTTTCACTCTTTTTATTAGTTAAACTTTCCGCAATTACAGAACCTAAAAGACCACTGATAACCCCACCAATTGAAGGATGAATTCCAAGCGCTAAGGCTAAAGCAAGTCCAGGCAAAACACAATGTGAGATTAAATTTACTTGAAGTAATCTCCTATGGGTTATTAATACAGTTCCCATAGCTGGACATAGAATTCCTGAAAAAATAGTTATTATTAAAGGAACAAGCCACCAACTGCTACTAATAAAAGACATTAATCTATTGATTCGGTATGATCAAAAATACGGGACAAAAAAAGATTTCGGAAACAATGGTAACTAAGCCTGACATTACCAAAAGACAAGAACAACTTCTTGAAGAACTTAATAAATGTGAAGATGAACTGAGCGGTCAAGAGTTGCATAGACAATTGATTGAAAGCGGAAAAGTTATGGGACTGACAACTGTATACAGGAATCTTCAAGTTCTTATAAAGCATGGTTTAATACGTTCTAGACATCTCCCAACAGGAGAGGTTCTTTACACTCCCGTAGATAGAGACATTCATCATTTGACATGTGTTCAATGTGGTGAGACCTCAAAAATGGAAGGGTGCCCTGTAAAAGATATTCATACACCCAAAACAAATCCAAAGAAATTTCAATTGTTGTTTCATACCCTGGAGTATTTCGGACTTTGCCAGAACTGCTATCAAGCACAAAGTTAAAACTAAATATTTTTTTAATCACAACAATTATTATCCTCAATAGAGCTGATATTTATATCCTCTAATTTATCTTTTATGGAATCAGGGCTTCCACAGGCCAATACAGCTTTATCCAAAACAATAACTTGATCATAACTATTTAACGAGGTACCCCAATCATGACTGCTCACCATTAAAGAAAGACCAGCATCAGCAAGTTGACGAACAATTTTTAGAAAATCCTCCTTTGCAGGTGGATCTAAGGCTGCACAAGGTTCATCAAGAAGGAAAATTTTTGCTGGAGACATTAATGTTTTGGCTAATAGAGCTCTTTGTTGTTGTCCACCAGATAAAGAATCAAGCCTTCTTTTAGCAATATTTGCAATGCCGACTCTTTGCAATGTGGCCTCCAATTCACAGCATTTATTTATCCATGCATTAGGGTTGGCAAGAAGAGCTTTTATTTGAAAAGGACTACTACTTTTTGATTTTGAGTATTTTATTTGTCCTAATGAAACTAGTTTTTCTACAGTTATTGGAAATTTCCAATTCATAGAGCTTCTTTGTGGCATGAGTGCCACCTGAGATCTTTGTCTAATTAACTTCTCCCCGTCAATTGTTATCTGGCCATTATCAGGAATACATTGTCCCTGCAATATTCTTAAAAGAGTAGATTTGCCAGCTCCGTTTGGTCCTACTAGAGCAGTTAATGTACCTGGTTCAACTTTTATGGAAACTTTACTTATAGCCGGGCTTACATTTTTTGCATACGAATAAGATAAATTTTCAGCTACTAGTAGTGACATTAATGCTTGAACTTACAACCCCATAATATTTTAATTATGGAAAATAATTTACTTTAAAAACATTTTATACCTAAACTTGCATATAAAAATGAAAATGATTATCATTTTAAAATAACATTCATTTTTTTATGTCAATTTTTAAGAGAATTTTTTCAAGCTATATATCTCATAAAAAAGTATCTATCCGAAATTCACTTATCGCTAGTGCGGCATTATTCTCAATAAATACAAACGGTGCCTTTGCTGAAAGTAAAAACTATGTAGCAGTTGAGCCTCTTACCTGCGATATCGTTAAATCTATAGCACTCCCTTCCGATGAAGTTATATGTCTAGTAGATAGAAAACAAGATGTTCATGATTTAAAAATTTCTCCAAAACAGGCAAGATTATTAAAAAAGGCAGATAAAGTTTTTACTTTAGGGACAGAAATGACACCCGCAATGAGGAATTGGGTGAAGAGAGATAGCACTGTTGTTTTAGGCGTAAGCGCAATTGATATTGACGATCATAGTGACCATGATAACCACGACGATCATGGACACTCAGAAAAGAAACAAGACGACCATGATGACCTCGACGATCATGGACACTCAGCAAAGAAACATGATGACCATGATGACCACGACCATCATGATCACGGAGGCGTGGATCCACATGTCTGGCATGATCCTCATAACATCATCAAGATGGGTGAAGTCGTATCAAAAAGTCTTAAAAAAAATGTGCCTGAAAGAAAACTACGCAAAGCTATCTCTAATAGATTCAAAACTTTTGACAAAACACTAGAAGATCTTGATAAATGGATTGTTAAACAAGTATCTACTATCCCTTCTTCAAATCGTGTAATTGTCTCAAAACACAAAGCTATGGATTACTATGGCAATGCATTTGGTTTTGAAACGATAAGCTTATTAGATTTCTTTGGTCATTCATCTAGCCTGAGGCCTCAGAACATATCAAAAGTTTTAAATGAGTTAAAGGAAGAAAATGTCAAAGTCATATTTAAGGAGCAAGAGCCTGCTTCAAAATTAGTCAATAATTTAAGCAAGCAAAGTTCTATCCCACTCTCTTCTAATCAAATTTTTGTCGATGGACTGATGATGGAAGGAAACACTATCAATGTGGCAGTTCATAACACGTGCACTATCGTCAATGAGCTTGGTGGCTCATGTGATGAGACAACAGGTTTTGATTTAGCAAGTAACTGGGGATCACTTAATCAATAAAATTTTATAGATAAAAATGGTTTTCATTTCGATTTTTTGATTATTATATTGATGGTTAGTATTACATTTTAAAAACAGAGAGAAATGAGTATTAAGGAAAAGGTTCCTGTAACCATACTTACTGGATTCTTAGGATCAGGGAAGACTACTTTGCTTAATAGAATATTGAGTGAAGAGCACGGGAAAAGAATAGCAGTAATTGAAAATGAATACGGTGAAGTGGGTATAGATCAAGGGCTCGTAATTAATGCCGATGAAGAAGTGTTTGAGATGTCAAACGGGTGCATTTGTTGTACTGTTCGCGGCGATTTAATAAGAGTCCTTGGCAACCTTATGAAAAGAAGAGATAAGTTTGACTATGTTTTAGTAGAAACGACAGGATTAGCAGATCCAGGCCCAGTTGCTCAGACATTTTTCATGGATGAAGAGATTAGTTCTGAATTCACTCTTGATGGAATTGTGACTTTAGTTGATGCTGCCCACATTGATCAACAGCTAGGCAGGAGTGATGAAAGTTCAGAACAAGTAGCATTTGCAGATGTTCTTGTCCTTAATAAAACTGATTTAGTCTCTGATGATGCACTCGATACTCTTGAATCGAGATTGAGAGATATGAACAGAATGACCCGAATTATTAGAGCCGAAAATGCCAAAGTACCAATTGAAACAGTCTTAAATCTAAGTGCATTTGATCTTGATCAGATCCTTAAACGCAGGCCAACATTCCTTGAACCAGAATATCCTTTTGAATGGACAGGTGTTTACGATCTTGATGCAGGTAAATATGAATTAATGCTAGAAGAAGGACCCGATCCAGAAATGTCCTTAGTAGCCCTCGCTAACCAAGGAGAGAGTGAAGAGGAACTTAAAGATGGTGCTGAATCCTCCGTGAGACTTTATGCAGAAAAAGCTAATAGTTTAGATCCTGGAAATACCATCCCATATGGAGAACATATAAATCTCAAATTGGAGGATAAAGGAAATAAATCCTTCATCCTGAACATAGAAAAACCAACAAAAATAGGTTTGTTTACACAGCACACTGCTGAAGAATTCAATATGAAAGTCATTAAAAGTGACGAAAATAAAGAGATTCCATTTAATACTGAAAGATTCTGGCAAGCAGAGCACGAACATGATGATGAAGTAGGCTCAATTGCTATAGAGCGTTTTGGAGATGTTGACCCAGAAAAACTAAATACTTGGATGGGAAGACTTCTATCAGAAAAAGGAGTGGATATATTCAGAACTAAAGGTTTCATAAGTTACTCAGGTAACCCAAGGAGAATAGTTTTCCAGGGAGTTCACATGTTATTTACTGCACAACCTGATAAAGAATGGGGTAACGAACCTCGTAGGAATCAACTTGTTTTTATCGGTAGAAATTTAAATGAGAAAGAGATGCAAGAAGGCTTTGATAAATGCCTGATATAGAACCATTTAGCCCAAGAGGCATGTTCCATGAAGGATGGACTGCTGAAGTTAGCGATTATGCCATAGCATGTGGTTGGGCTCTTAAAGGGAAACAATTTATTGTTGGCGACGTGGCAGGTGGTATTTTTGCATTTGAAGGAGATACTGGAAAAATTATTTGGAAAAAAGAAAATACACACTCCGGTGGTCTATTAGCAATGGCCATTCATCCAGAGGGTGAGATTTTTGCAACATCAGGTCAGGATGGAAATGTTCAAATTTGTAATTGCCACGAAGGTAAAGCAATTAAAACACTTAATCTTGGTAAGGGTTGGGTAGAACACCTCAAGTGGTCTAATGACGGTTTATTTCTAGCGATAGCTTCCTCAAAAAAAGTATATGTTTTTAATGAAATTGGAGAAGAGAAATGGATCTCAGAAGACCATCCAAGCACAGTAAGTGCAATAACATGGTCAAATAAAAATGAGCTCGCAACTGCATGCTACGGCAGAGTGACATTCTTTGACATTGTTAATAATAAAACGAATCAAAAACTGGAGTGGCAAGGATCATTGGTATCAATGGAATTAAGCCCTGATGGAGATATAGTCGCCTGTGGGAGTCAAGACAATTCAGTTCATTTTTGGAGAAGATCAACAGGAATGGATGCTGAAATGACTGGATACCCTGGAAAACCAAGTCACCTTTCTTTTGATGACAGCGGAAAATTATTAGCGACTAGCGGCAGTGAAAGAATTACAGTATGGAGCTTTATAGGCAATGGTCCAGAAGGGACTATGCCAGGAGAGCTATGTCACCATACAGAACCTATTTCGAGCTTAGCCTTTTCAAATAAAGGTATGCTAGTAGCCTCAGGATCTAGGGATGGTTCTGTTGTCGCAAGTTTCCTAAAAAATGACGGCAATGGAGACCCAGTTGGGGCAGCATTCGCCGGAGATTTGGTAGGGGCAATATCATGGAGACCTGATGATTGTGCACTTGCAGCAGTCAATGCAAAAGGTGTTGTAAATGTATGGAAATTTAAAGTTCGTACCAACCTTTTTTCAAAGGGATTTAAGTAAAAAGTAGAAATTTATTTATTACCAATAGTTAGCTTTTAAATGTCTTTCCATACAAATGACCTCACAGTCATTATCTATCCCTTTTGGGTGAATATCGCAATATGAGAGACATTGAAAATATTCGTCTATGGGATTTGATTTATCAGTTTTACTAACTTCTTTCGAATGATTCATAAAAGATTTCCTCAATTATTTAAAATTAAGATAGACGAATTAAATATCAAAAGAAATAAGCAAAACTTACTAAAAATATCTCAAAAAAATTAGCACGATTGATTACTACTCTCGGACATTTTTAATTAAAAAGCAATGCGTATAAAAACGGATTGTCTTTAGAGAAATATTTTCCTAATTTTATATTGTTGAGTTCTAGGAGGTCTTTCAAAATGATCGATAGCCTGCCTGAAATTTCGGAATAAACCGAACTAATTTAATTAACTGCTCCAATTATTTTTTATTAATGTCTAAGCTTCCTTCTTCTGCATCGTTTAGGTGCCCTTTAAGAAACAAGCTTAATTCTAGAGTTTTTGCCCCAGTTAAAGACAATTAGTTAATTTTGGTGAGCATTAGCTTAATAGAAGTTAGCAACAAGGATCCATGATTTAGGTGCGTTGTTAACTTCAGAAAAAAAATATAAGTAAGAGATAAAAGAGGGTTTAAATAAGCCCTCTTTTTTTAATAAGATGACTTTCTTCTAGTTTTATAGATAATAGTTAAAACAATAAAATTTAAAAATGGTTCAATATTATTGCCCATATTGCAATCCAAAATATCAATTTCAAAAACAATCCTCACAAGGTACTTTGATTTGTGGATTGTGTGGAGAGGATCTCGTAAAAAAACCATTTATTAGATTGAACCAGATAATTGCTTTAGTTGCTGCGTTATCATTACTTCTACCATTAATATATACTTTTATTTTTTTAATTAAAAATCAAATCAATCCTCCTAACAAAAATTATCAAGCAAATAGTACTTCTATGATAATTATCAAAGCAACAATTTCATAAAACATTTTAAAATCTAAGGGATCAACCTCTACATAGTGATTTATTTAAACAAGAATTTTTACTATCAATATTTATTTGGTCATCAATATTTTTTAATATGTTTTTATTATTTGTTACTTTAACTTTTTGCCCACAATGTTCTTTGCAACCACCATTAAATAAATTATGTGCATATAAATTGGAAATATTCGAAAGTAATAAAAGAAAAATTATTTTATAAATTTGATGAAAATAAGAGTTCATTTTTATTATGATTATCCCAGAATTAGTAAATAAATAATATCAGTTAATTCCAAGGAGTGTTTATAAGTCCCCAGATATCGAAGAAGAAAAATAAAACTGCAATAACAACAAGATCCCATGCTCTTTCCCTAAAAGCCCAAGGTGCAATAAAAACTTCTCCAAGTCCGTGAAGTGCTGCCCCTACTGGTAGATGATCAAGAACCAGCAAACTGTGAGAGAGGATAAAAAGAAAGCTTGCGAAATATCTAAAAAAAACAAATTGCCAATTGCTAGAACTCATGCCTTTTAGATTTTTAAGAAATATACTTCAATGATCAAAATAATGATATAGATAAAGTCAAGAGATATTATTTTTGGTATCCATAAATACGAATAAAGATATAAAGCTAAAGTAGAAGTTACTAAACGATAAAATATATGTTTTCAAGTTATCAACCTAAAAATAGTTTTGATGAATACTTTAAAGATAATGTTAACTCTGCTAGAGAAATATTGATTCCCCTTCTTTCATCTTTAGATAATATGGGACTTGAAGAATTAAACAGGAATCACTCTGCCGCAAAAAAATTATTACTAAGACATGGTGCAACTTTTAGATTGAACGATACTGGTTTAAAAGGTACTGAGAGAATATTACCTTTTGATCCACTTCCTAGAATAATCAGTAAAGATGATTGGGTAACGTTAGAAAAAGGCCTAAAACAAAGGCTTGAGGCAATTGATTTATTCCTAGATGATATTTATAATTCTCAAAAAATAATTAATGATGGAATAATTCCAAGAGAATTAATAGAAAGTTCAGAAGGTTGGAGACCACAGATGATAGGTTTCAAACCGCCACTAAATAAATGGTGTCAAATTTCAGGACTTGATTTAATAAGGGATAGAAAAGGAGATTGGCATGTTTTAGAGGATAATTTAAGGTGCCCTTCTGGGGTTGCTTATTTTTTAGAAAATAGATTAGTTATGAAAAATATTTTTCCTAATCTTTTCTCAGGAAGAATAGTAAAACCAATTGATGAGTATCCATCATATCTTTTAAAAACGCTTCAAGAGCTTGCTGTTTGGACCGACACTCCCAAGATAGTTCTACTAACTCCAGGAATTTTTAATAGTGCTTATTTTGAACATAGTTATTTAGCTCAAGAAATGGGCATCCAACTAGTTCAAGGACATGACTTGGTTTGCAATGATGATTACGTATATTTAAAAACTACCTCTGGATTAAAAAGAGTAGATGTCATTTATAGACGAATTGATGATGATTTCTTAGATCCTATTAATTTCAGAAAAGATTCCTGCCTTGGTGTTAGCGGATTACTTGATGTTTTTAAAGCAGGTCATGTTGCTTTAGCAAATGCACCTGGTACTGGAATAGCAGATGACAAAATGATTTATTCTTTTGTTCCAAAAATGATTAAATATTATCTTGATGAAGAAATAATTATTAAAAATGTAGAAACGTATATTTGTCATTATGAAAAGGATAGAGAATATGTTCTAGAAAATTTGTCAAAACTTGTTGTTAAGTCTGTCGCAGAAGCTGGGGGTTATGGAATGTTAATTGGCCCTCACTCAACAACAAGTGAGATTGAAGAATTCGCTAATAAAATTAAAAATAATCCTAGAAATTTCATAGCACAACCAACATTAGAATTATCTACTGTGCCTTCATTATGTGATGGAGAACTATATCCATGTCATGTTGATTTAAGGCCTTATATCTTAAGAGGAAAAGATTCATGGGTTAGCCCAGGCGGGCTTACGAGAGTAGCATTAAAAAAAGGTTCATTAGTAGTTAATTCTTCTCAAGGAGGAGGATGCAAAGATACATGGGTTGTAGGTAAATAAAATGCTTTTAAGTCGTGTGGCAGAATCTCTTTATTGGATCAATCGTTATTTAGAACGTGCGGAAAACATATCTCGTTTCGTGGAAGTAAGCGAAGCAATGTCATTAGATTGTCCACCAGGAAGTGCAGAACCTTGGCTACCGTTAATCGATGCTTCTAGTGACAGAGAATCTTTTGATAAAAGATTCCCAGAGAAAAAACCTGATGACGTTATTAATTTTTTAATAAGAGATCGTTTAAATCCAAATAGCATAATTTCATGCATTCAAATGGCGAGAGAAAATGCAAGACAAATCAGAGATGTCATGACCACAGAAATGTGGGAACAGATTAATATTTTATATTGGAATATGCAAGAAGGAGAGTCAATATGGAATAAACCAAGACAAGAACAATTAAGTGAAATAAGGAGAGAATGTCAGCTTTTTTATGGAATAACAGATGCGACTCTAAGCAAAGATCTTGCCTGGAGATTTAGCATTCTTGGAAGATTAATCGAAAGAGCTGACAAAACATCAAGAATTTTAGATGTTAAATATTATTTACTCCTGCCAAGCTTGGATGAACTTGGAGGAGTTCTTGATGAGCTGCAATGGATTGCACTTTTACGTTCAGCTGGAGCTTATCAAATGTTTAGGAAAGCAGTGCAAAATTCTATAAAGCCTAATTCAGTTGCGAGATTTCTTTTACTTGATCCAATTTTCCCTAGATCAGTGAGATACTGTCTTGATGGGATAAGCAATACGCTTAAAACAATAGATACCTCTCCATCTACTGAAAATCCTTCAGAATTAGAATGCATGAGAGGTTTGCTAAAAGCAAAGTGGAGTTATATCAGAATTGAAGATATAATAAATGATGGTCTACATGAGGCAATCGATTCATTGCAAATGGATTTAAATAAATTAAATGATCTCATTCAAGAAAAGTATTTTATTAATTAATAAATTTATTAATGAGAATTAAATACATTCACAAACTTGAATATAAATACGAAGAACCTGTTCAATTAGGCGAGCATAGATTATGTATAAAGCCAAGGTCAAATGGATTCCAAAAGGTAAAGAATTTTGAATTAAAAATAACCCCAAAACCAGAAATTATTTATCCATTACTTGCTGCCAGCGGAGAAGAGATTAATAGAATCAGATTCAATGGATTAACAGATAATTTAATTATTGAATCAATCAGCGAAGTTGAAACTATTAAACATCCAAACATTATTGATGGAGTTAAAAATAGAGATTTAACATTACCTTTTTGTAGAAGCATTATTAACAGAGATTTGCAGGGAGCATTAGAGGGATGGATGCCTAATGGACAACACGACCCCTCTGCTGTAGAACTTGCCCAAGAAGCTTTAGCAGGGAGCATTAATAACGCATTATCATTTACTTACCAGTTAATAGAGATAATTCAGGATCGGGTTAAATATACCAAAAGACATACAGGCCCAGCGTGGCCGGCTAGCAGAACACTTAGAGAACGTATAGGATCATGCCGAGATTTAGCAATGCTAATGGTTGAAGCTTGTAGGTCTATTGGTATCCCTAGCAGGTTTGTGAGTGGTTATCATTTTGAAGACCCTTTGCCCTCTGAGTTAGATTTACATGCTTGGGCCGAGTTATATATTCCAGGTGCTGGTTGGAGAGGTTTTGATCCAAGTGGAAAAGGATTGATAGACGAAAGATATTTAACATTAGTATCATCTTCCAAATCTAATTTAACATCCGTAATTACAGGCAACTTTATAGGAAAAAATAATTTAGAAAATACCTTATCCTGGGAAATTAAACCTATTGAAATCAAATAAACCTCCAAATATATATTAAATATTCCTCATATTTAAAAACAAAAATAATTAAAAGAAAAATGTTTCCTTTTTAGTGTTAATTGATACGTTATTGGATATATATATCTGTTTTCATTTGTTTAATCTTTAAAGAAAAATTGAAATCTAGCTTAGAAATTCCAATTATCAAACCAAACAAATCAAAAATGTTTGAGTTGATAAGTTATGAAAAATTTCGTGATACAAAAGATGTAAGATTTTTTGATATTAGTATTAATGAATCAAATTACAGAGATCTTGTTATACACAGCGGTCCTGCAGTCAGTCCGCCAAATGATGACGAATTTAATAATTGGCAATTTTATATACATCATAATCAAGAAGATAATCTACTAGCCATATCTGGCGGAAGAACATTCTTTCTCGTTAATTTTGGATGGGATTATCCTTTTTACAAAGTTAGATTAGAATCTTGTGGATATATATTAAGAATACCAAGAGGAACTTTTCATAGATCAGTATCTGACGAAAACGGTTCTATTGTTTTAAATCAAGCAATTAGAGATAAAGGCGGTACAGTTGAATCAGAATTCAAAGTCACCAATAGCAAAAATAATAAAAAACTTCATGATTGTATAACCAATTTAGAACCTAAATTCAAAATTTATAGTGTTAAATAATCTTAAAAAGCGGTTCCAAATTCATACATCAATTTAAATAATTATCTAATTGTTATAAAATAAAAATATTCAAATTTTTGGTATGAAATTTTTTAGTTTTTTAAAATATTTTTTATCTATAACTTTTTCTTTAATTGTTTTATCCTCACCAGTTTTTGCTGGGGCAAATGTTGCTGTAAAAGGAGAGGGAGATGAAGTTCCAAGTTATGTAAGATCCGATATTACGGGATATGATTTTCATGGAGAGGATCTTCATTTGTCCTCCATAGCAGGAGCAGTGGCAAGAGACGCAGATTTTAGTGACGTTGATCTACATGGGACTACATTAACCCTTTCCGATTTAAAAGGGTCTAATTTAAATGGAATTAATCTTACAGATACACTATCAGATCGAGTTAATTTCCAAAAAACAGACCTTAGAAATGCTGTTTTAGTAAATATGATCGCATCAGGCAGCAGTTTTGCAGGAGCTCAAATAGAAGGTGCAGATTTTACTTTTGCAATTCTTGACAGTGAAGACCAAAGAAATCTTTGTAAAATTGCTGATGGGATAAATCCAACAACGGGTGTCTCAACAAGAGATAGTCTAGAGTGTAGTTAGAAAGTTAGAATCATAAGTAAAGTCTTTTACCGTTAATAAACTTATAAATTTTTTTTTGATCATCTTGAAATATCATTTCACCATTTAATTTGGATTCCTTAAATTTCGAAAGTCTTGCTCTATGAATATTTAATTTTCTTTTTATATTATCTTCTGTATCCTTTATTCCAATAAAGATGTTTATATTTGGGTTTGAAAAAATTTTTTCTTCCTCTCTTAAAAAAATTCTTTCAATATTTGATTGTGTACTCTGCAGTTTATTTTTAAATTTGTTTAATTTAATGTTCTTTATTTTTTTAGAATTAATTTTTTTGTAGCCCAAAAAAATAACTCCGAAAATTATAAAAACTAAAAATATATTCATTACTTTATTTTTATTTTTATATCTACGCCCAAGTTACTTTTAGTAGTTAATATTTCTTTTTTTAAAAATCCATAGGTAAAAATTTTAGATAAAGTTTTTAAAGAATTAAAAACTAAAAAAACAGTAAATAAAAAGAAAACAATGCTGTTTTCTACAAGCAGATTTTTATTATCTAAATTGCTCATAAGTCTTAAATCAATTATTTTTCAGCACTATTTTCATATGGACCGAAAAATTCACTGGCTTCTCTTCCCATTACTTTAGCAAGATTTAAACTTTTATCTATATCCCATTTAGATGCCATTCCATAAAGAATCCCAGCAGCAAAAGAATCGCCACATCCATAAGAATCAACCTTTAATTTTTTGTTTTTAAGGGCCTTATATCTTCCTCCTGGGAATAGTATGCCTCCCTTCTCTCCCTCGGTTTTAATAGTATATTTGGGCTTTAATAATAATTTAGAAAAAGAAAAAGCTTCTCCGGGATCAAGATTGCTGCCTATTAATCCATCTAAAAGAACATTTGATTTATTAATTATATTTAATCCTACCCTTGGTGTTGTGCAAAGTATTGAAGCTGCTCTAGCCATTTTAAAAATCTCTGAATCAGATGCAGTAATAAAAATTCCGTCCATTTTTTTTAAAATATTCCATTCCAACTTGTCTTTATGAGTTGGAGCTAACCTTTCTCCTATAACTGTTATTGCTCTTTCACCTTGAGAGTCAATTAAACTAAATCCTCTTCTAGTTGGTTTATCACGCCAAGCTACATGCAACTTAATTCCCATATTTGAGAGAATCTTGAAACACTTATCTCCATAATCATCATTACCTAATGACGTAAAAAAATGAATTTGGTTTAAAGTTAAATCAGAAAGTATTTTCGCGATAATAGAGCCACCACCAGCAGGATATTCAAGGGACTTTTCAGAATGCGAAATGACTCCGGGTTTTGGTAATTGATCGACCTTCAAGAAATTTATCCACTCAACATGACCAACAACAGCAAAATTTAAATTTCCTTTTTTAAATTTATAGTCTTCAACTTTATTATTCTTTTCAACAACCATAAGCTTTTAAATACTATTATTAAAAGAAATAATTTTGACAAGTGAATTCATTTAACATTTTAAAAGATAATAAACAGATACTATCTTATCTTTACCTTTTTCTATCAATTCTGGGTGCTGTACTGCCAATGATGGCAAATTTCGACTTTGTAAGGGAATATGGAAACAGCTTTAATATAAATAACTTCATTTCTTTAGCGAATGCAAACCCTGCAGCTCAGTCAATCTCTAGAGACTTATTAATAGGAGCTAGCGCTATTTTCATATGGATAGTAAATGAATCAAAAAAACTAAAAATGAAGAATATGTGGGTTGTATACATTGGAACTTTTCTTATAGCATTCGCATTCTCTACACCTTTTTTCTTATTTCTAAGAGAGAGAAGAATTATTGAATTAGAAAAGATTAATTAAAATAATCTATTAAATAGAATTGCAAATACAAAAAAACAACAAAAAGAAATGGAAAGCCAGATTATTGAAGCATAACCAAATAGATCTAATATGCGTCCTGAAATAAGTGGTCCAAAAAAATAACCCATAGCGAAACATTGAGATAGTAAAGCAAGTGCAAAACCTTTTTTGTTTGAAGGTGCTATTCTGAAAACGACATCTGTTGATGTTGGAAGAAATGAAGCAGTCCCCAAACTTACTAATATCAATGAAAAAGAAATTAAATAAAATGCTGGGATATTTAAATAACTAGAAATAAATAATAAAAATGAAGCGAAAGAGAAATTTATTAAACTAAATTTCAAGCCAAATAATCTACCTTTCTTAGATATCCAAGAACCGATAGGCCATTGTAAAAACAATAATAAAATCAACTGAATAGAGATTATAAGACTAATAATTTCTTTGCTTAATGCATTACGATAAACTCCACCTTTAACAAGGTCCAGAGGCAAAGTTACTTGAATTAAAGCTAAAGAGGTAGTTATTAATAAAATAGATAAAATTATTATTTTTGAATTTTTATTCCATTTCAATTGTCCCTGATTAGTTGGATCTACTAATTTTTTTTGGAAATTTTCTAAGTTTTTTTTAATAGAAGAACTATTTCTAGATATTAAATATGTGATGGCTAACATGCAAAATATATCATTAATAAAAATTGATTTGGAATATAAAAAATTCGTCATATAACCCCCTAAGAATACCCCTAGAAATATTCCTAAAGCCTCTGAACTTCTAACAAGAGCATATGCTTTTCGTGTTTCGATAGGATAGCAAAAATAGGGCACCCCAAACTCGGCAGCAGGCCAATATATTCCTGCAGCAGCCCCAACAAATGTTTGTCCAATTATGTACAAAAAAGTATCTTTTGAAAAAATGAGGCATAAACTAGCGGCAATACTTAGTATTGAAGAAGTAACTATTGGAAATTGAATTTTACCGGTTTTATTAAGATAATTCCCTGTAACTAGTCTTGTTACGGTACCAATTATTGCTGAAATGGTAAACCCCAGGCCAATATCTGTTGCCGATAATCCTATGTTATTAAAAATAAGTGATGTTAAATAAATAACACCACCTGCTCCAAAGGCAGCGTAAAATCTTATCTTGGTTATTAACCTCAAATGATATGGAAATTGAATCCACCAATTTTTGCTAATTTTTAAACTATTTGGACTAATCACAAGTGAAATTCATTTTTATAATTTTTTTTAGTTGTTGCGGTTTATTTTTAAATAATGGTTTAAAAGCTGCTGAAAAGATAAATATTAAATTTGAAGAGATGGTAATCCCCCTCACTATAGAACAATTATCAAAATTAGAGAAATACAAAGATGATTCAACAGAATTAATAGATTGGTTAAAAAAAAATGGATTAATAAGAGTTTTTGAATTATCAAAATTTTTAGAATTTCCAGTTTTCAAGGAAGAAGGACTAAATAGAGAAATATTAAGAAGTTGGATAGGGCGTAAAATTCTTACAGAATTAAGCAAAAGCATTAAAATTCCAAATGACAATAATGGAACAGAAATTTATAACACTATAGAAAATTTATTAGATCAAAAAAACGAAATCTCAACTTTAGAAATCATAAAGGCATTACCTTCAGAGGAAATTTCACTTGATATTGATAATTTAATTTTAATAATTTCATCTTGGAAAAATGAATTATCAATACAACAAGAACTTTTATCCAAATTAAATAAACTTGAAAGAACCAACCAAAATTTCTTCAAAAATACTGAAAAAATATCAACTCAAGATCTAATAAAAATTGATAAAAAAATTTATGCTCCTCATCGAGTGAAACCTTTAGAAATTAAAATATGGAAAAGCAATAAAACAAATCCTGATAAAGAACTGATAATTTTTATGCCAGGACTTGGAGGCGAAATTAATAATTTCGAATGGATCGGCAACGAATTGGCTAAAAGAGGTTGGCCAATATTATTCATAGATCATAGAGGGAGTAATTTAGATTCATTTATAAATATACTCGAAGGTAAGGAAACAATCCCAGGAAGTGCAGACTTTTTCTTATATAGAATTAAAGATTTAGATGCTGTATTAAAATCTCATAAAAAAGGAGAATTTGGTTTACCTAATGATTCTTATATTTTAATGGGGCATTCACTTGGTGCTTTTATAGCACTTTTATATGAAGGCAATAAGCCTACTGATCAACTAGAGGAAAAATGTGATTCGGCATTAAAAGACTTTGCGGTAACAAATTTATCTAAATTACTTCAATGTCAGCTGAGCGAAATACCATTCCCTAAAAAAAATAACACTAATAAGGCCAGTGCGATTATAGGTTTTAATTCATTTGGCAGTTTAGTATGGCCAAGAGAATTTAGTACAGGCATTAAAACACCAACTCTTCTAATAGGTGGTACATATGACCTTATTACACCATTAATGAATGAACAATTTAGAGTTTTTTCTGCTTTAAATAATCCATCTAATAGATTTCTAATTATTAAAGGGGCAAGTCATTTCTCTCCAATAAGAATTAATAAAAGCGATGAAGAAAATAATGACGTTTTCAAAATAAGTGAATCTTTTATTGGTTCAGAGCCTATATTAGTACAAGATTTATCAACGAAATTTATAGTTGAATTTTTAAAAAATATTAAAGACAAAAAGATACCTCCACTAGTTAAAAACCAAAGAGATTTGGGACTTGATTTCCATCTTTTAGATCTTGAAACTATAAAAGAAATTTCCGAAAATTAATACTCTACTCGTGGATCTAAATATGCGATTAAAATATCCACAAAGAGATTTAAAGAGACTATGAGCATAGAGGTAAAAATTACAATTCCTTGAACCAAGGTATAATCTCTTTGAGAAATAGCTTCATGTAATCTTAAAGCTATGCCTGGCCATGAAAAAGTTACCTCAAACAATAAAGCTCCTCCTGCTAATGAGGCCATAGTCAAGCCGGAAATAGTGACAATTGGCAATAGAGCATTAGGCAATGCATGGTTTAAAAATATTTTTTTCCTTGATATTCCTCTACATGTAGCAGCATTTACATAATCACTTTTTAATGTTTTATCCAGATTTACTCTTAATGAGCGGCTGAATATGCCACTTAATAAAAAGCCCAGGGTAATCGAAGGAAGTAAGAGATGATAAAGACTATCTTTCAAAGCAATAATATTATTTGAAAGAATACTATCTAAAACTAGAAAACCTGTAATTTGCGGTTGTTGCTGAAATATTGGAAATCTACCTCCAATTGGGGAAATATTAAAGAATACAGAAAATAATAATTGAGCTAACATTGCACCCCAAAAAGGAGGGATCGCATATGTAGTAATTCCTAATATTCTCGCAATATAATCAGTCTTTTTACCTCTATTTCTTAAGCTAATTAATCCCAATGGGAATCCTATTAGTATGGAAAATAATATTGAAAAGAATCCAAGTTCAAGACTTGCAGGCAAAGACTTAACAATAATATTTAGGACTGGCTCTTGAGTACTAAGAGATTGGCCAAAATCTAAGTGCAATATATTTTTAATATATGAAAAATATTGATTTAATAAAGGTTCATTTAGCCCCAATTTATTTCTTAAAAATTCCCTAGAAACCTCATCTGCACCAGATCCAAGTATGGCATCGACAGGATCGCCGGGAGCAACTCTTAATAAAATAAAAACTAATGAAGAAATTATCCATAACATTATCGGTATTAATGAAATTTTTAATAAGGAATAATTTAGTAGTTTATTGAAATTTCTACTCATTAATAAACTCAAGATCACTCAATGAAATTATTCCTGCACCATTAAAAATAGGTTTTGATATTTTATTTTGCGACCAAGCTTTTTGAGAGGACATCCAAATAGGAATATAAGGTATTGAACTTGCTGCTATTTTTTCAATTTCAACAAGTTTTTCTAATCTTTTAATTCCACTTATTCTTTCACTCTCAAGAAATAAACTCTCCACTTTATTAGATCCCCAAAAACTACCGCTATAAACTGATTCTCCTTTTTTACATATGCCATTAACTATTTCATCACAACTTAAAAGAGGGGTGAGATATGCCTCTGGATCTGAATAAGCCCCAGTCCAATCGAGAAGAACTGCCGTATAAATTCCTAAACTTAGATTCTTATAAACTGTTGTAGATTCAACCCCATTGAGTTCAATATCAATACAATCTTTCAAAGAACTTTTAATTTCTTCTTGCCATGTCAGAGCAATAAGCTTGTCTGCTGGTACATTAGATCTATAAGTAAGGGGTATTTTTAGAACATTTCCATTGCAATATTTTTCTTCTTGCAATAACCTTCTCGCTTCTAAATAATCATATTTAGGCCAAAGTTCTTGATTATCTTTTTTTAATATCGGAGGAATAATTGATCTAGATGGCTTCCTTAACCCATAACTTACTTTCTCACTAATCAATTCTCTATTAAGACTTTTTGCCAAAGCAAGTCTTAAATTAAGATTACTTAAGGGATAAGAGCTAGTTTTAAGACTTATAAAACTTAATTCAGTGAAAGGGCTTTTACCTTCGTTAAACTGTTTATTTTTGCTTAAATTATTTAAACTTTTTCTCTGGCTATCATCAATTGAATTTGATAAAAGCACATCAATTTGTTTACTTTTTAAAGCCCCAAAAAGAGAAGATGAATTTGAATATCCCACAAAATTAATGCCATTATTTAAAGGCTTTTCACCCCAATAATTTAAATATGGATCAATTGATTGAACTTCATTAGAAAAACTGGTCAGCACATACTTGCCAGTACCAACGAATTTGTCATTTAGAAACTTATTTGAATATTGTTTGTAGAATGTAGGAGATATCGGAGTTAAATTGACTGATGTGAGTAAACCATTTAAAGAACTTGACGGTTTATTCAAATTTATTATGACTGAATATTCACTTGGTGTTTCTATTGATTTAATCTTATTTCCTAAAATATAATTCATCGTTCCAATTCTTTTGAATCTATCAAAGGTAAACTTTAAAGCATTTGAGTTAAATGCAGTTCCATCTTGAAAAAAAACATTCTTTCTCAAATTGATAGTTATTTGAAGTCTATCCTTTGAAACAATTGGCGCTCCCGAGGCCAATTCAGGGATTAATTCTCCATCAGAATTTAATTCATATAACGTGTCTCCTAGAGAACTGATTAATTGAATTGCTTTAAGAGTATTTGCTCTAGCTGGATCTAAAGATTCAATTTTTCCAGAACTTGCTACTATGATTTTTTTAGATATTCTTTTTGAGCCGCAAGAATTCTGTAAAAAAGAAATTAAAATAATAAATATTGATAAAATAAATTTTTTTTTCATATTTCATAATTACTTAATTTTTCTGAAGAATTATTTGAGCAAAAAATTTGTAAGGTTATTTGACTTATTTCTAAAGGAAATGTTTTTTTATAATTACAGGCAAAAGGCCACTCTCTCACCCAACAAATTTCTTTACCAATGTTTATACCAATTACTTGAAAAGTCTTATTACTATTTTTGATTTTTACACAAGCACCTTTATAAAGTTTTTCAGAACAAATTAAATTATTATTTTCATCATTATTTTCTAATAGTTTTGAATGAATCATTAAGGTGCTAGAACCAAACACTTACTTTCTTCGGTTTACCAAGCTATAAAGAAATTTGCAAACTATTTTTTTAAATACAACTTAATTGACTTGCAATAATTTTGACTTCATTAAGCGAATTTATTTCATCTTTCGATCTCTCAAAATCTCCATTATTCACCTCATGAGTAATAACGACAATTTCAGCTTTGTCCTCACTTGCATCAAGTTGAACAATTGATTCGATTGATACATTATTCTTTCCAAAAATATCTCCAATTTTTCCTATGACACCAGGACTATCAAGACAAATAATTCTAAGGTAATTTTTTTTACTTATTTGTGAAGATTCGATTATATGACAGTTTCTCCAGAAATAAAAAGATAATAGTGGATCCATTGAATCATTATTTTTTACTGAGGCGGCATGCAGATTTAATATATCTGATACTACTGATGCAGCAGTTGGGCCACTCCCTGCACCTGGACCATATAACATAATCTCTCCAAGAGGATCAGCGTCTATCAATAATGCATTATTAACTCCCTTAACTGTTGCCAATGGATGAGATTTTGGAATCAAAGAAGGTCCTACCCAAATATTCAAAGCGAGTGAATCATTACTATTAATTTGTCCCCTTTCGGAGAGCGCTAAAAGTTTTATTTCAAACCCTAATTTATTAGCATATTCAATATCCTTTAAATTAATTTTACTAATACCCTCAGTATGGATCTCCTCTCTTTTGACTTTCCCTCCAAATGCAAGTTCACTAAGAATTGAAATCTTATCAGCAGCATCATGGCCCTCAACATCTGCAGTTGGATCAAATTCTGCATACCCAAGACTTTGGGCCAATTTTAAGGTCTGCTTGTAATCAGCTTTTTCATTTGTCATCTTTGAAAGTATAAAATTTGTAGTGCCATTTATTATCCCAACCATTTTTTTTATGCTGTTACTTTTTAATGATCTTTTTAAGGGTTCAATTATAGGAATCCCCCCGCAAACTGCCGCCTCTGACAATATATAAACTCCTTCTTTAGATGCAGTTTTATATATTTCTTCTCCATATCTTGCAATGACTGCTTTATTTGCTGTAATAACAGATTTACCTAATTTTAATGATTGCAGAATAATATCTTTCGCTAAATCAACCCCACCCATTACTTCAACAATTACATCTATAGAAGGGTCATTAATTAATTTAAATGGATCATCAGTTAATAAATTATTATCTAGCTCAATATCCCTTTTTTTATTAAGATCTTTAACTGCTATTTTTGCAATTTCTATTTCTTCTAGAATTGGATGTGAATCAACCTTAGAACTTAATATTTTATAAATCCCTGAACCTACAGTTCCAAAACCTACAATCCCAATTTTGCATTTTCTCATTTTTTATTTCTTTTAACTTTGAATTTAATTTTATATTATTAGGCCTACAAAAATTCATTTGCTTGAGACTGCATTTTCAATAAAATGTTTAAGAAACCATTCGATCGTGAAGGGGTTAAGCTTGCTTTCAAACCAGTATCTTCTATAAATTTCTTATCTATTTCAACAACTTCATTTGGTGTTAACTCATTTAATCCACTTATTAGAAAAGCCAACAAACCCTTGGTTATGAGAGCATCAGAATATCCTTCCCAAAATAATTTGCCGGCTTTAATATTTGCCTTAACAAAAACATCTGAAACGCATCCCTTAACTTTATTTTCTTCAACAAGGATTTCACTATCTGGTTCTTTCAATTTTTTGCCTAACCACAAAATGTATTCATATTTTCTTTTTGGATCTTCTGATTTCTTCAACTTTTCTACTAATTTTGATAAATTATTGTATTTTTCCTGATAGTCCATTTTTTAAAACTATAAATTAATCACTTAATTAGTTTTCTATTATACAAATATTTCTTTTTCTGTGATAAAACCCGATAAGGGGATATCCCACTCAGCTTTAGTTAATGGAATCGTACTTACACAATTAGAAGTTAATACTCCAATGCATGGTACATTTCTCCAATCATTATCTCTCCTTAATTTATCAAAATAACCTCCTCCATAACCTAATCTTGTTAAATTTTTATCAACGGAAAGACAAGGTACAAATATCATGCTTATCTGGAAATGACTTAATGGGGAGGAGTTGTTTGGACTTAGTATCCCCTCAGAATCTTTGATAAGAGGTTTTTTGTCCCATGGATGAAATAACAACTCTTTTTTATCTTTACATCTAGGCAAAGCTAAATTAAATTTTTTCTTGAGACTTCTTATATCAACTTCATTTTTTAGAGGCCAATATATGGCAATATAACCAATATTTTTATATCCCTTAACATATGAATCAATATATAATCTTACATTCTTTTCTACATTTTCTCTTTGATTATGAGAAATTCCATCTCTTAGTTTTCTAAACTTATCCCTCTCCAATTTCTTATTTTCAAAGATCGTCATATTAAATTTTCAGTTAAAGCCATCCTCATTTAATTTTGTAAGTGCAATAGCCAATGCATCTGCTGAATCATCAGGTTTTGGAGGTTTGTTAAGATCTAGGTTATACATAACAGCATCAAGAATATCTTTCTTAGATGCCTTTCCAGACCCAGCAATTGTTAATTTTATTTGAGCAGGTGAATACTCACTAACATGAATTTTTTTAGAGGCCAATACCATCATAATTACGCCTCTGGCCTGCACCACACTAATTGTAGTGCTGGACCTGTAAAAGAAAAATTTTTCCACTGCCGCTGCAGTGGGGTTCCAATGATTTATTAATTCATTAAGATCTTGGAATATTTCATAAAGCCTATCTTCTTCTTTTTTATCTTTACCTGTCTCAATAACGCCGCAATCTAATAATATCTTTCTTTCATTTTCTATCTCAATTATTCCATAACCAACTCTAGCTAATCCAGGGTCAATCCCAATTATTCTCACTGTTATTAAGCTTCAGCAGACAATTGAAATTTTGAAAGATTTTCTTTTTCATCTAAATCAAATACTTTACAAAAAGCTTGAATAACTCTTTCACCTGAATCAACTTGTTCTAAAGGATCTTTTCTTAGTCTATGTCTTAAAGAACAAGAAATAACCCTTGCTATGTCATCTTCTTGCACTTCAGTTCTGCCTTCAAATGCTGCAATTGCCCTTGCAGACCTATTTGTAACAATATCTCCACGTAAACCATCGACATCTAGTTCTCCGCAGATTGCAGAAATATTCAATCTCAAGTCATCGTCCATTTGAACAGAATTTAATATTTCTTGTGCTTTAATAACTTTTTGTTGAAGTTCATCCTGTTGTTTCTCAACACTCAATGAAAACTCATCAGGATTATCATCAAAAGAAGTTCTTTGATCAACTACTTGAACTCTTAATTCAGCATCTCTTACTGTTTTAACTTCAACACTCATTCCAAACCTGTCTAATAGTTGAGGCCTTAATTCACCTTCTTCTGGATTTCCTGAACCAATAAGAACAAATCTTGCAGGATGTCGAACTGAGATACCCTCCCTTTCAACTGTATTCCATCCTGAAGCGGCCGAATCTAAAAGTACATCAACTAAATGATCATCGAGTAAATTCACTTCATCAACATATAGTAAACCCCTATTGGCTTTTGCTAATAGACCTGGTTCAAATGCCTTAACACCTTCGCTCAAAGCCTTCTCTATGTCAATAGTTCCACAAAGCCTGTCTTCAGTAGCCCCTAAAGGTAAGTCAACCATAGGTACTTGTTTTTGAATACTCTCTAGATTTTCTCCTTGAGTAATTTTTTCCAAAACTTCTTTACTTTGCAAATCAGGATCAACTAGTGAACTATTATATGGATCGTCTTTAACAACATCGATTGCAGGCAACAAATCAGCTAAGGCTCTGATTGTAGTAGACTTTCCAGTCCCTCTATCACCCATTATCATCACTCCTCCAATTCTTGGATCAATAACATTTAACAATAGAGCCAATTTCATTTCTTCTTGACCAATTACTGCTGTAAAAGGAAAAACTCTTCTTTTCTTTGTTGACGGCACAGTTTTAGTTTTCTTAAATATTCAAATAATCAATAGATGTTACTTCAGAAAATGTTATTAGTAAATATTCCTATCAAATTAAAACAAGAAGATCATAATAACTAATCAAATTTATACTTACTTACTTTTTTTTGAATTGTTCAAAAACCAGTTTATTTGATGGACTATTCCTCTCAAAACATTTATTTCATGCATTGATGTATTTGCCCTTAAAATGTATTTCTTGAATTTGCTTATTTTTGCCTTGGAAGTATGTTTTAAGAGATATCCTACTCGCAAAAGCATTTCCTCTGTCTCTATAAATAAATCATGAATTTGTTTTGATGAGGCGAGATTAAAAACTTCTGAATCCTTATTAAAATTTTTTTTTGAGGATTTATTTAATTCATACAAAACTATTGAAACAGCGTGAGAAAGATTTAATGATGGATTATTCTGAGAAGTTGGAATATTAAATGTTTTATTCGCAAGAAGCAATTCACTGTTAGTTAAACCTCTATCTTCTCTGCCAAATATGATTGCTAAATTATTTATCTTTTTAAAAGATAAAATCCAATCAAATATTTCTTCAGAAGATACAAAAAATGAATCTTTATTTACATCAACCCTTCCACAAGATGCAAGAACCAAATCACAATCAAAAATTGCTTTTTGAAGATCATCAAAAATCTTACAATGTTTAAGAATTTTTTGACCTTTAAGAGCCATTTTTTTTGCTTCTAAAGAAAATATGTCGCATTTAGGAGAAACAATTCTTAATTCATCTACTTCAAAATTACTGCATAATCTAGCAACGCTTCCAACATTTAGAGGGCCATTTGGTTCAACTAAAATTACCTTTAAATTAGAAAAATTTTTACCCAAAATCATTCAAGGCTATGAAGATATTTTAATAAATTGGACATGTTTACAGGATCAATTTCAAAACTTGGCATGGGAGGAGTCAGGCCTCCAGTAACTTGTTTTATTATCTCTTTATCATTCAAACGTTGAGTTATTGAGTGTAAGTCTGGTCCCACTAATCCTCTTGCTGTAATTCCATGACATCCAACACAATTTATCTTAAAAAGGGCATCTCCTTTCTCAGCAGAGCCATTAAGCCCAAGAGTTTCAATAATATATTTGTTATTTTCATTATGTTTTACAAAAAATATTGAAAAACAAATCAATAAAACTCCAAATACAACATAAACAATTTTTAAGAATTCTCTCTTTAAGTCTCTTTCTGCTGCAGTTGATGAAGATGTTGACACAAAAAATAGTCTCTATGTAACAATTGTGAGTAAGAAATTCAAAAAAGGCAAAAAAAATGATCGAGCCTCTTCTATGTGGAATTGTTTTAGGTTTAGTTCCAATAACTCTACTTGGATTATTCGTAAGTGCATGGAATCAATACAGAAGAGGTTCAGGGATGCTGGACATTGATTAAAAATGTTAATCTTGACTGCCCATAATTTCTTACATCTATAGTTTCCCACAAATTACTTTTTTTAATAAATAGGTTTGGAGAATGTTCACAAATAATTGTTGAATCTTTTTTTAAAAGATTACAATTAAATAATTGATTTAAAACCAATTCATGGAAATCCACATCGTATGGAGGATCAAGATAAACAAAATCAAATTTTAATTTGTTTAAATCCATATTTCTAGATGATAAGTTTCTCTCATAATTAGGTTTTGTCCATTTCAAAACGTCTTTACAAATAACTTCGATATCATTTCTCCTATTCACTATATTCTCCAACGAGAGTAAATTTTCTAAGCAAATTTTTGAGTTAATTTTGTTTTTTTCAATTGCAACTATTTTGCTTGCCCCGTGATTATATGCTTCACAAGATATTGCTCCTGTTCCACTAAATAAATCTAACCAGTTACTATTTTCAACTCTTTTGTTCAATATATTAAATATGGCCTCTCTCACTCTCAAAGTTGTAGGTCTGGTGTAAGAATTATTTGGACTTTGGAGTTTTTTACCACCTATTAATCTTAAGTTAGTCTTCATCCCTAAGCATCTGTTATTGAATATTACTCAGCCATCTTCTCAAAAGTTTTTCTCCGGTTTTTCCAGATTTTTCTGGATGAAATTGACAGGCCAATAAATTATCATTCTCAATCATCGCAGTTAATTTTTCAGAGCCATAATCAACCTGAGCTGCAATAATATTTAAGTCATCTGGGATTGCATGATAGGAATGTACAAAATAGACCCAATTATTTAATTCTTCAATACCAAATAAAGTATTTTTTTTTGTAGGTAAAAGCTGGCACCAACCCATGTGTGGGATTCTTTGGTTAACAATATTAGGTATTTTTTGTATTTTTCCTTTTAAAATTCCCAGCCCTTGAACTTTTCCTTCATCACTAGATTCAAAAAGGAGTTGAAGACCTAAACAAATCCCAAAAAAGGATTTACCACTTTTAATCCAATTTTTCAAATCAGTTATCAAATCAGTATTTATGAGATTATTCATCGCTGGATCAAATGCTCCAACCCCGGGAAGTATTATCGCCTTACAAAGCTTTGAATCATTAAAGTTATTGATTAATATAATTTCTTCTCCAAGACTTTCTAGAGATTTTGTTACGGAATGAATATTACCCATTCCATAGTCTATTAGTCCAATTTTATGCAAAGCTTTTAAATTTATAAATGCTTAGTTAAAGTGCTAGAAAGTGTTGCTTTTGGTACAGCTCCAACCACAGTATCAACTTTTTGACCTCCTTTAAAGATCATTAAAGTTGGAATACTCCTGATACCATATTGACTTGCAACATTTGGGTTTTCATCTGTATTTAATTTAAAAACTTTAATTTTCCCTTCAAAGTCTTTTGAGATTTCTTCTACAACTGGTGCAACCATTCTACACGGACCGCACCAAGGTGCCCAAAAATCAACCAATACTGGTAGATCACTTTGCAGTACATCCTTGTCAAATGAAGAATCAGTTACGGCTGGAGCTGATGACATAATTTAAGTATTCCTTTTAGAAAAATTTAGCAGGCAATTCTTTTAAGTGATGATTTCATTACAGATAAAATAATATAAGTAACAAAACATCTAAAAAAGCCCGAATAATCGGGCGATTTAGTGTGTGAGGAGTATGGGGTTGCCCCCATCATTCAATAATAACTCCTTATGTGAAATTTGTTTAATTTAATGCTTAATTCTATAGGATTTAATAATTTTGCTCTCAAAAACGCTATTTACCCATGCCAAGCTGCTGAGCTTTTTGATAAACCTTACCCTCTGTAAGAAGGGATGGTGCAATAACTATTTCAACTTCTTGCATTTCTTTAATATTTTTTGCCCCAAGAGTACTCATTGAAGTTCTAATGGCTCCTAATAAGTTATGTGTCCCATCATCAAGTAAGGCAGGGCCTTTAATTATTCTTTCTAAGGATCCTGTTGAACCAACTTCAATTCTTGTGCCCCTAGGCAATACTGGACTTGGAGTAGCCATACCCCAGTGAAATCCTTTACCTGGAGCGTTTGAGGATTTAGCTATTGGGGATCCAATCATTACAGCATCTGCTCCACATGCTAAACATTTACAAATATCTCCACCCGTCACAATCCCTCCATCACCAATAATAGGAATGTAACGACCACTTTCTTTAAAGTAATCATTTCTTGCCGCACTACAATCAGCGATTGCTGTTGCTTGAGGGATTCCAATTCCCAATACTCCTCTTGATGTACATGCCGCTCCAGGTCCTATCCCAACCATTAGTCCTGCAACTCCAGCATCCATGAGAAGTTTTGCAACTTCGTAAGTAACACAATTTCCAGCTACAACTGGGACATTCATAGACTGGCAGAGATCTTTAATATTTAGGGTTTCCTTACCTTCCATACCAAGATGTTCAGTTGAAACAACTGTTCCTTGAAGAAAAAATAAATCTATTTTGGAATTATTAAGTGTTTCTTTAAATTTAATAGCTGCTTGAGGAGTCCCACTAAAAGCAGCGATACCTCCTCCTTCCTTGACCTCATTTATTCTTTGTAAAATCAATCCCTCCTTGACGGGTTCACTATATATCTTTTGCATTAAAGGAACGAAATCATTCTTCCCGACTGATGCTATTTGGTTCAATATTTCATCAGGATTTTCATATCTTGTTTGTATACCCTCCATATTAATAACCCCTATGGAACCTAATTTTGTGAGTTCTACAGCCGTATTGACATCGACAACACTATCCATGGCACTAGCTAGAATCGGAACTTCTCTTTTGATATCACCTATTGACCAAGAAGGATCAGTCAAATCGTAATCAAGTGTTCTTTTACCAGGGACTAAAGCTATTTCATCAATGCCATAAGCCCTTCTGACTTTTTTATTTAAACCAAGTTCAATATTCACGGAATTTTTCTTTCTATTCTGAATAAATTAACAACTAAAGGGGTAATAAGCCAAGGTTTATTCAAAAACAAAAGGTTTTATTTTGATTTGTGTGTAAATGTGAGTATTTGGGAGTTAAATAAATATTTTTTTTTATTCATTATGACAATCAGCGATTATTATTAAAGAAAGGATTTTTATATGTCTGATATTTTAGATTCTGATGACTCAGGATTAAGCGAAGATAACGACCGAATTATTCAGACTGACCTAAGAAACGAGATGTCTCGATCATATCTTGAGTATGCAATGAGCGTTATAGTCGGTCGTGCTCTTCCAGATGCAAGAGATGGATTAAAACCTGTTCATAGAAGAATTCTTTATGCAATGTATGAACTTGGTTTAACTAGCGGTAGGCCATACAGAAAATGTGCAAGAGTTGTCGGAGAAGTACTAGGTAAATACCACCCTCATGGCGATACTGCTGTTTATGATGCTTTGGTTAGGATGGCTCAGGATTTCTCTATGAGGATGCCACTAATAGATGGTCATGGGAACTTTGGTTCTGTTGATAACGATCCCCCAGCAGCAATGAGATATACAGAATCTCGTTTACAGTCTCTTACAGATGAAAGTTTATTAGAGGATATTGAATCTGAAACTGTAGATTTCGCCGATAATTTTGACGGTTCTCAGCAAGAACCAACAGTTTTACCTGCTAGGATTCCTCAACTACTACTTAATGGATCATCTGGAATAGCAGTAGGAATGGCAACTAATATTCCACCTCATAACTTAGGGGAATTAATAAATGGTCTTAAATCAATCATCAATAACCCTTCGATTGAAGATAGAGAACTTTTTGAAATAATTAAGGGTCCTGATTTTCCCACAGGTGGTCAAATCTTAGGCAGAGATGGTATTAGAGAAACTTTCAAGACAGGGAGGGGTTCAATAACAATGAGAGGTGTAGCAAATATTGAGCAAATTAAATCCAGTGGTAGAGCAGAAAAAGATGCAGTAATAATTACAGAGCTCCCATTTCAAACAAATAAGGCTGCATTGATAGAAAGAATTGCTGACTTGGTTAATGAAAAAAAATTAGAAGGAATTTCTGATATTAGAGATGAAAGTGATAGAGACGGAATGAGGATTGTTATTGAACTAAAAAGGGATGCCTACCCACAAGTAGTTTTAAATAATTTATTTAAGTTAACACCTCTGCAAAATAACTTTAGTGCAAATATCCTTGCTTTAGTAAAAGGAGAGCCCACAACACTATCACTCAGGAAAATGTTAGATGTATTTCTAGACTTCAGAGTGGAGACAATTAGGCGAAGAACAGGATTTTTATTAAAAAAGGCTGAAGAAAGGGATCACATAGTACAAGGTCTTTTATTAGCGTTGGGTTCTATGGATGAGATTATTAATCTAATAAGATCAGCAAAAGATACAGTTTCAGCTAGAGAAAAATTACAAACTGATCATGAGTTATCTTCCACACAGGCTGATGCAATTCTACAAATGCAATTAAGAAGATTAACTGCCCTTGAAGCAGATAAAATCAAAGGAGAACATAATGAATTAACCCGAAAAATTAACGAATATCAGCAGATATTGAATAGTAAAGAAAGAATTTTTGAAATTATTCTTGAAGAAATTAATAAAATCGATGAAAGATTTTCTTCTCCTAGGAAAACAGAAATACTTGATTTAGGCGGCGGATTAGATGATATTGATCTCATAGCAAATGACAGATCTGTAGTTCTATTAACTGAAGCAGGTTATTTAAAAAGAATGCCTGTAAACGATTTTGAATCTACTAGTCGTGGTTCAAGGGGTAAAGCTGGCACAAAAACTAAAGAAGATGATGATGTGAAATTATTTATAAGCTGTAACGATCATGATACTCTTTTGCTTTTCAGTGATAGAGGAGTAGCTTATGCTCTCCCAGCATATAGAGTTCCTATGAGTAGCAGAACAGCAAAAGGAACTCCATCAGTTCAACTTCTCCCAATTCCAAGAGAAGAAAAAATAACTTCGCTAGTTGCTGTGGATTCTTTTGTTGACGATCGTTATTTATTAATGCTAACTAAAGCTGGCTTTATAAAAAGAACTGCACTTTCCGCTTTCTCAAAAATTCGCTCAAATGGACTAATAGCAATTAATCTTGAGGATGGAGATGCCCTAACTTGGGTCAGATTATCAAAAGAAGGTGATAGTGTAATGATTGGATCTAAATCAGGAATGGCGATTCATTTCAGACTAGATATCAATGAATTAAGACCACTTGGTAGAACAGCAAGAGGGGTTAAATCAATGAACTTGAGAGAAGGCGACAATTTAGTTTCTATGGATGTTTTAACATCTAATTTGGTTGATCAATTGGCTAAAATAGAGGATCTCACAGAGGATCTTGATGATAATAATGAGGAAAACTCTTCAGATGGTCCATGGGTATTAATAGCCAGTGCATTTGGACTAGGGAAGAGAGTACCTGTAGCTCAGTTTAGATTACAAAAAAGAGCAGGCATGGGTTTGAGAGCAATAAAATTTAGAATTAAAGATGATCAGCTAGTTTGTTTGAAGGTCCTTGGCGAGGGAGAAGAATTACTACTTGTGACCGAAAAAGGCGTAATAGTAAGAACAAACGCAGATAAAATCTCTCAGCAATCTAGAGCAGCTACAGGAGTGAAATTGCAAAGATTAGATGACGGTGACCGTTTATCTGAAGTTGTATTGGTACCTCATGAACAAATAGAGGAAAAAGACCAACATAGCTCAGTTGAACAAAATTAAAAACCTTATGGTTAGCCAAATAATATGGAAATAATTGATATTTTAATTTTAGGTTCAGGTCCTGCAGCATTATGTTTAGCTGCAGAATTAGCCAAGCAAAATCTAAATATTAAGGGTATATCAACAAAATCTCCAAATGAAAAATGGGAGAATACATATGGTATTTGGGCATCTGAATTAGAAGAATTAGGGTTAGAGTCCTTATTATCTCACCGATGGTGTGAAACAGTTAGTTTTTTTGGAGATGGGGAAAATAAAAAAGGGGATACTCCAACAAAACACAACTACGACTATGGTTTAATAAATCAAGAGGCCTTTCAAAATGAGCTTTTAAAAAAATGTAAAGGTATTGAATGGTTGAATGAAACAGCAAAAGATATTAAAGAAAAAAATAAACTATCTGAGGTAATTTGTTTTTCAGGTCTCAAAATAAAGGCGAGATTAGTTATTGACGCAAGTGGTCATAAAAGTAATTTTGTACAAAGACCATTTCAAAATGAAATAGCTCAACAAGCTGCTTACGGAATTGTAGGTAAATTTACATCACCACCTGTTAATAAAGAACAATTCGTTCTAATGGATTTTCGTCCAAATCATTTAAATAATGAAGAAAAGTCATCATCTCCTTCCTTTCTTTATGCGATGGATCTTGGTAACGACACTTTTTTTGTTGAAGAAACTTCATTAGCTAGTTATCCTGCATTATCCCAAGAAAATCTTAAAAAAAGACTTTATAAAAGACTGAATAGTAAGGGTATTGAAGTAAGTGAAATTTTTCATGAAGAGAATTGCCTTTTCCCTATGAATTTACCCCTCCCATTTAAAAAACAATTTGTACTTGGTTTCGGAGGGGCTGCAAGTATGGTTCATCCTGCATCAGGATACATGGTTGGATCTTTATTAAGAAGAGCTCCATTACTTGCAAAAAAATTAGCAATCTTTTTAAAAGAACCTCATCTAAGTTCACTAGATTTAGCTTCAAAAGGGTGGGAAATCCTATGGCCTTACGAACTAACACAAAGGCATAAACTTTACCAATACGGTCTGAGAAGATTGATGAGTTTTGACGAAAGTAGGTTAAGAAGCTTTTTCTCAAATTTCTTTAGATTATCAACCAATGAATGGGTAGGTTTTCTTACTAATACACTTCCACTTCCAAAACTAATTTACGTGATGAGTAAGATGTTTATAAATTCACCTCTAAAAGTAAAACTTGGAATGCTCAAGTTAAATTAGTATTTTTATTTCCGCCAATCATCAATATCTATATTTGGGAAGACTTTATCCTCTTCCTCAATATCTTCAAGAAATCTTAGATCTACATTAGAATGATTTTTAATCATTTCAACCAATTTCCAGAACCTAAATAAGTGTCTTTCTATTCTCTCTTTTGCGAGCTCAGTTGTGGTTCCAGCTCTTAGGATAAAACTCCAATCAGAAGACTCAGAAAGAAGTAGTTCTCTTGCAGCTTGCTTGAAGAGCCTTAGAGATAAATCATTATTAAAATTTACCAAGCACAAATCTACAAATGTTGATCCTGCCTTTGTAATTTCTGGAACGATCCATGCATTTGCATCATTAATCCAGTAATTATGGTAACCACCTTGCCCCCAGCTTGATGGCGATGGATCACAAATCTGAAGATTTGGTTTTTGCATTAAGAATTCTTTTAAATTAGTAAGCTTAATTGAATATTTACTAGAGTTCTTTAGTATATTTTCAATAAAAAAAGGTCCCTCATACCACCAATGACCAAATAACTCTGCATCAAATGGAGCTACCAATAAAGGCTTAAAGGAAGATGATAAAGTCAATTTTTCTAGTTGTTTGGATCTCGCTTGAAGATAGGCATCAGCATGTTCTACTGCCTTATTTTTGGCTTCATTTTCAAGGTAAAACTCTTTTTTTCCTAAAGAAATGTTTTCATCTGTAATCTTATGAAACTTTAAACCCAAAGGTCTTTTTGTTGAAATACCCTTCTTTTGGAGCTTGGAGATAGGTAATTCCCACCCCAAATCTTTATGAAATTCCCTGTATACTTTGTCGCCCGGGAATCCATCCTTAGCAGACCAAACGGGTAAGGTTGACTCACTATCTCTCCCGAAAAATGCCACTCCTTTTTTCGAGCATATTGGAGCATATACACCATACCTAGGCCTTGGCGATGAGTTTAGAATCCCGTGTCCGTCTAAGATTGTATATCTAATTCCAGAATTAAATAGTATTTCATCTAAACCCTCATAATATGCACATTCAGGTAACCAAATACCTAAAGGCTTGGTTTCAAAAAAATTTTCATGGCTCCTAATGGCTGTATTAATTTGTCCTTTAATAGTTTCAGGATTCTCCCTTAGAATTGGCAAATATCCATGAGTAGCAGCACAAGTGAGAATATCCAAATTTCCAGAGTTATTAAATACCCTAAACTTCTCAATTAAATTTCCAGAACAATTTTGCCAATAGAGGTATTTATCATTAAGATTTTTCGTTAAAAATGCAGAGGCATTTTTTTCTTCTAGTGGCAGTTCGTTTAGGAAATCATTCCTTGTTTTAATCCAGCTTGGGAAAGTTTCTTGAATTTGTTTATTATTTAGAAGCGATAATAATGTTGGAGACAAACTAATAGTAAGTTTTGTATTTTCAGAATTTTCATTTTTGGAAGATTCTATTGATTGAAGTAGTGGTATATAACATTCCAGTATCGCCTGAAATAACCAATCCTCTTCTAAGGAGTTTTTTTCATTTTTTCTGACATAAGGTAGATGAGCATGTAAAACTATCGCTAACTGACCTAAAACATTTTTTTGCGGATATCGCCCATTCATACTTTTTATAATTTATGCCTAAAATTCTATAAAAATCAAACTTAACCTTTTATAAAAGGAAGCTTTTATCCTAAAAGAATACTTTAATAATTAAAGTATTTCATTTTTTTATTCAGAATTTTAACCAATATTGTTTAAGTTATGAATTTGCAGCAAAATCTTTTTGAACTATATCTAGTCAATTTTTTTTAATTAGCTTAATATAAGGCTATATTATTTCATCTTATGTCAAAAGATCCTGGAAGAATTTTGATATTTGATACAACTCTTCGAGATGGAGAGCAATCTCCTGGTGCGAGTTTAAATCTTGAAGAAAAACTTGCTATAGCTCATCAATTAGCAAGATTAGGGGTTGATGTCATTGAGGCTGGATTCCCTTTCGCAAGTCCAGGAGATTTTAAAGCTGTTAATAAAATTGCCAATGCCGTAGGGAAAGAACATGGGCCAACAATATGCGGTTTAGCTAGAGCATCAAAAGGAGATATAAAAGCATGTTACGAAGCAGTAAGTCCAGCTCCCAAGAAAAGAATTCATACTTTTATTGCTACAAGTGATATCCATCTTAAACATAAACTTAAAAAATCTAGAAAAGATGTTCTTCAAATAGTTCCAGCAATGGTTAATTATGCAAAATCATTGGTAGATGATATTGAGTTTTCTTGTGAAGATGCCTCGAGGAGTGATCCTGATTTTTTATACGAAGTGATTCAACTAGCAATTTCTGCAGGAGCGACAACAATAAATATCCCCGATACTGTTGGATTTACAACTCCTAGTGAATTTGGCAAACTAATTGCAGATATAAATAAAAATGTTCCAAATATTGATGAAGCAGTAATCTCGGTTCATGGTCATAATGATTTAGGTTTAGCAGTTGCCAATTTTCTTGAGGCAGTAAAAAATGGAGCAAGACAATTAGAATGTACTATTAATGGAATTGGAGAAAGAGCTGGAAATGCTTCTTTAGAAGAATTAGTGATGGCATTGCATGTTAGGAAAAGTTTTTTTAATAGTTTTTTCAAAAGAAACCACGATTCACCAACTCCTCTTACGGCTATAAGAACTGAAGAGATAACAAAAACCTCAAGGCTTGTTTCCAACTTAACTGGAATGACTGTACAACCTAATAAAGCAATTGTAGGAGCCAACGCATTTGCCCATGAGTCAGGAATTCATCAGGATGGAGTATTAAAAAATAGACTCACTTACGAAATTATCGATGCCAAAACCGTCGGTTTGAGTGATAACAAAATATCTTTGGGAAAACTTAGTGGAAGAAGTGCAGTAAGAGCAAGATTAGAAGAAATGGGATATGACTTGAGTAGGGAAGACTTAAATGATGCTTTTGCTCGTTTTAAGGATTTAGCTGACAGGAAAAGAGAAATTACTGATAGAGATTTAGAAGCAATTGTAAGTGAACAAGTTCAGCTTCCAGAAGCTAAATTTCAATTAAGTCTGGTACAAGTAAGTTGCGGTAATGAATCTAAACCTACAGCCACCATAACTCTTCTAAACACAGAAGATAACACGGAGGATACAGCCGTGGCACTTGGTACTGGACCTGTTGATGCAGTGTGTGAGGCTCTTAATGCACTAGCAAAGGTCCCTAATGAGTTAATAGAGTTTTCAGTAAAATCAGTGACAGAAGGTATTGATGCACTAGGTGAAGTAACAATAAGAATAAGAAGGGATAATAAGATATATTCTGGTCATTCTGCTGACACGGATGTTGTTGTTGCGGCTGCTAATGCTTACGTTAATGCCTTAAATAGGCTTGTATTTTCTGAGAAAAAAAGTTCAATCCACCCACAGTTTGATAATTTAGAAAGTTCTGAGAAAGAAATTTCAATTTAATCATTTAAATTTAATTATTTCATAGGATTATTAAATGATCTTAAAATAAGCCCCGTAATACTGTAGATTTATCTAATAGTTAAAGCAGTAAATAATGAGAGAAAGGTTACTTGGATATTGGGCACTTTCATGGGTTGGGTTAATCAGCAATATAATCGCTCTTCCAATAATCGCAGTAATAATAAGTTTTGGACCTCCACTAAAAGTAGCAAACATTACTCTTGCCATAAGCCTTGGCTGGCCTGCTGCGATAGTTGGAATAGTTTCTTCAGCAGCTCTTTTAGCAGAGAGGAAATGGGGAGTAACCTTAACTTTAGTATCTCTATCAATGGTAATTTCAGGAATGGGTCCTTATGCAATAGTAAGGCTTATAACTCTTCAAGACATTTTTGGAATTGGTGGATTTACACTTTTAACAACATTATTAAGCACTTTAGCTCTTGTATATTGGTGTAATCCAAAACATCGAAGAAGTATAAGACTATAGAAAATAAAGTCAATTAAGAAAAAGTATTATTCTTTGTTGTTGGGTACTGAATTCTTCTATGTCTAATTCTTTTCCAAACATTCAAGAACGCCCTTTTTATTAAAAAAATTTCTCCCTGCGATAAATTACTATCCTCTAGTTGGCCATCTTTTTTTCGTGAGTAAATAATTTTAGATATTGTTTCAAAAGCTTCATTATCAGATGCATTAATATTCATAGCTCTTAGTGCTGCTTCACATCCATCAGCAAGCATTAAAATAGCTGTCTCTTTTGACTGAGGAATAGGCCCTTTGTATCTAAAGTCCTCTTCGTTGATCTTAAGATTTTTTTCTTGAGCTTTATGAAAAAAATATCCCATTTTTAGAGTGCCTTGATGTTCTGGAATAAAATTGGCTATTGGTATAGGTAGTCGATTTTTTCTTGCAAACTTTAATCCTTCATCAACATGGGCCTGTAATACTTCTGCACTTTTAGCAGGATCATCTATTTCGTCATGTGGATTCTTTGAACCATCCTGATTTTCAATAAACCAATTAGGAGCATGTAATTTACCAACATCATGATATAAAGCTCCAGTTTTAATAAGATCAATGTCACCACCAATCATTCTTGTTGCTTCCTCTGCCAAACCACATATCAGTAAAGTATGCTCAAACGTACCAGGAGCTTCAAGAGACAATCTTCTGATTAGAGGTTTCTCTTTATCTGCTAATTCAAGTAATCTTGCTTTAGTTAATAATCCAAATATCGATTCAAAAATAGGAATAAATAAAATAGTAAAAAGCATTACTATTGCCAATAACAAGGAATCAGAAAATATATCCCCGTTTGCAAAAACAAAATTTTGCTTATTAATAAGTGATATCTTATCTTTTCCTATCAATATCCATTGACTCAAGAACGACCCGATAGGAACAAAAATTGATAGTTGAAGTAACTGAGCTCTACTTCTTATTCTCCCTCCAAGTAGAGATACTACTGAGGCACATACTAATAAAATAAAAAATAGATTATTATTTATAGCAACTGCTGGGTCTGGCCAACTAAGGCTTGCTATTGATACCCAAGCTAAAGCTGTTATACTTCCCATTCCTTGAGATATTATTAACGCCGGTGGAATTATCATAGACAATGGACTTATGGTTGAAGCTAAGGTAAATTTCGTTACTTGTACTGCTAAAAGAAGAGTAATGATCAAGATGATCTGTCTTGAAGAAATTGTGGGGTTCTCTTTTTTTGAAACTAATATCAAAATTCCGGAACTAATAAGTATTTCAGTAAAGGTTAAAAACCAAGAAAAAATATCTGCGAAATTTAAAGGCGAGAAAAGAAGTAGTTTATATGAAGAAATTATTGAAATTAAAATGCATAATAAAAAAATTATGAGATTATCTATTCTTGAAATCTTAGTTGGTTGTTTCAATGGAACTTGACTTCGCCTCCACAGATAAAATAATTTCTTTAAGGTAGTTGTGATGTTTTGCACAGAATATAAATAAATCTATTTGAATAATTTAAAATTATAGGCATGCTAGGTGTAAAAAGGAGATGTTTTTCTAAATGTCATTAAAATTAGACGGCAAAAAATTATCCCTTGAAATTGAAGAAAGATTAAATGACTATATCTCTAGTAATAAAAAATTTGCGAAAAGAGCTCCCGGTTTAGCTGTAATAAGAATAGGTGATGATCCTGCAAGTGGGGTTTACGTTAATAACAAGGAAAAAGCATGTTCAAGGATTGGAATAAAGAGCTTTATCTTTCATCTAAGAGATAGTGTAGAGCAAAAAGAAGTTGAACAATTAATAACCAAACTTAATTCTGATAATGATATTGATGGCATGTTGCTACAACTTCCCATCCCTAAAAAGTTTGATGAGCAGAAACTTATCAGCCATATTAATCCGAGCAAAGATGTAGATGGATTAAATGAGATAAACATAGGCAAATTAGTGAAAAATGAGCCTGCGATGAGATCATGCACACCTGCAGGAATTATTAATTTATTAAGATCCCAAAATATTACAATTGAAGGCAAGAAAATTGTTGTTATTGGGAGAAGTTTGCTTGTTGGGAAACCACTATCACTTATGTTATTAAATTTAAATGGCACTGTAACAATGACTCATTCAAAAACTTTGAATTTGAATAAAGTCTGTAGAGAAGCCGATATCCTAATTGCGGCTGCAGGAAAACCCAATCTTGTAGATTCGAGTTTTGTGAAAGAAGGAGCAGTAATTATTGATGTTGGAATACATAGATTAAAAAGTTCCGATAAAAATCAAACCAGATTATGTGGCGATGTATTATTAGAAGATGTCATTTCTAAAGTATTTGCTTACACACCTGTACCAGGAGGTGTTGGACCAATGACAGTAACAATGTTACTTGTAAATACTATTTTTAGCTGGCAAAAACAATTTGGTTTATCATCAAATCTTAATGACCTTTTGCCATAAACTCTACGATGAAAAAAATTTTTACTAAAGATAAAAAATGACTGAAGTTATAAATAATATTTCTGATTTTGAAAAGTATCTTAAAAACACAAAAAAAGTTGTAGAAGAGGCACTTGATTTTTCATTGGGCCCTGAGAATCCAGAAACTTTAAGAGAATCAATGAGATATTCCCTTTTAGCTGGAGGGAAAAGAATACGTCCAATTTTATGTTTAGCATCTTGCTCACTGGCTGGAGGAGATCCCTCTCTTGCTGTTCCTACTGCAGTAGCGATAGAAATGATCCATACAATGTCCTTGATTCATGATGATCTGCCCGCTATGGATAATGATGACTTGAGGAGAGGTAGGCCGACAAATCATAAAGTATATGGAGATGCAATAGCTATTCTTGCAGGTGATGCTTTATTAACAAGGGCCTTTGAAATGGTCTCTTTAAGAAGCCCTGGGGTTGATCCAAAAAGATTATTAAATGTAGTTGGCGAATTATCCCTAGTTGCTGGTGCACCAGGCCTGGTTGGGGGACAAGTTGTTGATTTAGAATGCGAAGGTAAAGAAGTCGACCTTAAAACTCTCGAATATATTCATCTTCATAAGACTGGGGCTTTATTAAAGGCTTGCGTAAGAACAGGCGCGATGATCGCAGGTGCAAACGAAAAACTATTACAAGCCCTAACAACATATGCAGAGGGAATTGGTTTAGCATTCCAAATAATAGATGATATTCTTGATTTAACTTCCAGCAGTGAAAAGCTTGGTAAAACTGCCGGCAAAGATCTTTTAGCTGACAAAACTACTTACCCTAAATTACTTGGGATGGAGGAGTCAAAGAAAAGAGCATTTGATTTGGTTGAAAAAGCAAAAAAAGCAATTAAACCCTGGGGTCCAGATGCAAAATATCTTTTATCTCTAGCCGACTTTATTACAAATAGAGACAGATAAATAGTTTAATTTATGTCTGAGTTTTTTGCCTTTTTTAACAATTCAGTTCTTTTCTGGAGTTTATTATCATGTTTACTTGCTCAATTTTTTAAAATCATATTCAATTTTTTATCAAATGGAGAGATAAGATTTGGGATTATGTTTGAGACTGGTGGTATGCCTTCAAGTCATTCCGCATTAATAACTGGTGCTACATCTGGTATAGGTTATGAATTGGGATTTGATAGTTCAATATTTGCATTATCAGTTGCTGTAGCACTAATAGTTATGTATGACGCTAGTGGTGTTCGAAAATCAGCTGGGGTTCAAGCTGCAGAAATCAATAAACTATCAAAAAAACTAGATCCTAAATCTGAATTACTTTTAAAAGAAACCTTGGGCCATACAAAAATTGAAGTCATAGTGGGAAGTTTTTTAGGACCATTAATTACTTTGCCTGGTATGTTTTTTTTAGGTTCACCTCTAAAAATATTTGATTTGATAATAAATTAAGAATCCTTTTAGAAACTAATTTGGGTTGCATCTATAAAGTTTTTTGCGACTTTTGGAGAACTTGGCAAATGTAAGTGAATCCAACTTGCATGCAATTTTTGATCAAAAAAACCTTCATTTTTATATTCAGTTTCCCAAGATTTAATTTTCCATGGGGAAGAAATTTTTTTCTGATGCTCAGCTTTTCTTAAATCAAGTTCAGATAAATTATTTTCAATTTCCCAATAATGAAATTCATGTCCTCTAATTAATTGATTTTGTCTAATTATCGGAGTGTCTTTTAGACCTTCAATGTATCTATAACCTACTGTAAGCTTACTTTTTTTTGATCTAAAAGGCAGGATACCACTCATTTTATGATTATTACCACTTTCATCTTTTATAAAGTCTCCTAAAATCATCATCCCTCCGCACTCAGCATATATAAATCCATTTTCGCGGAATTTCCTTAACGAATTTAAGCTTTTTTTAGAGTTACTTATATGCTCAGCATATTTTTCAGGGAACCCCCCAGGAATAATTAAAGAAGAAGCCTCGTTAGGTATTTCTTCATCATCATAAATACTCCATGAAATCAATGGGATACCTACGTCACTCAAAAACTCCTTAGTTTCAGGGTATTGAAAATGAAAGATTTGATCTTCTGCAATTGCAATAGGTTTACTTTTTTCAATTATAAAATCTTCAAAACTGGCAGAATTAAACATTTTCTTTTGAGGAGATTTCAGGAATTTAATAAGAGAAAATAAATCAAGATTTCTTTCGGCGTAATTTGCAAAATATTCAACATCAATTTGTTTCCCATTATCCAATGGGGAAATCAAACCTAAATTAGATTTGTTTAAAGTTATTCTTGAATCAGAGGGTAAAAAACCAAGAATTTCGATATCTTCATTTTTAAAAACTTCTTCAATTAATTTTTTATGTCTATCTGAATTAACGTTATTAAATATAATCCCAGCTATTGACAATTCACTATCAAAATCTTTAAAACCTCGAACAGTCGCTAAAAGAGAAGCTACTTGACCTCTAGCATTAACAATAAAAATTACTGGAGCATTGAGAAGTTTAGATATATTTGCTGTGCTGGAATAGGTTGTTGCTCCTAAACCATCAAATAGACCCATTGCTCCTTCAATTAATGAGAATTCATATTTCAAAGAATGTTTAAAAAAACTTTCTTGAACCCATTCCTCACCATTTAAAAAAATATCTAAATTCCTACAAATAGGTTGGCCAATGGAGCTAAGTTGTTGTTGGTCAAGATAATCTGGGCCAACCTTGAAAGTTTGTATTTTTATACCTTTTGAGAACGCCCAACAAGATATCAAAAGGGATAATGTAGTTTTCCCACTATCAGTTGAAGGAGAAGATATTACACAAGGCATTTATTAGTTTTTAAAACCATTAAATATTTGAAGTGCTATTTTAATAGAATTTTCAAAAAGAGGGCTTGTATTACCTCTACTACTACCCAATAATTTACTAACGTCATACTCTGATGAAGAAAAAGAATTTGGAACAACTTGCTCAATTAATTCCATATTAGCCATTCCCCCTGCTTCAAGTCTCATACATTCCACTGATTCACAGCCAAGTATTACACAAGTGTTATTTTTTTGAACCTCACTAATTCTTGAAATCAACCTCAATCCAATAACTTGTCCTGAATGAATACTTGGATTCCCCAAAGATAAGGGATTAATTGACGCAGAAATTATTTCGCCATTAATTCTTTTAAACTCTATTTTTGTTGACTCTGTATCCCTTTCAACTCTTAGAAAAGACCAACCAAGTTTATCGCTAATCCATGAGATCAAAAACAAAGCTTGAATCATATGATCCCCTGCGATATCAATATCAACATCAGTAATATGATCTAAGATTGGTCTCCTCGAAGGCGGATCAAAAATCATTGCCAATGATTCTCTCCAATTTTTCAACCTAACCCAATTCAAATCATTAATAGCTTTTTCTGAATTATTTAATTGATCTAAAACTTTTAAACATCTGTATGGCGATCCAAGAGCAGTGTCAATTATTAACCTTAGACCATAATTAGTAAAATATTCGAAGATTTCAGTTGATTCATCCAAGCTTCCATTCCACCACAACCATGAAGGCAATTCATCAATAGATAATTCATCAATTATTTTTAATCCTTTATTGGATATTGAGGCTGAGTCTCCCCTAATAACGACTAAATCCCCACAGATAGGCTGCATAGCTGGAGTATCACTTAATGGACAGTAAGCGGATACAAAAGTTTTGATATCTGAATTTTTATTTAACGTTGGCGCTAGAGTTATTAATCTTCTTGGATTCAATGTACTTATTGATGATTCAAAAAATTGTCCTCTAAAGTCTTCAAAGTCTTTATTAGATAAATTTTCCTTCAATAAATTCAACAATTCTTCACTATTAAGGGATGTAGTGATTGGGAGTCCCTGATCTAATATGAACTTTTTAGCAACTTCAATTATCTCAGGACTTAAATTTCCAGTAATTGGTCCATTTACTAATCCTTTTTGAACCAAACATTGTTCTAGCCAGGCAGGCTGCCAGACCATTAGTGTAAAAGTATTAGCTCCAGTATTATTATTATCTTCTGAAACCCATAATTTATTAAGGTAATTAGAAATCTCCTCATAAGGCAGCTCTAACGGGGTTTGGAGTGTAAGTTGAGGTTTCATTTTTAAGGTCTACGCCAGAAAATATTATCTTTTGAGAGTAATTGATCAGATTCAGGAGGTCCCCACGTCATAGATTCATAATTATAAATAGGCAACTTCCAAGGAGAATTATCCATCAATTCTATTAATGGCGTGTAAAGTTTCCAGGCTGCCTCTACTTCATCGCTTCGAGTAAATAAAGTTGGGTCAGAAAGCATTGCATCCGCTAATAATCTTACATAGCCTTCATCTGATGGTTCTCCAAATGATTCATCATAAGAAAATTCCATTTCAACAGGTCTTGATTTCATTCCAGAACCAGGAGATTTTACCTCAAACTTGAAAGTCGCCCCTTCATTTGGCTGAATTCTAAGAATAAGTTGATTTGGGGCAGGATTTATTATTGTTGATTCAAATAAATGGACAGGAACGTCTTTAAAAGTCAAGACTATTTCTCCAAGTCTTTTAGGTAGTCTTTTCCCTGTTCTCAAATAAAATGGAACACCTTGCCAACGCCAGTTATCAACAAAAACTTTAGTCGCGATATAAGTTTCTGTTGTGCTATTGGAATTAACACCATCTTCATGCCTATATCCTTTGAGTCGATTTGAAATATTCCCTCCCTCTCCATATTGACCTCTTATGCAACAATTCCACGGTTCATTTTCGTCAGCAAGTTTTGAAGCTTGAAGAACCTTAGCTTTTTCATTTCTTATTGCTTCTGGCTCAAACTTCCCAGGAGGTTCCATAGCAGTAACAGCAAGCATTTGGGTCATATGGTTTTGAAGCATATCCCTTAAAGCACCTGAGCTTTCGTAATAACCTGCTCTATCTTCAATACCCACTGTTTCTGATGAAGTAATTTGAACACTTGATATATAATTTCTATTCCAGATTGGTTCAAAAATAGTGTTAGCAAACCTCAAAACAAGAATATTTTGAACTGTCTCTTTACCTAAATAATGATCAATCCTATAAATCTGACTTTCTTCAGCACAACTTTGAACTATCTTATTCAATTTTTTTGCACTTGAATAATCTCTCCCAAAAGGTTTTTCAATCACTAAACGACTTTTCTTAGGGTCATCTAAAAGGCCAGCTTCTTTAAGAGCTTTACATCCACTTGCATAGAAATTCGGAGATACTGATAAATAAAATGTTCTATTACCATGAGTAGCTTGTTTTTTATCAATTTCATTTAATCTTTTAGAAAGCCTTACGACATGATCACTTTGTTGTAAGTCAACAGGTTCGTAGAAAAGATAATTAGAAAATTGTTCCCACTCCCTTTCTTTACCAGATATTTGATTGGATAGCTTTACTTTCATCTTGTCCCTAAACTCATAATCAGTCCAAGGTCTTCTCGCACAACCAACTATTGCAAATTCACTAGGAATTCTTCTTTGCAAATAGAGTTCAAATAATGCTGGTATTAATTTTCTATGAGTAAGATCTCCACTAGCACCAAATATTACTAAGCATTGTGGAGATATGACTCTTTCTTGCCGTAAACCTAATCTTAGAGGATTACTTAAAGTTGAAGGCATATTTTTCGTATTCTTTTTTTAAAATCCTCTTTTTTTCTAATATTAGCTACATATTGTGTCTAAACCAAAAAGTATTTAATACATGCAACTTAAATCTAACTAAAAAGATTTAGTAGGTTTCTACGTGCCATCTTCCTGCTTTTTTTAGTTGAGGTCTTAATTCTGACCAATTCAAACCTTTTTCTTCTGCGGCTTTAGTCATTGCCTCATCTATTCCAGGCTCCATACCTTTTAATCCACAAAGATATATATGTGTCTTTTCATCTTCAATCATATTGAAAAGTTCGTTGGCTGACTCTAGAACTCTGTCTTGAATGTACATTCTTCCACCTTTTGTATTTTGCTGCTCACGACTAATAGCTTTTGTATATTTAAAGTTATCTGGATTATCAGTAAGGTATCTTTGAAGATCTTCTTCGTATAACAAATTAGCTGATTTTGGAGCACCCATAAATAACCAAGCTTTGCCCTTGAAATTCCATTTATTTTTTTCTTTTTCAGTTGGTTCAAACATTCTTCTTAAATAAGCCCTCATTGGTGCTATTCCAGTTCCTGTGGCCAACATAACAATGTTTGAGTCCTCTTCGTCAGGGAGAAGCATTTCTTTACCTACAGGCCCAGTTATTTTTACTTTATCTCCAGGCTTAATATCGCATAAGTATGTAGAACAGACACCATTAATGGTTTCACCATCTTTTTCATACTGAAGCTGTCTTACACAAAGAGAAACTGTATTTCCATTAAAGTTATCGCCATGTCTTGTACTAGCAATTGAGTAAAGTCTTAACTTATGAGGTTTTCCATTAGCATCTTCACCAGCAGGCATGATACCAATACTTTGACCTTCAACGTAATTTAAAAATGGATCACTATCTTTAAGATCGAAAGTTATATGATTAACCCTACCAATTGCTCCTTCTTTAAGAAGACTATAGTTTTCAATCACAGTTCCTTCATATGGCGTTTTGGGCCTATAAATATTTACGGGGACATCTGCATGTTTTTTCTTAACTACTTTCGGAGCTTCTGCTTTTGTAGCTTCTGTTTTTGGAGCTTCTGTTTTTGAAACAGTCACTTTATTAGGTTCCACAGCTTTTGCCTCAGGTTTTTTTGTTTTAGATTCTTCAACAAATTTTAAAGCTCTCTTATTAAAAGTTGTGAGTATAAAATAAAAAACAGCTATTACTACTGGTATATGTGCTAATCCGCCTGCGATTACTTTTGCTTGTGAATACATTTTTAAGATTTCTTTTATAAAAGATTATCAATTTGTAGTTTAATTTGTAGTGATTTCACAAAAATGGTTACGTTTTGAGATCGGAATAATTTAATAAAATTATTTTTATTTTTCAGTATTTATTGTTTTTATCGGTATAGTTACACAAAAATAATTTTTTATCTTATTAAAAAATTCATTTATGAATAATCCTCAAGAATCAGTAGATCATTCTAAAAGCAATGACTACAGGACAATTGAGCAAACAATGGAAAAGCTTTCTGGCGGAACAAGAAGACTTGCAGCTCAACTTACAACTTCTGCGAGCTTTGATTCTTTGTGGAATGTTTTAACAGATTATGATCGACTAAATCTTTACATACCAAATTTACTTTCAAGCAAAAAAATATATCGTAAGGACAACAATGTTCACCTTAAGCAAGTTGGTGCCCAGGATTTTCTTGGTATGAAATTTTCAGCTGAAGTAACTATTGATTTATTTGAAGATAAGGAGCTTGGCCTTTTAAAATTCAATTTGATTAAAGGAGATTTCAGAAAATTTGAAGGTAGTTGGAAAATTCAAAATATTAAAAATACTTCCAAAAATTCATTAATTTACGATCTCACTGTTCAAGGATGTCAGTGGATGCCTATAGGAATGATAGAGAAAAGATTAAAAAAAGATCTTTCAGAAAATTTGCTTGCCGTAGATAAGCAAGCAAAATTATCCTTCAATTAATTGAAATTTTAAAATAATAGCCCCAAGGGGATTCGAACCCCTGTCGCCTCCGTGAAAGGGAGGTGTCCTAGGCCTCTAGACGATGGGGCCAGGAAATAAGCATAACAGCTTATTTAAAAATTAAGAGTAAGGCTAGCCTTTCGTCAAGTATTGTTGCTCTTTGTCTTGTCCTTGCCACACAGGAACAGTAAAATGAAAGCACGAACCGACACCAACTTCAGATACAACCCATATTCTCCCCCCATGAACTTGTACTATTCTCCTACAAACAGATAATCCTATACCAAAGCCTGAAGTCCCTTCAGAAGTCTGTGGGAGTCTAACTCTATCCAGAAAAATTCTTTTTTGCTCACTCAATGGAATCCCTGCACCTTTGTCACAAATTGTTATTTCTACCCACTGGTTTGTCTTATGAATCATTGTAATTTTAATAGACCCAGAATCTTCAGAAAATTTAACAGCATTTTCAATTAAATTTAAAAATACTTGCCTCATTCTTCGTTGATCTGCGAATACACTTGGGAGATCAGATGGGATATCAGTATCTATTTCAATATTTCTTAATCTCCAGAATTTTTCTAATTCTAGTATTACCTCAGCACTAATATTACCTAAATCAATTTTCTGAGGATTAAATAAAGCTTCCCATTTTGTTGTTCCGACCTCCAAAAGGTCCTGAGATAAGAGTTCAATCTCTTCGAGACGTCTTTTAATTACCTCTTGTAATTTTGCAATATCTATTTGTCCAAGTTTTTGACTTTGTACTGCTAATGTAGCTGCGGTCAATGGAGTCCTTAATTCATGCGCCACCATTCTCAATAATCTTTCCTGAGATTCTATTCTTTTTGTTAATGTCTCATTTTCTTGTCTTAAAACAAGAAGTTCGTCTTCCAAAAGAAATTCTTTTTGAGTTCTTATTGAATCAATTTTGGATGGCTGCAAATTAATACCTAGATTTTTCGTTAAGCCCTCTTGTTTCCACCTTGGCAACCATTTCTGCAACTGAGAGAAAATATTACTTCCAGCAAATATTTGCTTTGGAGCTGGGGAGACTTTTATAAGAGCAGGGATAGCAACTAATCTATGTAATTCGAGTAATTCTGGCTGTTCTGTAGGTTCAGAGATCTGAAGAGATATCTCAAATTCACAATCATCAGATTCTAAATACGCAATAAGAGACTTAATATCATTGCTGGAAAGCTGATTTCTAGCTGCTATCAGTATTAATTTTAGCTCTTTTTTATCATTCAAATGATTTCCCCTGAAGTGTTGAAAAGCTGTTAATCCTTATAAACACATTAAGATATTTATATTTATTCTACAGATAAGCTATGAAATACATAGGACAAATTTATATATGGTTGCTATTAATCAAAAGAAAATTCTAAATTCTGGGAATAACAACTCCCCAGATATTAGCTTAAATAGTAATTTAAAAAGATGGTTTTCTAGAAATATTGGTTTGTGGAAATCTAATAGAACATATTTTCTTGATGAAGAGCAAAAAACTTATAACCTATGCATGAATATAAATATACAAGCTCTTGAGAATGAATCCGAATGGGAGTCTCACTATAAATTCACCTGGTATCCAGAAAAAAAATATAATTTTTTTGAGGCGAATCCCCAATATAAAGAACGTGGAGAAATGCATGCATTCTTAAGAGGACACCAACTTATAAGAGAAAATTTTTACTTAAGTAATGAGGAGGGAATTTCAAACATTAAGCAAGTTGATGAACACGAAATGATTTTTGAATCCTCTTATGCAAATTGGTATATTCTTGAACATACAAGACTAGTAGATTCAGATAACTATAGATTCAGGGTTATATATTCATGGAACAAAAATAAGTTAAAAATAGTTGAGAATCATCACGAAATAAAAATTATTAAGTAAGTTCTTACTATCTACTTAAGTTAAAAATAAAAATGTTATCTTGTACTAAATGAATATTAGTTAATGGATATCAATTTTTTTTCAAAAAGATTTCTCAAACTTTTAGGTATTGGTCTTTTTATACCTTTTATATTTTTTGAAAATGATACAATAACTCAACAAATTAAAGCAGAAAAAAATTTAATTGCTGCTTCTGATAAAGACATCTTCTTATACAGGCAGATGGGGGCCTCATACCTTTGTATAGCTTCAAAAGCTGAAGTAGATTTTAATAAAGGCCTTGGTATTGCAAGTGCAACTTTTGCAAATGTAATAATTGGCAAGCATGGCGGGGCTATTAAACAATTAGGAAGCAAGAAACTTGACGAAAAGAAGTTATATAATGCTGGTACATTTCAGATTGTTGGAAGTGCTCTAAATATTTGTCCCGAAAGCATTCCAAAAAATATCAAAAATGATTATGAAAAAAGGTTGAAGAAACTTGTAAAGGAAAACAAAAAATAATTTTTTGATTACCTGAACATTGAACTAACAGAACTTTCTTCATGTATTCTCCAAATTGCTTCACCTAACATATTTGCTACTGAAAGGACTTTTAACTGTGGAAATTCCTCTTTAACAAGAACTGGAATGCTGTTAGTCACAATAACTTGTTCGAACAAATCCTTAGTACTTAGTCTTTCATAAGAAGGAGGTGAAAATACTGCATGTGAAGCACATGCGAATATTCTATTAGCTCCCTCTTTTTTTAATAGATTAGCTCCAGAACAAATTGTACCGCCAGTGTCTATCATATCGTCTATAAGAATAGCGGTTTTACCTTTAACTTCTCCAATAACTGTTAGACTTTCGGCAATATTATGAGCTGACCTCCTTTTATCAATAATAGCCAAAGGCGCATCATTCATTAATTTTGCAAATGCTCTTGCTCTTGCCACTCCGCCTACATCAGGAGATACAACCACAACCTCCTCTAAATTTAAAGTCTCTAAATAATCTATTAATACAGGTGAACCATAAATATGATCACATGGAATATCAAAATAACCCTGTATTTGAGCTGAATGTAAATCCATTGCAAGAACTCTATCTACTCCTGATTTTTCAAGTAAATTAGCAGTGAGTTTTGCTGTTATAGACTCTCTTCCAGATGTCTTTCGATCTGCCCTTGCATATCCAAAATAAGGTATTACCGCTGTTATTTGTCTGGCAGATGCCCTCTTGCAAGCATCAACCATAATCATAAGTTCCATTAAGCTATCGTTAACAGGAGCGCATGTAGGTTGTATTAGAAATACATCGCAACCCCTAATAGATTGCTGAATCTGAACATAAAGTTCTCCATCAGCAAATCTTTTAGATATTAAAGGTACATTCTCAATACCCAAATATGATGCAATTTCTTCTGCTAATTTAGGATTTGTTGTTCCACTTACTAACCTTAATCTACTATTAGTAAGATTAAAATTTGGTTCTTTATTCTGCACTGCCGTGATAAAACTAGTCACGAAATTAGCACTATAAAACTATATACTTATCGTAGTCGTTTATGTGAATTTCGCAAAAGATAATGTCTAGATGTTTTCAAAAGTCACATCTTTCTAGCAAAATTGCAAAAAAAGTTTATTAAAAATTAGAATTCACCTCTTGTTTATTAGAAAATTACTCAGAATGGAGATTTGTCATTTAATAAAAATTTGTTTAAGGTTTAATTTAGATAATTGATATTAATTTTAAAGAATCAAAATATAATTAAAAATGCCTATTCAAACAGTACTTACAAAAAAATCATTAGGAATACTCATGCATCCATCATGTATCCCCGGAGGAAAAGTATGTGGAACTTTTGGAAGAGGTGCAAAGGAGTGGATTAAAAAGCTTCATAAGCATGGAATCGAATACTGGCAATTTTTACCTCTTACTCCAACTGATTCTACAGGGTCCCCATATAGTTCACCATCTAGTTTTGCACTAAACCCATGGTTTCTTGACATAGATTATTTAATTGATAATGGTTTTATCTTCATTTCTAATAAAGAAGAATTAGGATTCTCAAGTCAGAAAGATAATCATTTTAATTTTAATAATGCGGATAATTTAACAAAAAAATTAGGCTACCTACTTTTACAAGGTTGGAGCTCCCAATCAGTAGAAAGAAAACTCAATTTTCATAAATGGATTAGTAGAAATTCTTGGGTTGAAGATTATGCAACATTTGTTGTTATAAGAGAAGAATTTAATATGTTACCTTGGTGGCAATGGCCTAAAGAATTTAAAATAAAAAATAAGAATTTTATAAAATCATGGATTAAGGGAAAAAGTGAAAAAATACTTATCAAAAAGTTAATACAGTGGCATTTAGATTCACAATGGAAAGAAATTAAAAACTTTGCAAAATTATATAATGTTAAGTTGATTGGAGATTTGCCCTTTTATGTTTCCAGGGACAGTGTCGACGTATGGAGTAATAAATCCTTATTCTCAATTTTTAAAAATGGAGATTTGATCTTTCAAAGCGGAGTGCCACCTGATTATTTTTCATCGACAGGACAATTATGGGGAACCCCAACTTACTTTTGGTCAAAACACAAAAGGTCTAATTTCGATTGGTGGAGAAAAAGATTTAAAAGGCAATTTGAACTTGTTGACTTGTTGAGATTAGATCATTTCAGGGGTCTGGCAGGTTACTGGAGAGTTAATGGCAATTCTAAAACAGCAATTAATGGCAAATGGATAAATTCTCCAGGGAGAACATTATTAAATAAACTTAAAAATGATTTAGGTACTGACTGTCTACCAATTATTGCTGAGGATCTTGGAGTAATAACACCTGATGTTGAAAAATTAAGAAAATATTTTGAACTACCTGGCATGAAAATATTACAATTCGCTTTTGATGGGAACGAAGATAACCCATATTTACCCAAGAATATTGAAGGAGAAAATTGGGTTATTTATACAGGTACTCATGACAACGCAACTTCCATTTCATGGTGGGAATGTCTAGAGAAAAACTCCAAAAAACGAATAAAAGATGAGTATAAATTCTCAGAAGATCCTTCATGGAGTTTAATAGAAATAGGCATGAATACAAATGCTAATCTCTTTATCGCACCAATACAAGATATATTATCTTTAGATGATTCAAGTAGATTAAATATACCTGGCACTACAAAAAACAACTGGAAATGGAAGTTAAATCGGCCCTTAGGAGAAATAGAAGACAATCTTAGGAAATTTAGTGATCTAGGAAATAGTTCTGGGAGAACTACAAAATAGGGACTTTTTAAATTTTATTTTTCAATGATTTTGTTTTCAATATTTTGAATCTCTATTACATTTACGTTCAAAATAAAATATCTCTTCAATATAAACACAGTAAGAATTAATATAAAAAAATACAAAAGGGTTCCCTGCCAAGTATTTATTAGATCGAATTTGTTGATAATAAAATTATTATTTTCTTTCTTAGAAGTTTCTACTTCTCTAGTTGCTAATTTTTCTAATGTATTTTTTTTTAATCCTAAGCAATCCTCTAATTTAAATAATATTGATCTTATAAATGGATACTTTGGTCTAGTATTTTTATAATTATTTTCAATAGAAATTATCGTCTGTTCAGGAATTTTTGAAATACATGACAGTTCTTGAATTGATATATTTTTTTGAATTCTAGTTTCTTTTACTAATCTTGCGATTTCTCCATACTGGTCAACTAATGCATGATTTACTTCATTATTAATTACTGATTTTTTTTTAAATGAAAAAAGAATTTTAAAAATATTCATTCCATAACTCCAATTTCATTAATTATTTGATTACTCAATTTCAAAAGTAATTACTATATAAATTTTAATCATTTTAGATTTATAAGTAAAATTATTAGAAGTAAAAATAAAAACTAAGCTGGAGAAATAATATTTTGAACTGCACTTTTTGCAATATTCAAAGGACTAAATGTATCTCTAATTAAACTTAAAAGTTTTTTTGCATCAGTTAATTCTAATTTATCATCTTTTATAAGGCTTAAAAGAAGATTCTTCCGAACTTCAGATCCTTTATTACTGACAATTAGCTTTAATCCGGCATTCGCAACCGGTATAAGGTCTGAATTAATATTTTCAGAATCTTTAAATAAGATATTTAATAAACTTTCTACTTTTTCTATTTGAATTCTACCTTTTTTATCAAAAACGACTTCCAAAAGAATTTCTAAAATCTCCTCAGAATTATCTGTAAGTAATTTTTTAGCTATATAAGGATATGCGATTTTTAAAATTTTAAATTCAGGATCTAGTCTTAGTGCTAAACCCTCTTGACTAACAACTGCTCTTATTATTAATGCAAACCTACTAGGCACTCTAAATGGATATGAATACATTAGTTTTGAGAATTTATCAGTTACATTTTTAAGATTAAAATTTCCGACTTCAGCGCCAAAAGATCCACCTAAAACTTCTTTTAATGGTTCAACAAGTTTTTGAAGATCTTGTTCTTTAGTTAAAAAACCTAATTTTTGAAAATCTTTTGCGAGAAGATAATATTCTTCATTTATTATGTGAACAATAGCCTTAATGAGTGTGAGTCTATCTGAATTTGTAATTGTATCCATCATTCCAAAATCTACATAGGCTAAATTTCCATAATTTGCATTTCCACCTTTAAGTGCAAACATATTCCCAGGGTGTGGGTCAGCATGAAAATATCCATATTCAAATAGTTGCTGAAGACCACTGATAACACAAGTTTTCACAAAAGAGGAAGGTATTAAGTTATTTTCCTCCAATAGAGCACTATCTTTTAACTTGACTCCATCAATCCAAGAGGTCGTGATAATTCTCTTTGATGAAAACTGTTTTTCCAATTTAGGTATAAAAACATATGGGTTATTTTTGAATAAATTTGCAAACTTTAAAGCATTTTCACCTTCTTTTTCATAGTCAATTTCATCAAAAAGCGCCTTGCCGAATTCATCAATTATCTCTCCAATTCCAACACCAATATTTAGTGGTAGAAATGGTGACAAAAAAGTTGCTAAAAACCTCAATATCACAACATCTCTTCTTATGAGAAAGTACAAATTTGGCCTTTGTACTTTTACGGCTACATAGGTATTGTTTTTTGTTTTTGTTTTGTAAACCTGACCTAAGCTTGCTGAGGCAATAGGTCTCTCAGGGAAATCATCAAATAATTCATTAGGTGGCGATCCAAGTTCCTCTTCTATAATTTTTAACGCAATTTTGTGATCAAATGCGGGGAGATTATCCTGTAAATTAGTAAGTTCTGTCAGCCAGTCTTGTCTAACAAGATCCGGTCTAGTTGAAAGTGCTTGACCCAATTTTATAAAACAAGGTCCTAAATCTGTTATTACGTCAAAAAGATATTTTGAGAGATTTTTTTGTACATTTTTATTTTTACTGTTACCTTGAAAAAGTATTCTTAAAAAAAGAAAAATAAAAGTTAATAAGATATATAAAACTCTTGGGATAAAAATCCATGGTCTTAAAATCAACCATATTAAGTCACCTTTTGCTGAGTATTGAGAATAAGACCTTGTCATTAAAGTTAAAAAATATTGAAGAAGGATCCTTAACTAAATCATTCTATATATGTAAATAATACTTTATGAGCATTTCTTCATTTCTAACTAAAAAGTTTTTAAAGTCACTTTTCTTTCCCTCTCATAACAGAGGGGCAGCTTTACCCAAGAAATTAGTGAAATTATTAAAAAAACAACCTGGTTATTGGGACTTACCGGAACTCCCGGAGATAGGCTCACCTTTATCCCAAAGCGGATTAATTGCAAAAACTCAAAGAGAATTTTCCGAGAGATTTGGGGCCAAAGGTTGTTTTTTTGGAGTCAATGGAGCCTCTGGATTAATACAATCAGCTGTAATGGCTATGGCAAATCCAGGAGAAACTATCCTGATGCCTAGAAATGTCCATATAAGTGTTATAAAAATCTGTGCGATGCAGAATATACAACCAATATTCTTTGACCTAGATTTTTCATCAGAAAATGGTCATTACAAACCAATCACAAAAAACTGGATGAAAAATGTTTTTAAAAAAATAAATCTATATGAGAAAAAAATTGTAGGTGTAATTCTTGTAAGTCCCTCTTATCATGGTTACGCGGGAGATTTAGGGCCTTTAATAGATCTTTGTCATAAAAAAAATTTACCTGTTTTGGTTGATGAAGCCCATGGTTCTTATTTCCTTTTTTGTGAAAGCCCTAACCTACCAAAATCCGCTTTAATATCAAATGCTGATTTAGTCGTTCACTCATTACATAAGTCCTTAAATGGTTTGACTCAAACGGCTGCACTCTGGTACAAAGGGAATCTAGTAAATGAGCAAAAATTAATCAAGAGTATCAATTTATTGCAAACTACAAGTCCAAGTTCCTTATTACTTTCTTCTTGTGAAGAATCTATTAAAGACTGGCTTAATAAAAAAAGTTTATCAAAATATCAAAAAAGAATTTTAGAGGCAAAAAGTATCTTCAAAAAATTAATCCAAAAGAATATTCCTCTCATAGAAACTCAAGACCCATTAAAAATAGTATTGAACACCTCTAAGGTTGGAATTGATGGTTTTACTGCTGATAAATTTTTTTATAAAAATGGTCTTATTGCTGAATTGCCAGAAATGATGACTCTAACTTTTTGCTTAGGGTTTGCGAATCAAAAAGATTTTCTTAATTTATTTGTAAAGTTGTGGAATAAATTACTATTAAATTCAAAAAAATCAGACACTCTTAAAGTACTACAACCACCCTTTAATTTAGTTGAAGCACCTGAAATTGAAATTGGCGTTGCTTGGAGAAGTGAGACTCTCAGTATTCCTTTTTCGCAATCATTAAATAAAATATCTGGAGATATTATTTGCCCTTATCCTCCTGGGATACCTCTAGTAGTTCCTGGAGAAAAAATTGATATCCATAGATTTAATTGGATAAATAATCAAAGTTTATGCAACAAAGATCTGTTAAATTTTAATATAAGAGTCATAAAAACATAGAAATTTGATATGAGATTGAGAAGCGGGTTACTTATAGGAATATTTGGTTTAATTGTTGTTTTGTTAGGGGGATGGTTTTTTACGTTGGCAACAGCCTTACTTACTTATTTAGCATTATTAGAATTTTTTAGGATGGCTGAATTTAAAGGAATAAAACCAGCTACTAAAACCACATTATTTTCATCTTTCGTTATTATCATTTCTACTTATCTTGAGACTATTGGCTTGATTGAAGGGGAAATTTCAAATTCAATTTTACCTATCTGTTCAGTTGGAATATGCACTTGGTTACTTTTACAACCAAAACCTGGAACAATTTCAGATATTGCTGCCTCTATTTTTGGTTTATTCTATTTAGGTTTTTTGCCTAGTTATTGGATTAAGTTAAGGGGATTAGATTCAGTAATAATAAATTCTAATCAAAGTTTTATTTCGTTTGAAAACTTATCAAATACTACCGGTATGCATTTAACTTTAACTTCTTGTTTTTTAATTGTAGCTAGTGATATTGGTTCTTATTTTATTGGAAAGTCATTTGGCAAAACATCTCTTTCTCCAATATCTCCGAGCAAAACCATAGAAGGTTTAATTGGGGGAATATCCTGTTCAATTTTATTAGCAATATTTTTCGCATTTTTACTTAATTGGGAAAATCCATTATTAGTTGGAATCTTATACGGAATTTCCATTTCTCTTATGGCATTAGTTGGAGATTTAATTGAATCAATGATGAAGAGAGATGCAAAAATAAAAGACTCTGGAACTTTCTTGCCAGGACATGGAGGCGTTCTTGACAGAATTGATAGCTACATTTTTACTCCATCTGTTTTGTATTACATTTTTATAATTCTCAAGTATCTAAATTAATTATGAAATTTTTTATTCCAAAAAATAATCTTGAATAATTTTACTAGATAATAATGGTAAATCGACATGAGGTAGATGACCACAATTTTGCAACCCTATAAAATTTAATTTATCAATTTTTTTTATATTTTTAATCTCTTTTTTTCCAAGAATGCGATCATTTTCTCCACATACTGCTTTGATTGGGATATTTTGAATATATTTGTGTGTTCCAGCGAACCCTCCACTTTTTGCAAATGATGCAAGTGAATTCCTCCATCCTTTACAACCTAAATGAATTGAAGCAATTTGCTCTTCCATTTCACCAACACATTCATCTGGGAAAGCAAATGCTTGTCTACAGAGACTTTTTCTGACCTGCTGCAATCCTAAAAATGAGGCCCCTATTTGGTTAAAAGGGAAAGGTATACTCTTAGGTTCTCCAAACAATCCTGCGGGAGATAAAAGGACAATTTTATCAACAGAATCAGGGATTTCAAAAGAAAGTTTTAAAGCTGTTGAGCCTCCCATAGAGGCACCAATAATTTTTAGATTCTTTGTTATTTGTAAGGTCTTAATGAGATCAATTAAAAATGAAATTATCTTATTAGGATTGTATGAATTTGTTGCACACCTAGGGCTAAAACCAAATCCTAATAAATCAGGAATTATAACTTGAAAATTTCTTTTTAATGATTGATATATTCTCCTAAACTCCAAAAAACTACTGTCAAAGCCATGGAGGAGAAGTATAGGTTGACCTTTTCCTCCAATAACCACAGGGAATTTCAAAGAGTTCCAGTTCTCATTGAGTTTGATCCATTGCACATCGTTTGCCAAATAGAGGCCTAAAGGGTCTAATAGGGAATTTTTGGCACTCTCAAAAAAATCAACATTTAAATCACTAAGTTGTTCGAAATGGGATTTAGTCAAAAATGATTAAATTTTAATTTTTTGTTGTTCAAAATTTGCAATGACCTCTACTATGTCCTGTTTATGAATCTCAAAAGGCAAAAAGTGTATCTCAGATTTATCTCGACAAGTAAAATCAGCAATTTTCTCTAAATTATTATCTTCAAAAACATTTATTCCAAGTTGTGCAATAGTAGTTGGCAAATTCAATTGTTTCATAAGTAACAACAATTGTTTAGTTGATTGATCAGCTAATTTATTATTATTTTTAATTTCTTCTAGTCTTAATTGTAATAGTAAGCCAACCCCAACAATTTCACCATGTAAGAATTTGTTTGGAGTAATTATCTGAGTAATTGCATTATGAATAGCATGTGCAGCAGCAGTCCTACACTTTTCTCCTCCAATACCGCCTACTAATCCTGCCGTAAGTCCACAAGCGTCTACAGTATTTCGCCAAGAAGGATTGTTTACGAATTCACCCTTAAAAGCTTTTTCTCCATTAATTAATAGTTGATCTCTTAAAACTCTTGATATTTGAATAGCTTGTTGAACAAGACCATCATCTATTGTCGAACTTGTTATTGAAGATTCATACCATTTTGCCAAAGCATCTGCTATGCCACTCGCAAGTGTTCTTGATGGAGCTGTTTGAATAAATTCATGATCATATACTAAGATTTTTGGACAAGAACTCAATGCAACATCCTTTATGAATTGACCATTTTTTGTATAAATATTAGATAAAGCAGTCCAACCTGCACAAGTAGAGGCACTAAGAGGAACTGTAATACAAGGGATATTAAGACAATCAGCAATATATTTTCCAGTATCAAGAACTTTGCCACCTCCAGCTGCGATAACAGAATCATGATTATTGTTTAAAATCAAGTTCTTAATTCTTGAAATATCTTCATAACAACAATCAAAATATAAATTAGCAGAGCAAGGATTGAGGTTTTTATTTTTTAGATCTCTAATAATTTTATTTCTCAGTTTAAGGGTATGACTGCTTCTACCTAAAATTAATGGAATTTTAGTTAATTTAGAAATTTGAGGTAAAGCTTTTTCCCAAGCGCTATCCCCCCTGTATATAGTTTCTGGAGAGATTAACTGCATATTTAATTAATTATTAGAAGTTAGCACTCGCTAACTCTTGAGGAGATTCTTCAGAAGTGATGTTAATTGTAACTTTTTTATTATCATCAATATCAACTATAGCCTTATCTCCATCTTTTATTCTCCCTGAAAGAACTTCTTCCGCCAAGCTATCCTCTAGTAATCTCATAACTGCTCTTCTCAAGGGTCGTGCTCCATAAGAAGGATTGTAGCCTTCTTCAACAAGTCTTTCTTTAAAAGCATCAGTTACACTTAATTTGATACCTTTATCTTTTAATCGAGCAAAAACTTCTTTCAACATTATTTCAGCAATTTCTTTAACTTCGTTTTTAGTTAGTTGCCTGAATACAATTATTTCATCTAATCTATTTAAGAATTCAGGTCTGAAATATTGCTTTAGTTCTTCATTAACTAAAGATCTTATTCTATTGTATTGACTATCTTCAACAGAGTCGCCAGAAAACTCAAATCCTAAACCTCCGCCGCCTTTCTCAATAACTTTAGAACCAATATTAGAGGTCATAATTAGCAGAGTATTTTTAAAATCTACTGTCCTGCCTTTGGAATCAGTTAATCTACCATCTTCTAGAAGCTGCAACAATAAATTAAAAACATCAGGATGAGCCTTTTCGACTTCATCAAATAGAACAACTGTATATGGCCTTCTTCTCACAGCTTCAGTAAGCTGACCTCCTTCATTAAAACCAACATAACCTGGCGGGGAACCGATAAGTTTACTGACTGTATGTCTTTCCATAAATTCTGACATATCTAATCTAATCATCGCTTCTTCACTCCCGAAAAAATATGAAGCTAATGATTTAGTTAATTCAGTTTTTCCTACACCAGTAGGTCCAGAAAAAATAAAGCTTGCAATTGGCCTATTGGGATTTTTCAGACCAACTCTTGCTCTTCTGATAGCTCTAGAAACAGCCTTAACAGCTTCATCTTGTCCAATCAACCTTTGGTGAAGCGTTTCTTCCATATTAAGAAGTTTCACTGATTCCGTTTCGGTTAATTTTTGAACTGGAACACCGGTCCACGATGCAACAATATGTGCTACATCCTCTTCGCTAACAAGTGGGTTTTGAATTGGTTTCGAGTCATTTTTAACTGAGTTAGTGTCAATATTAGATTCGTCATCAGCTGTGGAGTCTTTTTTGTTTTCGAGTACCTCCTTAATTTTTGCAGACAATTCCATTTCTTTTTCTCTTAATTGGCCTGCTTGATCAAAATTTTGATCTCTAACAGATTCTTCCTTTTGTTTTTGAATTTGCCTAAGTTCTTTGTCAATCTGTTTAGCTTCAGGTGGGAGTTTTGAATTTATTAAACGAACCCTACTTCCAGCCTCATCTATTAGGTCAATTGCCTTATCAGGTAAAAATCTATCCGATATATATCTATCACCTAAATGTGCTGCGGCTTCTAAAGCATCATCAGTAATTTTTAAACGATGATGTTGTTCATAACGCTCTCTAAGACCTTTTAAGATTTCGATTGTATCTTCAATAGATGGTTCTCCAACCATGACAGGTTGGAATCTTCTTTCTAATGCTGCATCTCTTTCAATATGTTTTCTATATTCGTCGAGTGTTGTTGCACCGATACATTGAAGTTCTCCTCTTGCTAGTGCCGGTTTCAAAATATTTGCAGCGTCGATAGCCCCCTCAGCAGCGCCAGCGCCAATTAAAGTATGGACTTCGTCAATAACAAGGATTACGTTGCCTGCAGATTTAATTTCTTCCATGATTTTCTTTAATCTTTCCTCAAATTCACCTCTATATTTTGTACCAGCGACCAAAAGACCTATATCAAGGGTTAAAACTCTTTTGTCTTCGAGTATGTCGGGTATATTTCCTAACTGTATTCTTTGAGCTAAGCCTTCTGCAATAGCTGTTTTACCTACACCAGGTTCTCCAATAAGAACAGGATTATTTTTAGTTCTCCTCCCTAATATTTGAACTACACGGTCAATTTCTGAATGACGTCCGACAACAGGATCAAGTTTTGATTCACTTGCAAGTTTTGTTAAGTTTGTTCCAAATTCATCAAGGGTAGCTGTTTTTAAATTACTTTTACTTGAATTAGCTCCTGAACCTACTTCAGCAGTTTCACCAAGCATCCTTATAACTTGAGTTCTTACTTTTGTAAGATCAATACTTAGATTCTCTAGGACTCTTGCAGCTACCCCCTCACCTTCTCTTATTAGACCTAAAAGTAAATGTTCTGTTCCAATATAATTATGTCCTAATTGACGGGCTTCTTCCAGAGAGAGTTCAAGAACTCTTTTCGCCCTTGGAGTAAAAGGTATTTCTACAGCAACAAAACCAGAACCTCTTCCAATTATCTTTTCAACTTCTATTCTTGAGTCTTTTAAATTAACCCCAAGCGATTTGAGGACCTTTGCTGCTACGCCTGTTCCTTCACCAATTAAACCTAATAAAATTTGCTCTGTTCCGACAAAATTATGACCAAGTCTTCTAGCTTCCTCTTGGGCAAGCATAATGACTTTTATTGCCTTTTCTGTAAACCTTTCAAACATTGCAAGATTAAATCCTATTAATAACCTACCAGTAATATGTCAATTTTGTGTTCAGAATGAGCTTTTGTGAATACCCAAAAGTAATTTTTATCATGTTTGAAATTAACTTTTTCAGTGATATAGCAATAAATTATAGTAATTCAAAGCATTCTGGTAATCCGAACAATTAATTTTTTTGTTATTTTCTTATTAATTTTTTTTCTTTTAAAAGAGCATCAGATCCATCCTTATAATAATTTCTCCTAACTCCCACAGTAAAAAAATTAAAGCGAAAATAAAATTTTTCAGCGATAACATTTTTCTGCGAAACTTCCAGAAGTAATTTATTGATATTTAATTTTTCACACTTTTTAATTATGTGATTCATAAGTAAAGATCCATACCCTTTTTTTCTGAATTTCTGATTTACTACGAAATAATTTATTTGTGCTTCATCAACAACGACATGAAAAACGCATAATCCTATTATTAAATTTGAAACTAATAATCCAAAGACATTTATCCCTTCTTTTTTGAATTCTTTAGCCCATTGCTTTTTACTCCATAAGGAAATAGTATTTGAATCCAATTCATAACATAAATCAATATCTTTCTCACTTATTTGTCTAATTGATATCATCTTATAATAAATTAAATATATCGAAAAGTTTGAATTTTAAGTCATTATAAAAAATGGCAGTTTAAGCATAACACTACTCAGAATACTCACATGGAAGAAAAAAAATCCTTTTTAAAAGAGAAGATTGACATCAATAGTCCTAATAAAAATATCGTTCCAATCTCTACATCTATAGGAAGCGACGGGAAATTATCAATTGGTGGATGTTCTATTGAAGAATTAGTGAAGAGATATGATTCTCCACTTTACATCTTAGATGAAATCACCTTAAGAAAGTCTTGTAGAGCCTACAAAAAAGCATTAGAAAAATATTACCCAGGAAAATCATTGCCAATATACGCCTCCAAAGCAAATAGCTCTATCTTCATGAGTAATCTTGTTGCCTCAGAAGGGTTTGGACTTGATGCGGTTTCAGAAGGTGAATTATTAACTGCTCTCAAAGGTGGAGTCCCAAATAAACATATTGTTTTTCATGGGAATAATAAATCAGACAAAGAAATAGAATTTGCAGTTAAAAATAATATTAAAGTGATTGTGGATAATGATTATGACTTAGAAAGATTAGAGGAACTATCAAATTCATTTGATCAAGACCTAGAAATAATGATTCGCTTTACTCCTGGAATAGAATGCCATACACATGAATACATAAGAACAGGATCATTTGATAGCAAATTTGGTTTTGGAATTGAATATTTAAATAATTTATTCGCCAGGATCAGTAATATAAAACATCTTAAATTAAAAGGAATACATGCACATATTGGTTCCCAAATTTTTGAACTAGATCCTCACAAGGATCTCGGCGAGATAATGGTAAATGTCATTTTAGAAGCTAAAAAGTTTGGTCATGATATTGAAGAATTAAATGTAGGCGGAGGTTTAGGCATAAAATATACAGAAAATGACGACCCTCCTTCAATAGATGAATGGGTAAAAACGATTTCCACTTCGATTGTTAAAGCTTGTAAAAAACAAAATATAGATTTACCTACATTAATGTGTGAACCCGGAAGATCTATTGTATCTACTGCAGGAATAACAATTTACAAAATTGGTGCTTTTAAAGAAATTCCAGGAATTACAACTTATTTATCTGTTGACGGGGGAATGAGTGACAATCCAAGGCCAATAACATATCAATCAAATTATTCTGCATGTTTGGTAAGTAATCCGTTTAATTTTAATTCTAAAAAAAAATACACTATTGCTGGAAAGCACTGCGAATCAGGCGATGTTTTGTTTAAAGAGATAGAACTAGCAGATTGCAAAACAGGTGACCTTATTTGTGTTTTTGGAACTGGTGCATACAATAATTCTATGAGTTCTAACTACAACAGAATTCCAAGACCTGCCGCTCTCTTGGTTTTTGATGGTGAAGCAGAGGTTATTCAAAAAAGAGAAAGTCCTTTGGATCTTTTAAGATATGATGTTCTACCTGATCGCTTTATTAAACAAAATTAGGTACATTTAAATTAATTTTGTTTTGAATGTGAATTTTTGGGGTATTATAAATCTTAAATTTTTATTAGATGTCTTATTTGCTGTTGGTTTCGGGCTTTTATTATTTTCTAGAGTAAAAGAGCAGAGAACACTATGGCTTTTGAGGGGGTATTTGTTTTTAGTTTCATCAGCATGGTTTATTCAAAGATATGCTTATCTCCCACTAACATCAAAATTAATTGACGCTGTAGTTCTTGCTTGCTCTCTATCTTTAGCGATCCTCTGGCAGGGGGAACTTAGAAGACTAATGGAATTATTAGGTACTGGTAGGCTAGCTGTATTGTTAGGGAATCCACCAAAGGAATTTAGAGCAACATCAAATACTATCACTCAGTTAGTTGATACCTCAGGTAAACTCTCACAGAATAGAAGAGGTGCTTTAATTGTAGTCGATTTGGGTAGTGATTTAAGGCCTGAAGATTTTTTATATTCAGGCACAACTATTGAAGCACAACTGTCAACTGACCTTTTAATAAATCTTTTCGCAACAGATACACCACTACACGACGGAGCAGTGCTTGTAAAAGGTAATAAAATTATATCTGCTGGTGTAATACTTCCTCTTTCTAGGCAAGGAATTAGTAAATATGGCACAAGACATTTAGCCGCATTAGGAATTACAGAAAGATTTGATAGGTGCATTTGTATTGTTGTTTCTGAAGAGACGGGTACGTTATCATTAGCAAATCAGGGAAAACTTGAAAGACCTATTACCAGCAGCAGGTTGCAGGAACTTCTTGTAAATTTAATTGGGAATCAAAACTCTATGGGGACAAGTAAATCATCTCTAAATAAAACAGCTTTATCCCAAGAGACGAACCCAAGTGATAACATAATCACTGAAATCAATGAGAAAGAATCTAATAAATCCGAAAGCTTCATTAACAAAAAGGATTAAATAATGAGTTTGGGAAAAATAATTGACAAGAAAAATAAGAACTTAGGCAAGCTCATAAATAAGCAGAAAGTGCCAGAACATGTAGCAATAATTATGGATGGGAACGGGAGATGGGCCACTAAAAAAGGGTTACCTCGATCATTTGGTCACAATAAGGGAGTTAGTGTATTAAAAGATATAATTAAAGCATCGAAGAAATTAGGTTGCAAAGTTCTTACTGTTTACGCTTTTTCAACTGAAAATTGGTCAAGACCAAAAAAAGAGGTTGATTTCCTAATGAATCTTTTTAACGAAGTTTTGAAAAATGAAATCGAAGAAATTCATCAAGAATCAATAAAAATAAAATTCATAGGAGACTTAACTCCTTTCCCAGAGAGTTTAAAAACGACCCTAAATAGCTCAGAAGATCTTACTAAAGGTAATAGTGATTTCACATTAAATGTATGCGTAAATTATGGAGGGAGGCAAGAAATTGTAAAAGTTGCTAAAAAATTAGCACTTAAATCCATTTCTGGAGAAATAAAGCCAAGTGAAGTAAACGAAGAATTATTCAATTCAGAACTTCTTACTCAGGGAATTAAAGATCCTGAATTATTGATTAGAACTAGTGGAGAAAAAAGGATTAGTAATTTTCTTTTATGGCAATTAGCTTATTCTGAAATTTACATCTCTGAAGTGCTATGGCCTGATTTTAATGAGGACGAATTTCTTAAAGCAATAATTGATTACCAATCAAGACATAGACGTTTCGGCGGTATAGAATCATTACCAAACAAATCTTTTGAAGATTCTTTCTGTTCTCCCCTAAATAAATATGATTAAATCGCATAGCAATATATCCGGCGAAATAAGATTTGATTGGCGAAAAGAAGAAATTTCGGAAATTTTAAATATGCCCTTGATAGATTTAATGTGGGAATCACAGGTAATTCATAGAAAATTTAATACATATAGAGTACAGTTGGCATCACTATATAGTGTTAAAACCGGAGGATGCCAAGAAGATTGTTCATATTGCAGCCAATCAATATATAGTGCTAGCCAGATCAAAAGTCATCCAGAATTTGAAGTTAAAGAAGTTTTAGAGAGAGCTCAAATTGCAAAGAAGGAAGGTGCAGAAAGATTCTGCATGGGTTGGGCTTGGAGAGAAATCAGAGACGGAAAATCATTTAATTCAATGTTGGAAATGGTCAAAGGGGTAAGGGACCTAGGAATGGAAGCATGCGTAACTGCAGGAATGCTTACTGAAGAACAAGCATCTAGATTAGCTAAAGCTGGTTTAACCGCTTATAATCACAACCTTGATACAAGTCCGGAATATTACGAAAATATCATTACAACAAGAACTTATCAGGATAGGCTAGACACTATCAAAAGAGTAAGGAATGCAGGAATAAATGTTTGCTGTGGAGGGATAATAGGCTTGGGAGAAACTAAAGGCGATAGAGCATCTCTTTTGGAAGTGCTATCAAACATGAACCCACACCCTGAAAGTGTTCCTATAAATTCATTAGTAGCTATTGAAGGTACTGGGCTAGAAGATAATCAAGAAATTGATTCTATTGAAATGATAAGGATGATAGCTACAGCAAGAATTCTTATGCCCAAAAGTAAAATAAGATTAAGTGCAGGGCGAGAAAAGCTTTCAAAAGAAGCCCAAATTTTATGTTTTCAATGCGGGGCAAATTCAATTTTTTATGGAGATGAGTTACTAACAACTTCAAATCCATCTTTTCAATCAGACAGAAAGCTTCTTAAAGATGTTGGAGTATCATTTAACAAAGATTTTGAAACTTGTGAAAAAACTTTATCTTCTTTATGAAAGGAAAAAATTATAAAATAGTTTCTCTTTACTCTTTCTTCCCATTTCAAGAAAACTTAATTCTTGATTTAAAAAATAAATTATTAAAAATCGAAAACGAAAACGATCTTTCAGGTTTATTAATTTTTGCAAGTGAGGGCATTAATGGAACTATTTGTGCTGAAAAAAATGTAATTGATATTGTTATCAATTTACTTAATAAATATTCAGATAATAGAAATTTGAACATTAAAATGAACTTCTCAAAAAAGAAAGTCTTCAAAAAATTAAAAATAAAAATCAAGAAAGAAATAGTTACTATGGGTGTCCCTGAAATAGACCCTTTAGAAAATAATGGGACCTATGTTGACTCCGCTGATTGGAATAAGTTAATTAAAAATCAAAATACAATAGTCATTGATACTAGAAATCATTATGAGGTATCCATAGGTACATTTCAGAACTCTATAAACCCAAATACAAAAAATTTTAGCGAATTTCCCAAATGGGTAGATAATCATCTAGATACCTATATAGAAAATAAAGATTCTACGAATATAGCAATGTTTTGTACCGGAGGAATAAGATGTGAAAAAGCTACTAGTTTGCTGAAAAAAAAAGGTTATAAAAATATTTACCACCTACATGGGGGTATCCTTCAATACCTTGATGATATTCCAAAAGAAAAAAACTTATTTGAAGGTGAATGTTATGTTTTTGATAAAAGAGTTGCTTTAGATCAAGAATTAGAAAAAGGATCCTACTCGATTTGTCATGCATGTGGAATGCCAGTTTCAATTCAAGATCAAGAAAGAAAAGAATATAGAAAGGGTATCCAATGTCATTTCTGCATAGATCAATTCAGTGATGATGATAGAAAAAGGTTTGAAGAAAGACAAAAACAAATCGATAGCTTAACGGTAAAAAATCATAGAATCCATAAGGACTAATTTTCAAAATCATGAAAGTTGAAGAATTAGAAAAAATAGCAGGTACATTTGGATTATTAATTAAAATTCAAGTTAGAGAAACTTTCGGGTTATGTTTCTTCAGAATCGTTATTGCAGAACAGAAAGATAACATCATTAAGATTTGGGCAGAAATGAAAGGTTGGACTTATTCAAATAAACAAGGGATACAGCTTGATACATTAAGAATCCTTAGTAAAGCTCCTGCTTTTGTTTCGGAATTAGTATGGGCAACAACTATGGCTTGGGCAATTGAAAAAAAATCAAGCAACAAAGCAAGACTTTTAGCTATTTATGATAGTGAAGGATATAGTAAAAAACTTGTAAGATATTTCAAGTTAATAGGATTCAAAATTGTAAAAGAAGTTGGTTCTAGCCCAGTAGATCTTTTATTAAGATTGGTTTGGGGAGGTGCAGGCACTCTCATGAAAGGGGAATGTAATTCCATATTAAAAAAACTTGAAAAGAAACTCTCTTCAATTGAAGAAAGTTAACCCGCATGATAACTACTTCGAACTAAGGGACCAGAAGATACTTTCTTGAATCCTAATTCCTTAGAGAAGCGATATAAATATTCAAACTCTGAAGGATCCCAATATTTCTTAACTGCCAAATGATTAAATGAGGGCCTTAAATATTGGCCAATTGTAATTTGATCACAATCTATTTTTTTAAGATCATAAATTGTATTTTTTATTTCATCCAATGTTTCCCCTAGACCCAACATAATGCCTGATTTAGTTTGAATGTGAGGAGCAATATCTTTTGACTTTTTTAGTAAACTAAGAGATTTTTTATAATTAGCACCTCTCCTAACTTCTTTTTGCAGCCTTTCAACAGTTTCAAGATTATGATTAAAGCATATTGGATCTTTTTCTAAAATCATCTTCAATCTCTTAGTCTGAAGTTTATTAGTTTCATCAAAATTTTTGCCCCCACCCCATAAATCAGGAGTTAAAACCTCTATTTTAATTGTTGAATCAATTTTTCTAATCTCATCTATTGTAGATATAAATAAATTTGCACCATGATCAGGGAGATCGTCTCTAGCTACAGATGTCAAAACAACATATTTCAAATTTAGTACCTTCACTGCTTCAGCGACTTTATTACATTCATCAATATCGATAGAACTAGGTTTACCTTTATTTACCTGACAAAAAGCACAAGAACGAGAACATATCGATCCACCCAGTAAGAAAGTGGCTGTTCCTGAGGCATAACATTCTGCTCTATTCGGACATCTCGCTTCTTCACAAATAGTATGGATATTTGATTTTTTGATTAGTGTTTGTATTTTTTCGAACTCTGAAGCTTTACTAATAGGAAATTTAATCCAAGAGGGAAGTCTTAAGATTTTTTCTTTATTGATTAGATTATTGTCTATCATTGCCTAATTTAGTTTTGTTCTTCCTTCTAACGCTCTTGCAAGTGTAACTTCATCCACATATTCAAGTTCACTACCCATTGGGAGGCCATATGCAATCCTCGTAACTTTAGTAAAAGGGGCTAGCAATTTTCCAATATAAAGACTTGTTGTATCTCCCTCCACACTGGGGGTCAATGCCAATATGATCTCATCTATTTCAGACTTACTAACTCTTTCCACCAAGCTTCTTATTTCTAAGAGTTCGGGTCCAACAGAATCCATTGGTGATATTAAACCACCAATAACGTGGTAAACACCTTTAAATTCTCTGGCGCGCTCCAATGCAAGCAAATCTTTAGTTTCTGCCACTACGCAGATTAGTTTTTGATTTCTTTCAGTATTTTTACAAATTTCACATTCATCTTCTGAAGTTAAATTGAAACATTTTTTGCAACGACCAACATTACTATGTGCTTCTAAAAGAGCCTTTGAAAAATCTCTTATTGTACTTTCAGGTTGTTTTAAAATAAACAGGGCTAATCGTTGCGCTGTTCTTGGACCAATCCCTGGGAATTTCTCAAAATGACCAATTAATTTTGAAAGCGGTTTGGTATAAGTAATCAAAATCAAACTATTTCTAGGAATAATTTAGACGCAAAATTCTGAATTGCCATAATTGTTTGCTTTTAATGTCTTATTATGTTTTTAGTTAGTAATTTCAAACAAAATGAAAAATATTAGATTTAACCCTTTCAAATATTTATTTTTGATTTTTTTGTGTTTAACACTGAGTGCTTGTAGTGGAGGACTAAATGCGGGATTAGAAGCTTATCAAAGTCCAGATGGAAGATATGCCTTTTTGTATCCAACAGGATGGACTAGAGTAAAAGTCGATGGAGGACCTGAAATTATTTACCACGATCTAATAAATAGTAATGAGACTTTAAGTTTAGTTATTTCTGATGTAAATAAAGAGGTTCAATTAGAGCAATTAGGAAGCCCAAGTGAAGTAGGTCAAACATTAATTGATAAAGTCATTGCTCCCGAAGGTTCAGGTAGAGAGGTAAAACTTATAAATGCCAATAAAAGGGAGTCATCTAATCATATTTTCTATGATTTAGAGTATGAATTAAATTTAAATGAACAAGCGAGGCACGAATTAGCTACTGTCGTAATTGATAGAGGAACACTTTACACTTTTGCTGTAGGGACAAATGAAGAGAGATGGAATAAAGTTGACGGTATGTTTATTAATGTAATTCAATCATTTAACTTTTTAATTTAGTTTAGAAATTCTATATTAGATTCCTACTTGAACATTCCATAAATCAGCATATATATTGTTCTGATCTAATAGTCTTTCATGTTTTCCGCTTTCAACTATTTTACCTTTATCTATAACAACAATATTATCTGCATTTTTTATAGTACTTAATCTATGAGCTATTACTATAGTTGTTCTTTCTTTGGTAATTTTAGATAATGATTTTTGAATTAAAGCCTCTGTTTCATTATCAACTGAGGCTGTAGCTTCATCTAATATTAATATTGGTGCATCCTTTAAAACAGCTCTCGCTAAGGCGATTCTTTGACGTTGTCCGCCTGAGAGCCTTTGGCCCCTTTCCCCCACTATGGTTTTATAACCGTCTGGTAATTGTTCAATAAATTTATGAGCTTCCGCAATCTTTGAGGCTTTAATAATATCTTTTAGACTTGGGTTAATTGAGCCATAAGCAATATTTTCTTGTACACTGCCATGAAATAAATAAGTTTCTTGACTTACTAAAGAAATACACTTTCTTAAATCCCTCAAATTTATTTCTTTAATAGAAATGCCATCCAAGGTTATTGAACCATTATTACTGTCATAAATCCTAAGTAGTAATTTTATTATTGTACTTTTCCCGGAACCTGTTAAACCAACAATTCCTAATGTTGAGTTATTTTCAATTTTAAAATTTATGTTTTTTAAAGTTAAATCTCTTCCAGGATAATTAAAATTTACATCATTAAAAATAATTTCTCCTTTAATATCTTTAGGTTCAATTTTTATTTTTCCATCTTTTATTTTTATAGGCGTATCTATGAGATCAATTACTCTATCTATTGAAGCCATAGATCTCTGAAAATCATCTAAAACATGCCCCAAAGTAGTTAAAGGCCATAATAGTCTTTGTGTAATAAAAACTAAAAAACTATATGTTCCTACATCAATTGTCTTATTCCAAGTTTGGAAACCGCCAATTAATAGAATCGCTATAAAAGCAAATAAAATTGCAAATCTTATAAGAGGGATAAAAGCAGAAGATAATTTTATTGCAGCCTTATTACTTCTTTGATAATTGAGACTTTCTTTATTTAATCTATTTAGTTCCCATTTTTCTTTAGTAAAACTTTTTATTGTTAGAATTCCACTTAAATTATTATTAAGTCTTGATGCCAAAAGTCCAGCTTTATTTCTAACATCTCTATATTTTGGAGCAAGCTTCCTTTGAAATTTAATTGATCCTAAAAATATAATTGGGATAGGAAAGAAAGCGAATAAAGCTATTTTTGGAGCGACAAAAATCATAGTGCCCCCAATTATTAAGACAGTTATAAATAACTGAATAATCTGATTAGCCCCTTGATCTAGAAATCTCTCGAGTTGATTTATATCATCATTCAAAATAGATAATAACCTTCCAGTATTATCATTTTCAAAAAAATCCATATCTAATTCCTGGATATGCTCATAAGCTTTTATTCTTAATTTATGTTGCGATAGCTGAGCCAAATTTCTCCATAAAATCGAATATAAATATTCAAAGGAGGATTCACCAGACCAAACTATTACTGAAGCAAATGCAAGAACAATCAATTGTGCTGGAACTTCTTTTATCCCAAAACCAGCAATCCATGAATTCTGTTCCCTTACAACGATATCAACTGCGAGACCAATTATTACAGGAGGAGCTAAATCTAATATTTTATTAATTATGGAACTAAGAAAAGCAAAAAATAGTAACCTTCTTTCTTCAATAAGATTTAAATAAAGTCTAATTATTGGATTTTGATTGTTTTTAGACCTCATAAAATAACAATTAAATTTTTTTATTATGGTTTAAATTTTTTTTAGTTTCTAATTTACATTTTGTTTTTGCAACTTGATGACTTGCAGTTTTTGTAAATTCTTCGTAGTAACAATCACAAGTCTCATTCGCAATTTCTTCACTATATAACATTTCTGCTTTCATCATCTCCTCTTTGACACTCTGAATACAAAATAATTTTATGATTGAATTTTGTTTCGTTTGAGCCAAAGAATAACTATTAAGAGAGTTGAGTAGGATTATTAGATGCACTAAAATAAAGAGTTTATATTTACTAACTTTCATTCTCTATTCCTAGTTTCTGACTTTAATTTTTTTTAATTTATTTTTAGTTTCTCTATGCAGATCTCTGGGTAAATCTACCAAACTGTAATCATTAAAAATCTGTATCTTACCTATTGATCTGCCATTTATATTAGTTGAATTGCAGATTGAAGATATAATATTTGCAACTCTAACACCATCAAATTTACCAAAGTTAAATTTGTAGGTTTCAAAAGAATCATTTTGATAATTATTTCTTCTATTTGAATTTCTCATACGATTATTAATATTTCTATTTGATCTATTTCGATCAGTATTATTTTGTTTATGAATCCAAGAATCATCTTCATCAACAAAAAATGATTTATTACCTATTACTAAATTAATCGCCGCCATTGCAATATTTGAGTCATCCATAGAGTATTTTTCTTTTAAATTGTCTAGTACATCAATAATCAAAGCTTTATTTTCTTCATTTTCATATTTATCTAAAGAACTCCCATTAACATTATCTATAAGTTTCTCCATCCTTTTCTCATTTATTATTTTATTACTTGGTATATTAATTTCTTCAATCTTAGTTCTTGTTGAGTTTTCTAAGTTTCTTAGAAAATGTTTTTCTCTTTGATTAACAAATAAAATTGCTTCTCCTGATCTACCTGCCCTTCCAGTTCTTCCAATTCTATGAGTATATGTTTCCTTGTCAAAAGGAAAATCGTAATTTACAACAAGTTTTATCCTCTCAACATCTAATCCTCTAGCTGCCACATCAGTTGCAACAAGGATATTAATAAATCCTTTTTTTAATCTATCTACAGTATTTTCTCTTTGATTTTGAGGTATATCTCCATTAAGTACTGCCACAGTATGACCTGAATTCTCTAAAGCTTCAGCTATTGAAGTAGTAAGTAGTTTTGTCCTCACAAAAATAATCACTCCCTCGTTATTAAGTTCTAATATTCTTTTTAAAGCATCTAACTTATGATGCCTTTGTACATAAAGAAATTTTTGCGAAATTAATTGAGTTTCTTTTTTGACACTTTTGATTAATATTTCGGCGGGATCATTTAGATATTTTTTTGCTATATTTTTTATCTCGCTAGGCATTGTTGCTGAAAACAATACCATCTGCTTATTTTCCGGAAGTTGATCTATTATCCATTCAATATCTTCAAGAAAACCCATATTTAACATTTCATCTGCTTCATCTAAAACAAGACAATTTATATATTTAATTTTAAAAGTCCCCTGCCTTATATGATCCATTATTCGGCCTGGGGTTCCAACTACAACATCAACCTTTCTTTTCAATGCAGAAATTTGATTTCGATAGTCGGTACCTCCATATATTGCAACCGTCTTAAAATTACTAGATTCAGAACTATAACTTTTAAAAGATTCTGCCACTTGAGTTGCTAATTCTCTTGTAGGAGTCATTACTAAAACTTTGGCATTTAATTCTTTACTATCTGTAAGTTTTTCTATTAATGGCAATGCGAAAGCTGCAGTCTTTCCTGTTCCTGTTTGTGCTTGGCCTAGTAAATCTCTGCCTAACATTAGTTCAGGAATTGCAGCTTTTTGGATGGGAGTTGGATTTTTATATCCTTTATTTCTTAACGAATTTAAGATTGATTGATTAAAACCAAAATCTAGAAATCCATTCTCATTATCATTTTTTGAAACTTCCAATGGTTCAGATTCAATTTCTTTTTTATTCTCTATGTTCCTTAACTGAAGCAGGGAAGCATCTTCATTCTGAGATTTTTCCTGCTCACTACCATGAGATTTACTATCTTTTTTTAAAGCCATTTAAAATGCCTAATAATCTTCTGATTAGGCATTCAACAAATATCTAAATTGACTTAAATTGTTGACTAGCCTTACAGAGCCGAATTATTAATCTAACATCCTGGGGTTAAGATCTTACTAATTTCTCAAAAATAAAATTTAATTTAAATAATATATATCTAGAAATTTTTTCGCTCTTGTAACAGCAGTATAAAATAACCTTCTTTCAAAATTATCTCTGCAAAAAATATTTTCATTATCTTTTTTTTCTTTTATAGCATATTGATTTGTTTTATACTTTTGAGACCACAAAATGCTTACTTTTTCAGATTCACTTCCTTGAGATTTATGAATAGTAATAGCAATTGCTGGCACAACATTTTCTAAATTAGATGGATCAACTAATGTGACAATTTCTTCATTATTATCATTAAATTTTCTAAAAAGATATTTTCTTTTATTTTTTAAACCTATAATTACTCCGATATCCCCATTTGACAATCCAAGTTCATTATTATTTTTTGTACACATTATTGGAACACCCTCGTTAAGAGTTTTAAGGTCATAGGGTTTTTTTTGACCAAAAACAATTTCATTCAAATATTCAACACTCCATATTCCGGAATTTTTTTCGCATAAAATCAAGTGGCTTTGTAAATCCAGAAATATCTTATCTACTAAATCTTTTTCATTAAGCAATAAATTATCAATACGCTCATCAAATATATATTGTTTTTTACTTAAATTTGAAGTTGAAAGATTTAACTGTTTTAGATGACTTGTAATCGAAAAAAATAGATCTTTTGGAATATCTTTTTCTCTACTTTTTGCAATATTAATTTCATTTGAATTATTATCTTTTTCTAATTCTTTTATCTTTTGATTAAGTAAAGAAGAATCATTATTAAATATTAAATTACTAATTAATGCTATATCTCCACTATTTCTAAAAGTTTTTTCTAAATTTACTACACAATATTTAATTGAACTATTATCACCATATTCAAACAAATAATTCCAAATAGAACAGTTATTTACTGGAGACAATTGATTTTTATCTCCAACTAAAATAATTTTACAGTCCTTTGCTAGTAAATTCAAAACTGATTCAATTAAATCGATATTAACCATTGACATTTCATCAATTATGAAAATATCAAGCTCTTTTAGTTTGAATTTCAACTTAAGTGATTTATTTTGAGAATTTAAAATCCATCTATGTAAAGTTTGAAATTCTATTTGGTCTAGAAATTTGCCAAGGGTAATATTTTTTTTATCATTAAGAGCTTCTTTTAGACGAGATGTAGCTTTACCCGTTGGAGCAGACAAACCAATATTTAAAAAGTTATCAATTCTAAGCAGTTCTACTATTAACTTTATTATTAAAGTGGTTTTACCCGTACCTGGTCCTCCTTGAAGGAAAACTAAGTTTGAATATTTAAATATATTTTTAATTTGATCAATTTTATTATCATCTTTATAAATTATCGAGTTGATTAAATTCTTAGTATCAATTTTTTTTAGAAATAAATTAATAACTCTTTCTATCTTTTTTGACCATTTTGATAAGGATAATTTTCTATTCACTAATACGAATGGAGAATTAAGGAAACCTATCAAACCTATATTTTTTAGAACATCAATATGTTTATTTGGCCAGCCATCTTCTAATAATTCAAAGATTATTAAACTATTATCTAAATCAATAATAGTTTCACCATTTTTTTCAAACTCTAATAAAATTTTTATTGCATCTTTTACGAAATTTCCATATTTTTTTTCATTGAATTTGAAGATACCTAAGATTAAATTAAATATATGATCATATTGGAAATTTTCAATATCAGTAGTAGTTTTAGTCATTCTAAAAAAGATTATCTAAATAATTTATTCTGTTTAGAGGTGCTTTGCCGATAAAAATACCTGGAGATATATCTTTCGAATTAGATTTTTCAAATAATTCAAAATCTGGCAATCCCTTTAAAAATAGATAAATATATCCTCCTAGATGTTTGTGTGGTTGATAATTTTTAAGTCGCCACTTTAATAATCTATGCAATGCTAATAAATAAAGATGTGATTGCAATGGATAATGATGTTTAATCATTTCATTTCTCATATTTTCATAGTTATAGTTTCTTGGTAAACAATCACCATTATTACTACCAGAAATAAAATTACTTTTCCAATCAATTACCCACCATTTACTATCTTCTAATCTATTCCCTACTGGGAAAACACAATCAATACATCCTGAATGAAAGCCTTTATTCATAATTTGAAGATCATTTATTTTGTTTGCATATTCTTCACCAAATTCATATTCCTGATCTAAAAAAAAGCATTTTGAAATATCATTCGAATTAATATTTCTACCTTCATAAGAAAGAGTTAAATCATATTTAAGCTCCTTAATAAAGTATTCATTTGGAATATCAACTAGTTTCTTATTCTGTAATTCACTACCTAAGGATATATTTATAATTCTTAAAATCGCATCTTTTACTTTAAAAGCCAAAGAAGTATCAATTTGATGAAAGTTCAATTCCTCAATAATTAAATCAATTAATTCTTGATTATTATCGTTTCTAAATTCAAATCTTTCTATTATTTTGTGAAGGCAAGTCCCAGCAATAGTTCCTTTTGGGAATTCACTTAATGGATTTGGATAGGAAAAATAATTAGGATAATTCTTTGATTTCCTAACTTTAGAATCTTTGATAATTGATATATTATCTTCATAATCCTTATATTGATTAATGACTGCATCAATATTTTTATCTTTACGTATCCAAGAAGAATAACTTGCATAAGAAATAAATTGATCAGAATTCAATTTACTAGATATTTTTTTATTAACATTGTCGATTTTCCATAGATTATTATTCAATCGGTTGGTTTGGAACTTAGCAAAAATTTCTTTTATTTTCTCTTTTTCTAAACTGACTTCAAAAGTTGACTTATAAATATTTATATTTTCTAAATTATCAAGTAAATCAATATTTAAAATATTATTTGTATCTTCTAAATCATTAAAAACAATAAGTTTATATTTGCTCCTTGTAAGTGCTACATAAATTAACCTCTCGCTCTCTTTAAATAAATCTTCTTCTTCTAGTAATTTAAATTTTTCAACCTTCGAGTAATTATTAGAAATATTAATATATATGTTTCTATCAATATTTGATTTCCAAAGAGGTCCTTTAATTTTATTTGATTTATTTGAAATATTTGAGAGATATGGACATAGGACCATTTCAAATTCGAGGCCCTTGCTACTATGAATTGTAGAAAGATTTATTCCATTTTGAAGATTATAATCTTTAGTCAAAAAATCTTCTCCAGTACAAGTTCTTAAAATATTATCTAACTGATTTTTATACCAGTTGAAGACTTTATTGAGATTAAAATCATTATTAATTAATTCTATTTCAACAATTTCTGATAGTTGAAATAAATTTGAATTTAAATCTAAATCGTTAATAATTGAGGATGAATTATAATTTATAAGGAGTTCATTAACAATGTTTAAAAAACCTTTTTCTCTTATTTCCTGAGACCAAGTAATGCATTTATTAATTAAAATTTCTAAATTACTACTAATTCCATCGTCAAGTAATTCTTTTAATTCTATTTCTATAAACTTTGAAGTAGCAAGCAAAGTTATATTTTTAAAAAACCTCGGATTTAATAAACATTCAATGAATAAAAATATTAGAGAACTTGCTTCTGTATCAAAAATATTTTGTTTATTTTGAATTTTGCATGGGAGGTTAAACTGATTTAATTTTTTTTTAAAATCTAAGCATTGCGAATTATTTAAAGTAAGAATTGCAATTTTATTGATATCAATTTCTTTATTATTTAAAATGAAGTTTACAATGTAATCAGTTACAAGATCCTCTATATCAGTTTCCTTTTTTGAAAATTCTACAATTTCAAATACATCCTTAAATTCAAATTCAGATTTAATATTTTTATTAATTCTAGAGGTTAATTTCCTATAGTTTAGTTTTGATTTTTTAAGTCCATTAATATAAAGTTTATTAAGAACATCGATTAATTTTTTTGAGGATCTATAGTTATCTGTAAGACTAAAAACTTCGATTGCATTAGATCTTGCATCTAAGTAAGTTTCAATATCTCCACCTCTAAATTTGTAGATCGCTTGTTTTGGATCACCTACACAAAGTAAAAAATGATTTTTTGTACTAAAGAACTTTTTTATTAAATTCCATTGAGTAACATCTGTATCTTGAAACTCGTCTACTAAGACACATTTAAATCTTTTTTGAATTTTAGATAGAGTAGTACTATTACTAATTTCTGAATCTAGAAAAGTATTTTCTACAGTCTTTATAAGATCATTGAAGTTAAATATAGAAAAACTTTTCTTTAATTCAATTAATTTTATATAAGATAATTGAGTAAATATTCTTACAAATTCGGTATAGAAACCTTCTTTTATTTTATAAATTTTATCTTGTAATAAATTAAATTTAGTAAAATCTAATTTTAGATTATGTTTATTAATTTCTTTAGATATATTTTCATTGTAAAAATAGTTAGATAAAAGATCATCTTTAGAAATTTCATATATAAAATCAATCACATTTTTAGAATTAAGCCTTTTGTTAATCTCCTCAATCCAACCAAGTATTTGATTATACTTATCATTTCTTGGTTTTGCTGCATATATTTGACTTTTTCCACCACTGTCCTTAATTAATTTTCCCAACTCTATGAGTTGTAAAAATAATTCCTTACCTTTCTTATTCCATTCAACACAAAACTCGTTCCAATTTAAATAAAAAAATTCACTAAAATAATTATTTAAATCAATAATCTTATATTTATTATTTATTTGAAATTTACAGATATTTTCTTGATCTATATTTTTTAAAATTTCTACAAAAAATGATTTATTGATCCTACTTCCAAATCTAGAACTGATTTTTTTTTTATTGACTGCTGCAATAAGCTCATGATTAAGATTCAGAAAAACATCAATCCACAAGTTATCTATTACATCTTTATACAAATTATCTATATTATTCTCAATGTATGGATCTTGAGTTAAACCTATTTCAATACTATATTCGTCAATAATATTATTACAAAAAGAATGGAATGTAATTACTTCTAACTTGTAAATTTCATTAATAAAATTATCAATTTCGGATATAATTTTTTTCTTAGATTTTTCCTTCTCCTTAAATTTTAGATACCAATCCTTAAGTGTATTATCTATCTTACTTGCATTATGATTTTGCAAATATAATTTAAAATCCTTAAATCTCAAAAGTATTTTATCTCGTAATTCAGAACACGTATTTTTTGTAAAACTTAATAAGAGTATCTCATCTGGTTTAATTTTTTTCTCCAAAACATTTCTTAAAACAAGGTGAGCCAGAGTGAAACTTTTGCCAGTTCCTGCACTTGCTTCTACTAATTTAAATTTGTTATCTAAATTAATTTTATTAATATCCATATCTTTAAAGAACTAATATTTGACCTCATTTTTATAAAGTAAGTAATTCCTAAATTTTTTATTTAAATATTGCTCTTCTAAAGCAATCTTAAATTTAATTATTAAACCCAGACTTATTGATAAAAATAAATAATAAATAGATAGCTTGGTTATAAAAACGCCAAAGGAAATAAATATTAAAGAATAGTACATAGGATGACGCGTAAATCGATAAATACCTTTAGTTACAAGATTGCTATTGTTTATAGGTCTTGGGAAAGGGGATAAATTTCTACCTAAGTCTTTGATTGCAACTAAAAGTATTATGAAAGCAATTATGATGATTAAAAACCCCACTAAATAAGATAAAGTACTTACTTGAATTAATTGTTTTTGTGGAATAAATTCCCATTGAAAAAAATGGAGACTAATAATAAAGAACTGTAAAAAAACAAGGATTATTTCATAAGCATCCTTTAAAAAAATTTTTAACTGAAATTTAGTCATTATTTATTTCTTTAATGCATTAATAAGTGGAGCATATAATCTGAATGATAATTTATCAAAATTATTATTTCTCAAAAAGAAATCTGGTTCTTTTTCATTTCCAAAACATAATTTCATTTCAATATTATCTCTTTCTCCTTTAGAAAAAGATTTATTACCAATCCATCTATCAGTAAAAGCTTTTTTCTCATTTTTTGATTTTATTTTTGCTTCTACGTATTTATAAGAACTTTCTGGAGGGAGAGGAAAACATTTTTCAGAATAATTTTTAAAAATATTTACGTATTCCTCCAAAATTAAATTTGACGCAATTGTGCCAGGTGATTGAATAATTTGCGATTTATAATTATTTTCTGTTCTAAAAATTACTTTAGTCTTTTTTATATTCTTCTTTAAAGAAGAAATGAAGAGTGATTTTATCCAGACCTCTGTCAAACGACTTAAACTTAGTTTCGAATGAATTAATTCAATTACGGTGTCATCAGCGATGAAATATTCTTCTTTATTTGCATTTGATTTTACATAAATTCTATTAATCTGATTATGTTGACTCAAACTTATAGATAGACTTTCTAATAAATCTTTGATTTCTTTTTCTTTTATAAAAATGCTATTTTTAGGCATAATAATACCATTTTCAACCAATTGATCATTAATATTCAAATTTTTTAAATCATCAATAATATTATGGTTATCAATTTCTAATTCCTTGATTATCCCTTTAATTATTTGCGATTTCTGCAGATTACTTATATTCTCCTCGTCTGGATGATGAATAAATATTTCCTTGGGAGAAATATTTTTTTTATTTAGCCAATATTTTTGCGGAGTCTTAAACCAATAAATGAGTTCAGATAATTTGTAATTTTTAATATCAAATTTTTTTTCATTCCAATCTATATCTTCTACTAAAGAATAATTTCTTTTAATTAGCTTAGAACTATCAAGATCAATCTTTTCTTTTTTAATTAAATCAGAATCTTTAATTATTAGTTCTTTTTGGCCTTGGTTTAAAAAACTATCGAAAAAATAAATTAACTCTTTTATGGGAAAAGAAATATCTAATTTTTTATTGTTTTTGTCTTTCTTTACCCAATTAACTATAAATTTATCTCTGGAGGCAATTAACAATTCTAGAAATGAATATTTCTCTCTTTCATAAACGGAAGGATCGCCCAGATGATATTTATTATTTAATATATTAAAATTTGCATTCTTCGATAATTTTGGATAATAAACACTATTCATGTCTATTAGGAAAATAACCTTATGTGAGATATGCCTTGCATTCTCAATACCGCTTACTAGGATCTTGTTGATAGGTGATTTGCTTTGAAATTTAGCCTTATTTATACTGGAAATTAATATCTCTCTAAAAACATTTAACAAAATAACATCATCAGATATTAAAGGTATTGCTGCGTAATTATCAATAATTCTATTTATTTCACTTATTTCTAAATTAAAATTTTCATTAAAATCAGCAATATTTTTTAATATTATTTTTATCTTTTCAACCCAACCTGAGAAAGGAAAGGATCCCCTAAGCAAATTAATATATTTTTTTAACTGAAGTAATATTTTAAGCCATTTATTCAAATCTAAACTTATATTTTTTGAGCTAAATGGTTTTAAATTAAAATTACTTAAATTGACTTCTTTGTCATAAATCAAGCCTAAAGTAATTCTATTTATACACCACTCTAGGCTATTTTTTTCTTCACCTAATCTTTCATTAGCATCTAATCCCCAATGAAAACCAACTTGAGTAAGTAAAAAAATAATTTCATCCTTCTCTGTAATATTAAAACCAAAAATATTCTGAGTTACTTTCTTAGAAAGAATATAATCCAATTTTTCAAGTGTTATTTTCTCATTTACTATTTCAGTGATATCAATTAAAAATTTATAAATGTCTGGAGAATCATGATTTTCCTCATCAATAAAAAAATAAGGTATCTTTTCACCATTAATTAACTCATTATGAAAGATATACCTTAGAAAAGGTTTAATTTGATTAGTTTGTGGAGATAAAACAGCGATATCACTATATTTAATGTCCTCGCAAGAATTTATTATTTCTATAATTTTATTTCTTAAATATTCTAATTGACTATTCTGATTAAAATGCTCACAAAATAATATTGAATCATCCTTTTCATTTACTGTAAACTCAATGCTGTTATTATCAATTAGTCTTTTTTGTATTTGTTTTAGAAGAGGAATATCTTTCTTCTCATAAAATTTAGTTGTTGGATCAATATATATTAGATTATTTTTTAAATTAATACCTTCTTGATAAATATTTTCATCAATTAATTTCTGAAAGTTTGCTCCAAATTTCCCAAATATTTTCTCTATATTTGTATTGTTTAAATTAAATTTACTTTCTTTATTATCAAATTCCAACTTACCTTCAAAACAATTTATTCTGTTCCATAAATCATCTCCCGCAGATAATAAATATAAATTTACCTTAGTAAATTTCGAAAGTTCTGAATAAAAATTAATATGTAATTTAGATAAATTATTATCGGAAATAATATAAATTTGATTAGGTATCTTATTCTGAAAATCTTTGAATTTTTTTAAATTTTTTATCACCTCAATCATATATAAACATGCTGGTTTTTCAGATATCTTATTCTCTAATAATTTGTATAAAATTGGTTGCCAAAATTGATCTGAATTTAAATTCTTAAATAGATTGAGTGAATTAATTTCATATCTATTCCATTCAGCAATCATCTCAGGTCTAAAAATAAGATAATCAATAAAATTATTAGTAATTTTTTTTATCAAATTATAAATATCTCCATCAATTGTTTTTTTATTATCCAAATATTTATTAATCCAATTGCTAAGTGGTAATGACTCTTTAAAGCTATTTAGATCTTCTAAGGAATCAATAATTCCCCATTTTATTGACTCAAAATTCCATAAGCCCATATCAATTTCAGGGAAAAAATTTGTCAATAATGACTCGGTATAACTCGATATTGTTTTCAATTCATAAAGTGCGCTTATTTGATTTTTAATAGTTATTTGTTCACGTAACCAATTACCCAAAAAATAATTAGGAACAGCTATTTCTAATTTCTCATTTATGAAAGGAGGACATATTTTTAATTCTTGTGCTAGAAGCTCAGAAATTACTTCAATTTTGTTTGACTTGTAAAGATTGAGCAATTTACTGATTAATTATATTACTCAACTTTATATGGATCATTTATTTCTGCACTAGGAGATTCGAATTCCCCCACAGCAACAAACTCTAAACGAAGCTTTAAAAAAGTTATAAATTTCTTATCGGTTGATAAAACAGCTGCTGGAGGCGACGGTATCTTTGCTCTTAAGTTATCGAATTGAGTAGTTTGTAAGAAAGATGGATTCTTTAAAAGCCAAAAATCTATTTCTTTATTATTTTCCTTATAGTTCCTCTCCCTCTCTTTCAAAATCTCTTCAAGTGGTTCTTCAATTGTCAAGAACTTTTCACTTGCTGCGACGAAAAAATATGTTGTCATTTTAAAATTCAATTTTGTGTGATAAGTGACTTCATTTCACGAACAGACTTTTCTAATCCTACCGCTAAAGCCCTAGCAACAATACTATGGCCTATGTTTAGCTCATTCATATTGTCAATTGATGCAATTTTTTCAACATTGTTGTAGTTAAGTCCATGGCCAGCATTAACAATTAAACCCATGCTATTTGCTTCATGTGTAGATTCTATAATCCTTTGTAGCTCTTTATATTGATCGTAACCTTTTAGTTCAGCATATTTACCAGTGTGTAATTCTATAAAATCAAACCCTATTTCTTTGGAATAATTGATCTGCTCATTAAGTGGATCAATAAATGCACTTACTTGTATATTTGAATCTTTTAAATATCCAACAAAATTCTTAAGGTAATTCACATTACTTTTTACATCCAACCCACCCTCAGTAGTAACTTCCTCTCTTTTCTCTGGTACAAGTGTTACATAATCTGGAAGAAGTTTTTTAGAAATTTCTAACATTTCTTTTGTAGCAGCCATCTCTAAATTTAATTTTGTTTTTATAGTTTCTTTCAAAAGGAATATATCCCTATCTTGTATATGTCTTCTATCTTCTCTTAGATGAACAGTGATTGAATCTGCCCCACCTAATTCAGCTAAGAAGGCAAATTGTACAGGGTCAGGCTCTACAGTTTTCCTTGCTTGCCTTACATTCGCGATATGGTCAATGTTTACTCCTAATGTAGTCATAATTCAAAATTTCAGTTCTAGACAATCTAGTAACCGCCCAATAATAGCTAATAAAAAATTACAAACACTTAAATTATTACTATATAGTAAATGGAATTTGGAGAAAAAATTTAAAAATATTGGGAACAAAATCAACCCAGTATTGGGTTTCATAGCGATGTTTGTTACTCAGGACATCGTTTTGAGATTATTTTTTAGTAAAAAAATAATAATTAATAATGGTTTTTCAATACCATCAAATTCATCAATTATTCTTGCTCCAACACATAGATCAAGATGGGACGGTCTAGTCCTCACTATGGCAATAGGTAGAAGAATAACCAATAAGGATTGTAGATTTATGGTTACCAAATCAGAAATGCGCGGAATACAAGGTTGGTTTTTAAAAAGACTTGGATGTTTTGCAATAAATCAATTATCTCCATCTCTCTCCACGTTAAGATATGCGATTGACCTTATTGTAAAAGGCGAACAGTTAGTTGTTTTCCCCGAGGGTAAAATTAATAAATATGGAAAAAAACTTGTTCTCAAAGAAGGATTGTATAGATTAGCGAGATTAGCTTCAAAAAAAACGAAATCCATTACTATTGTTCCAATTGGCATTGCCTATAGCAATGTATCTCCAAAATTTAGAAGCAAATTTTGTTTATCCTTTGGAAAACCTATCGAAATTAACGATAATTCAAAAATCCCTATCAATGAATTTAACGGGTTTCTTAACGATGAAATGTTCAAACAGGAAAAAATAGCATTAATAAATGTCGGAAGATGAATCCGCAATAAGTTACTATTAAATTTAATAATTTAAAGAGAATATGAAATTCTTAAAACTAATCCCAATTTTATTAATATGCCTTGGAAATTCTTATCATAGAAATTTAGTTCATGCAGAAGTTAAAAACCCAAATAACTATAAAGTACTCTCAATTAATAATAAAAATCTTTCAATTTCTAACGTAGAATATTACTTAGGGAAAGGAGATGAATTTATAAAAAATGGGAATTTAGATAAAGCTAAAGATTCTTTTTTAGATGCAAGAAAATTAGCTAAACAACTTGCATCTTTTTATGCTGATCTAAATACAGCCTTCAAAGGATCTGATGCAAGAATACCAAATGAAATGCAAAGAAAAGGTAAGGCAATATTAAAGATTTTGGCAGAATCAAATAAAAGATTAGCCGCTCTTTACATAAAAAATGAAAAACCTGAAGTAGCTGTACCCTTACTTATTGAAACAATTAGAATAATGTCTCCTAATAGCTCAGAAGGTAAAGAAGCTTATGAAAAATTAATCCAGTTAGGATTTGTAGAAACTCAGTATAAAGGTTGATTTAATTAATTATGATTACAAAAACTGAAGTTATTAATCTAATCACAAAAAAAATTCCAAGTTCTCAAGTTTTCGTTGAAAACATTAAGGGAAATGATCATTTGCAAGTAACTGTCATTGCTCCTGAATTTAATGGATTATCATTAGTTAAACAACATCAATTAGTCTATTCTGCTTTAAAGGCAGAATTAGCTTCGGAAGCTATACATGCACTGGCATTAAAAACAGAAACACCAAATTAAATTATGGAAAATTTAACAAAAGATAAAATACAAAAACTCATTGATACTAACCCAGTGATGGTATTCATGAAGGGAACAAAATTAATGCCTCAATGTGGTTTTTCCAACAATGTAGTTCAAATACTAAATTCCCTAGGTGTAGAATTCGGCACTTTTGATGTTTTAAGCGATTACGAAGTTAGAGAGGGCATTAAAGAGTATTCAGATTGGCCAACTATTCCTCAAGTTTATTTAAAAGGAGAATTTCTCGGTGGATCAGATATTCTTATTGAAATGTACAATTCAGGATCCTTAAAAGAAAAAATAGAAATTGAATTAGCGTCTTAAAACAATTAGTAAGTATAAATACCGATTTAGTTAATAAAAATTAATATTTTAATACCTTTTTTTTCCAAAAAAACCTTTATTTTCATCTCCCTCAGGATCAATAAAACTTGAAGGATCTAGAATCCATCTTTCTATTAATTTTTCTAATTTTTCTTGATCTCTTTGCTCTAAACTATTGCAATTCCTTAAGGCTTGGAGATAACCATCACTATATAATTTAAGGTCAGCTGGCGTATGGAAACGACTAACTAAGTCTTGGCAACTATCACAAATTGATTGAAAATGACGAATTGCTTTGGGGTTTTCAAATGATGTCATAATTCGATAGATTCTGATTTTTATTTAGCATTTGTTATACCTTATTAAGGATGATAAATAATTGCCTGGCCCAACAGTAACTTAAGAATGCAATCAACTGAGCAAATCTTAGCTTCAACACCTGGCGGTTCACAATTGCCTACGAGCTCTCAAACTCCTTCAAGAGTTCTTGTTGTTGAACCTCACCCCACACTTAGAACTGTCCTTGTACAAAGACTCCGTCAAGATGGTCATCTTGCTGCAGCCGTTGGATCTGCTGCAGAAGCTGTTGACTTATGCAGAGAACAGTCACCAGACCTTTTAGTTAGCGCAGAAATCCTTGAGCAAAATACTGCGATGAGATTAGCTCAACAATTAGGCTCTTCCGTTATTGTTCTAACTGCAAGATCAGGCGTTGAAGCATTAGTTAATCTTTTAGATGAAGGAGCAGATGATGTTCTTAGAAAACCATTTGGATTAGAAGAGCTTGCAGCAAGATGCAGAACTCTATTGAAAAGAGGAAGAATAGGATTACAAGAAAAAGTAGAAGTTGGACCTCTAGAGGTTCACCTTCTCTTAAGACAGGTAACCCTAAGCGAGAAGCCTGTAGAACTTAGCCCAAGAGAGTTTGCACTGCTCTGTGCCCTATTAATGCCTCCAGGCATGGTAAGAAGTCGTCAAGAGCTTCTTAGAATGGCTTGGCCACCATTCAGCGGAGGACCAAGGTCTGTAGATACTCAAGTCTTGACCTTGAGAAGAAAATTAGAGCAAGCAGGATTGGGAGAAGGAGGGGGAATAACAACTGTCAGACAGCAAGGTTATAGATTCAGTATTGATAACATTTGATACTTAAAAGCAATAACTTCCCCTACTACCATCAATACCGAGATAAACGTAAGTAACTTATAAGTCCATAAAGGTGATAAGTAAGATATTTCTTTTATCTGTACCTTAGTTTTTTCCGAAATTATTGATAGGAATGTTTTAAAGTTTTCTATTCTCTGAGGTAAAAGAAAATTTTTATTATTACTCGTTGAAAAATAATGAACTTTACTACCTTGACTAGTAGGAAAAGATTTAATTGAAACAATTTCTTCCCAAGAGATTTTCCAGCCTTTTTTTCCTAAAATTCGAGAAACTAAACTAGTTTTGTAGGAAATACCCTCTTCAGAAGTAATAACATGATCATTTGTGATGTTGATAATTAAAAACAACCCAACTATAAAAGCAAATATTGAGAGAATTTTTAAATTTCCATTTGAAACAAATGGGAGGGGAATCGTGAGTGCTAAATATAAACTAATTAAAGAACTTTTTACAATGAAGAGAGTTTTAAAATTTTCTACCATCTTATCAATTTTTAATCGGGTAAATTAAAGTTATTTATATTCAATTTTGCTCCTACTTTATGAGCACATGCGTAACCACTGAATGCAACTGCATTAAGTCCTTGCCCTGGGAAACAGGAGTCTCCAACGCAATAAAGGTTTTGTATTTTTGTAGTATTGAATGGCATAGGAAGAAGTCCTAATAATTTCTTATTAGGTATCGGTCCGTAGCTACCTTGAAATCTGCCAAGAAATTTTCTATGAGTTTTTGGAGTTCCAATCTCTTTATGAGATATTTGCTGACCAACATTAGGAATTATTTTAGAAATTTGTTTAATAATAAATTTAAAATACTCTTCTTTCTTAAGAAGATATTCTTTACTTGATAGGTTTTCCCATTCTTTTATGGACGAAGGTGTGAATGCATGAATAATATGTTTACCATCAGGAGCTAAAGATGAATCTAGAAGAGTTGGGATAGAAATAAATATCACACCTCTTTCATTTTCTAATTCATCCCAATTTTCAACAATAATATGGTGGCAATTAAAGTTTTCATCAATCAATTCTTTCTCTACGCCAAGGTGAATTGAAACAAAAGATGGAGATGCTTTATATGTTTCTGACCACTTATATTCGTTCTTGGGAACATACTTTTTACTAACTAATCCTTTCTTTTTATTACCAAGTCCAAAAGTGTCCCACCTTGTAGAATTAGAAACAATAATGTTTGAGTAAAGTTCTTCTCCATTTGACAACTTAACTCCCACGGCTTTTTTATCTTTTAACATTATTTCAGTCACATTAGCTTTATATCGAACCTTACTACCTAATCTTTCAATACCAGAAACTAATTTTTCAGCTATTTGCCCAACTCCGCCTTTTGGATAATTTATACCTCCAGCGTGTCTATCAGTAAAAACCATTCCTGCATTTATCATCGGAGTTTTAAGAGCTGGCATTACTGACCAACAAAAACATTCAATATCAATAAACCTTAAAAGTTCAGGATCTTTTATAAATTTTCTTGCAACATCCCCAGCATTTATAGGTAGCCATCTCGCCAACCCTAAACAAGATATTGGAGCTTTTAAGAAAACCTTAAAAAGATAACTAGGATCTTCAATTGATAGAAGAGGCATAGAATCCAGGCAATTAAATACTTTTTCACATGTTCCATAAAATTTTTTTATACCATCTTTTTCATCAGGAAAGCGATCCGACAATTTTTTAATAAATATCTCATAGTCTCTATCTACAGAAATATTAAAGTTATTAGGGAGATGATATTCCAATTGAACAGGATCAGGAATTGTATCACATTTTTCATCTACATCTTTTAAAGCACGGGTTAACAAATTCGTATACCCCTTATCACCAAAGCCAAAGATCATTGAAGCTCCAACATCAAAAATATAACCTTTTCTTTTAAAAGATCCTCCGCTTCCTCCAGGAATAATATATTTCTCAAGCACTAGTACTTTTGCGCCCTTAGCAGCCAATTGAGATGCTGTTACTAATCCACCAATTCCGGAACCAATAATAATTGCGTCAAAATTTTCTTTTCTAGTTTTCATTTTTAATTTTTCAATAATTCATATTAATTAGACTAAACAAGTATTTTGTTAACTTCAAAAGATAAATTGATTGTTTTTTTGAATTCACTTAATGCTTCTAAAGATCTTTTTTGATATTCCTGGTATCTCAATTTTTTATCTTTTATTTTACGAGTTAATTCCGGTACGAGACCAAATGAGGCCGGCATTGGTTGAAATTTATTTTTTTTATGATTAGACATTATTTCATTTCTATTACTAATGAAATTCATTAAAGAGCCAATCATGGATTCGTCAGGGAAAGTGATTACTTTTTTACTTCTAGCTAATAAAGTTGCGTTTATGCCTGCTAACAAACCTCCAGCAGCAGCAGCGGCATAACCCTCAGTCCCTGTCAATTGACCAGCAGCTAAGAGAGTTTTTCTTTTTAAAAATTGTAGCGTAGGTAAAAGTAATTTTGGCGACTCTAAAAATGTATTTCGATGCATTACTCCAAAACGTACAAACTCAGCTTGCTCTAAACCAGGAATCATTCGAAATATTCTTTTTTGTTCTAACCATTTGAGATTTGTTTGAAAACCAACCATGTTAAGTAATTTCCCTTGAAGGTCTTCTTTCCTTAGTTGAACAATTGCATGAGGCCTTTTTTTTAATCTATTTTCTCTATCGAATAAATCTCCCCATTCTGGATTCCATAACCCTATAGATTTCAAAGGTCCGTATCTCATTGTATCAAGCCCCCTTCTAGCTATCTCTTCAATTGGTAAACAAGCTTCAAAAAAGTTTGCAGTCTGCCTGTCAAAATCCTTTAAAGATGCCTGCTCACCTTTAATCAATTCGTTTCTAAAATTGATATATTCATCTTTATTCATAGGGCAATTCAAGTAAGCCGGATCGCCTTTATCGTATCTACTTGCTTTAAAAACTCTCTCATAATTAATTGAGTCGCCATAGATGATTGGGCTAGCTGCATCAAAAAAATGACAAGAATTAATTCCTGTAAAATCCATTATTTTCGAAGCAAGTTCATCTGAAGTTAGTGGCCCAGTAGCGAGTATAGTTATAGTTTCTTTTTTTGGAATATTTAATTGCTCTATTCTTTTAATTTGAATTAGGGGATGATTTGTTAAAACATTTGTCAAATATTGACTAAATTTTGATCTATCTACAGCTAAAGCTCCCCCTGCGGGAACAGCAAATTTATCTGCTGTTTTTATTACCAATGAGTTGAATGTTCTTAGTTCTTCTTGTAAAAGACCTGCTGCTCTATCAGTATTCAAGGCACCAAAACTATTACTGCAGACTAGTTCTCCAAACTCATTTGTATGATGAGCAGGAGTGGAGCGAAGAGGCCGCATCTCGACAAGTTTAACTGCAATACCTGAATTTGCGATTTGCCATGCTGCTTCTGAACCAGCAAGACCTGCTCCGATAACGAGAACTTCCTTATCTATCAAATTAAATTATTCCTTTCCCAAAAAATCTCTATTAAACTGCTCTCTTGCAGGTTTTTGTATATTGAACACAACCCATGCCAGAGCAGCAATGATAGGGGCAAAGACAACAATAGTTCTTAACATCAAAGTAAAATAATAACTTCTAAATATATTAGCCTTCAACTGCAGATAAAGAGAGAATTTTTAATTTTTTAACTTATAAGTTAAGAATTGTATTTCAATTGTTCATGTTGGGATAATAAGTTGTTTTTTTTACCTTAAAAAGGGATAATTTTTAATGTACTCAATTTAACAAAATGGGTCGCTAGCTCAGCGGTAGAGCATCCGGCTTTTAACCGGCTGGTCCTGAGTTCGAATCTCAGGCGACCCACATCTATTTCAATTGAATTACAAATTCCTTACAAATAAAAATTTTTTTTACTTGTATAAAATCTAAATATTTCTAACAGTAGTCACTTTAACTTGAAGAGAATTCAAACGATTATCTGTAAAAATCTTTTTATCTTCAAAAAAATTTAAAAGAATTATTAGTTTTAAATATTTTCGAATAAAAATTAATGCTTATACTCCTCAATAAGAATATGTAATATTCGATATTTACATCCTTAAAAGCTTACATAAAAATCTAAGTTCATAATTTCGAAATGAAATTATGGATCCCTCCTGAAAATAATGAAAACATACTTTAGTAAATTGAATTTTTAATTCTAGAATTAATTTCAGATACCAATTAAGCTCTAAACTACACATATCTGTATCAGAAATGAAATTAATTTATAAATTCGATATAAACATCCTTAAATTAAAAAAAAATCGAGATATGCTTTACAAAGCTTCATAAAATCTGTTACAATCATTTACATAAATAATTTTTCTTTATCATGACTCCTGAAGCAGAACGTTTTAATGGTTGGGCAGCAATGTTAGGTTTCGTAGCTGCTGTTGGCGCATACGTAACAACTGGACAAATTATTCCAGGCTGGTTTTAAGTCTTAACGACGAACGAACTAAATCACAAACGCTAACGCTCGTTTACTTAATGTGTAACTGTATCAATTTTAATAGTTGCACTAAATAATTTTTATTGAATTTTGATTCTCTTTCATAATTCACTATCTAATTTTCAAATGTTGATCAAATCATTACAAATAATTTTTAATAATTATGCTTTTGGTTTTTTAACAAATTTAAAACTGTCATTAATTAGTTATCTGAATTAAAACCTCTCTTAGCTAATTTTAATTTTAAAGTTTTAACCCCAATTTTTTAATACAGCCTTCTTATTTTAAGAGGCTTTTTTTTTGCCTGATTTATGTATAGATAATTCAATATCTGGAATCTAAAAGTTTTTTCTCTAATGTAATTTTTTTTGATTATCTTCAAAATTATCCAAGCATGTTGAACATAATAAATGCCCTTTTTTAATCCAAAATGTCTTAGTAGATCTTTCTATGTCTTTTCTGCAAATTAAACATTTGAAAATTGGAGACATTTTAAATAAAATCAATTTTTAGTAAAGAATAATTTGAAAAATTCTTATTTGATTTCTCAAATATCCTACTTGATTTGAGAAATGATTTTTTTACTATATAGAAAATTAAAATCATTAACATTTAACTACAACTTTATGTATATCAATGATATTAGTATATAAAAAAGGCCTGCATTAAGCAGGCCTTTTTGTGTGTAAGATTTTTTAATTTAGATTCAAGATTTAGAAACTAAATGATGTTTTTACAACAACACCTGTTTGGTCGTCCTGTCCCTCTGCGTTATTTTCAACGATGAAAATAGCTGGAGTGATAGTCATGCCATCATTAACATTGTAAGTGTAGAAGAGTTCATAAGCCATGTT
>NZ_JAAORO010000003.1:300000-596340 GCF_017695955.1 Prochlorococcus marinus XMU1419
AAATTTTAAAATATGGATACCCTCCAAAAGAATTACCAGAAATTGGATGGTCTCAAATTTTTATTGATAAATCAAATAGCGACTTTAAAGCAATTTTTGAAGACCCTTTGTATGTACTGCATTGGCATGGAGATAGGATTTTATTACCTAATAAAGCATTACTCATTGCAAGCAGTGAACGTTGTAAGGAACAGTTTTTTAGGATTGGTGATTATGCTTACGGATTACAATTTCACATAGAGACAACGGGAGCAATGATAAATAAGTGGATTAAAGAAGATAAAGAATTTGTCTTTAAAGGATTGGGACCAAATGGTCAGGAAATTTTAAGAGAAGAAAATGAAAAATATAGTGATAAGACTTTTTTAAAAAGAAAGCTTTTCATAAAAAAATTGTTTGAATTATTAGAAAAATAAAAATTTCTAATCAAATAAAAAGGGGTTAATAAAGCCCTTAAAAATTTTAAAAAATTGTTTTATTTAGAAAATACCTGGAACTATTTGACCTGTAAAATAATAAGCCCCTATTAGAGCAAACATTCCAAGCATTGCAGCTTTCCCGTTAAGCTTTTCAGCTTTTTCAGTCATGAATTTTTTAGCGAATTTCATAATTATTCGAGATAGATTTATATTTACAAATTAATTATTCCTAATAAGTAATTGATGTAGTATTGCCTACCTAAATCAGATTTTTTCTAAAAATTTTATTTTTAATTTATTTTTCATTAATATTAGAAATTTAGGGAACACACTTTTTACTATTAATAACACCATCTAAAACCTCCTCCGAATGAGAAGTCATTGCCTCCTGAAGATAGACCATATTTGGCATTCAGATTAAACATTAAATCTTGTCTTAATAAAAAATCAGCCCCAATTTTTGCGGAGCCATAATCTTCATCAAATAAACGAGCAGATGAATGAGTAGAAGCATTAGAATTTCCCGTTATGACAGCTTTAATATTTCTATTTTCATGATTAGCTAATCCATCATACTCATAATTAAGTGCAAAGAAAGGAACCAAAACCCATTTTCCTCCTCCCATTTCTATTTCTTTGTCAACAGAAATTCCCGTCTTGAAAACTAAAGATTCTGCCTGATTAGAATAAACAGTCACAAGATTACCTGTTCCTGTTTCGCTGAATTCATCTTGAGTATGAGCCGAGAAAGCTAATCCTAGAGAAGGTTTGAAACGCATTGGAGTTTTAGAACTTTTAAGGAACTTTTTTAATTTCCATATTCCATTTATTTCAACCATAAATCCATCTGTGTCGTAAGAAGATTTAGCAGCTGTTACTGCATCATTTCTCGTCCCCTTGTAATCAAGATCAGAACCTCCAATCAACCCCTTTACTGTAAATTTATCACTAACTTTCTTAACTCCATAAATCGCATAATGAGTATTATTAGAACTTAACGTCGAAGTTGTTCCTGAAAAGTTGTAGTTGCTTAAATAAGATGTTCCAGTTCCATAAGATATACCAGCTTTCCATTTCTGACCAATATGTTTTTCTATATTAAAAGCGCTATTAAAACTATCAACATTATATGACCCCAAAACACTAGTTCCATTTACATAAGAATTTGAATTAGAGGCTAAGGCATGAACACATAAATCTGTCCCATCAACAACCCATCCATAGTTATTACATTCTCCAGCACTAGCTAAAACAATATCCCTTTGGTTCTTCATAGAACCTAAGCCAACAGTCTGCATGGCTGAATATGGTTGAACCCATGAAGATTCAACAGATGAAGGGATTGCAAGAGATCCATATGCAAAATTACTTATATAACCATCTACTGTGAAAAAATTACCAAAAGCTGCCGTTGTGTGATCATGGACTAATTCTCCTCCAGGTGCATGCGATGCGTGCCAGCCATATGATTGAAAACTAGTTCCATTATCTGAAATAGCAAATTCTGGACCGTAATATGTATTATTAGAGTTAGGGGAATTATTACCAAGATTCATTTTTACAGCCTCCACAAATATTTGAGCAGCAGAGGCATCTCCCCACCAAGGAGAAGCCTGAATTAAATCTTTACCATCGTTATAGATTCCACTATGAATTTGTATTGTAAAAGTGTCACCTTGATATTCAACGTCAAAGCTATCTGCATTGACTTTTATTACAGGTAATGTAGCCAGCAACAAAAATTTATATATAAACCTAATATTTTTATTCAAATTTAATAGAGCAAACTAACCAATCATTTTTAGTTTATAAATAAAACAATTGTTATTGGCTTTTAATATCTATGATTTAAAACATAAAAAGATGTAAATACGTTTCCTAATCGAAATCGTTACTTTCATAACTAGTAAATTCAATGGATAATAAATTTATATCCAAAAATTTTGTTCGAGCTCTAAATTTCGGTAAGACCATTTGACATGAATGATACTAACTATTGGCTAATGAACGATGTTCCAGTAGTCATAGCAATGGATTTCGAAAATCAGCTAAATTCCGTCCACACCTCGTCAACACTTTTCGTGATTGACAATCGATCTACAATAAGGAGCAATTAGCTCCTTTTTTAATAGCAAAGTACGCTATCCGCTTTAATTGATTCTTCAACTAGAACATCTGGCATAACAAACTCTGCAGTGTATCCATCTAAAAGCTTCTCATCGTAACCCCTAGATTTAGCAGACATTCCTGAGACATATATGGTAATTTTTGAATTCTTTAAATTTTGAAGATGTTCGTATAAATCTCCAGTCCCTTGACCAACTATTTCACCAGCTTTTTTACAATTTAATATTTGTACTCCATCTCCTGCAAGAAAAAGTGTTACTTTATGATCGTTTTTTTCTGCAGTAAGGGCAACCAATAAACCTAAAGTTATTTTATTTTTGGATTCTAAACCGCTGTAAATATGAACTAACACTCTATTGTCGGTAATGATAGACATTTAATCCTCCCTAAATTTTGTTTTTATATCCTAAATAAAATCTATTTTCATTAGCTGTTTTTTTTATGAAACGCTTACTACTTGCACCTCTTTCTTATTGGCAGATGGCTATTAAGTATTAAAAATAACTCCTAAAAAAAGAAGTCTTCTTCCAACCTTTTTCCATAAATGATTGCGAATAATAAATTTATACACCTCTATATTATTGCCAATTTTCTTGCTATTTCCTTATTTTTTCGTAAGTATGCGTATATAGGCTCTAATTTGCTCTAAAAAACTGTCATATGGGGGTTAACGATTATGGAAATTCCAGACGGAATGTTGAAAGAAATTAGAGAAAGTGGATACGATCAAGAGCTTGTATATAACTACATAAGAGAACTATTAAACAGCGATAAACAAATGAATGAAAATAACAATCTAGATCTTATAGACAATTACTTATTAGACAAAGATCTACAAGAACCTGCTGCTGAGATACAGATAGCAGCAGAGCTTATAGACAATTACTTATTAGATAAAAGATTTATGAGAGAACTTGAAGATGATAAAGATTATGATGCTGCTTAATTAGATAAAGTACCTATTTTTTCCTATTTATTTAAAGGTTATTCTTTTGAGCAAATAACAGGATCAAAACAATGATGAAACTTGCAATAATTTTTTTACCAATTTTATTTGCAGTTATTTGGGCTGCTTTTATAGGGTTAAGAATAAATAAAGTAGAAACTAGAGATGGAAAAAGAAAATTAATTAATTACTAATTGATTGACAGTCGATCTAAACTTAGGAGCAATTAGCCCCTTTTTTATAAACACACTCATCATTTCAACTTTTAGCTGCACATTTGAGGAATTTAAAAATAACGTTACTAATTTATTTCTTGAAGAAATGTGCAAAGAGTTTGTTACTGATTATGAGTTTGTAAAAGTCAATGAACACAAATCTCATTTATTAATGAACTGTACTGACTTAAAAAATTAGGAGCAGAAATGGAATCGCCTTTTGCAAAGGAATGGGATAAAAAAAATAATTGTAAGGATACTGTCTATTCAATTGAACTTGTTGGATGATATGAAACGCTTACTAATCCCACCACTATTCAAACTATTCAGAACGAGGACTTTCCTTGCATCACTAAATCAAAATACCTGCCCTGTTTTAGATTCAGATGAGATAAAAAAACAAGAACAGAAAGAAGCTATTGAAAAGTTATATCCATAAAATTTCAGCAGAAATTTCTTAGTTCATATTTAAAGCTTTAGAACGATCGTATGTCACCTATACCATCCATTACTTCCCTTAATAGTGACTTTGATGGATAATAAATTTATAATAAAAAAGTTTGGGTAACGCCTCATGGAAGCCCAAAAAATCGCCCAAATCCCTTGACATAAATGAAGAAAAATTTTGGCTAATGAAAAGTACACCCGTCTAGCTATGACTGGGATATCAAGGAATCGTAATTTTTTATTCAAACTTTACTCAAACTTTTTTAGCTAATAAGAGATATAAAATCAATTAGAAATAATCGACTTATCTACCAAGTATTTCCTTCCCTACATCCAACTTTTGTTGAATCTCCACACGTTTTCGTAACCTCTCCAGTAATTGGGTCCATATCGAGCCTAAACCAAGTAAAATAAAAAGCTGGTTTTTCAACTCGTAAAAGATACCAGTCAAAAAATTTACTGGGATATGAATAAACAGAATAACAACTGGAACTGTTTATGGCTTTAAATGAATACCATTTATAAATAGGTTTTTGCCTAAAACTCGATGAATCTAAAAAATTAGTTGTTTTACCCTCATTGGCTCTTATTATGCATTCTTTAACACCATTTACCATCTGGTTTTTAATAGCTGAAGCTTGAGCAGAAGGATTAGGTCTACCTAACCATTCCAGATAAATAGGTGATGACAAAATAAACGTCAATAATCCTATAAAGAACCAAGCACGATAGACAAACTTTTTCTTTTTAAATACTTTTTTTAAAAAAAAATATACTGTGGTTGAAAATATCAGACCTAATACACCAATTGGAATAAATCCAATAAAAGCAATTGGTAGATACTCGTTAATTCTTTTTTTTATAATCATTTGATTTTCTCTTTTAATCATAAAACAAAACATTATTAAAATTTGCAATCAAATTAAGGGATCTGCCGTCCAGCTGCACTAGACCGCATCAAAGCCCTATTTATTAAATTAATAAGATCCTAAATTTTGGCAGAAAATTGTGAAGTATTTTCTATACATTTTTTGAAAATAGATTTTACCCTAATACCACCTATCACTTTCCTAAATAGGTTCTTTGATGGATAATAAATTTATAGTTATTTATTGCGCAGTTCAATCTATAAATTGTCACTTTGACTAGCAAGTGACTAGCAGATAACTTACTTACTTTTTCCTTCAAACCTTTTGATATGACTGAAATAAATTACTGGCTAATGAAAAGCGAACCTCATGCCTACAGTATCGATAATTTAAAGAATGATGGGGTTACATTATGGGATGGCATAAGAAATTATCAAGCTCGGAATTTCATGAGAAAAATGAATAAAGGAGATAAAGTTTTTTTCTATCATTCAAACTGCAAACCCCCAGGCATTGTTGGACTTATGGAAGTGATAGATTTAAATATCGTTGATCCTACGCAATTTGATAAAAATTCAAAATATTTTGACCCAAAATCAAAAGCTGAAAATCCTAGATGGGATTGTGTAAAAGTAAAATATATATCTACCTCAAATAAGATGCTAAGTTTACCTGAATTAAAAATTTTATTTAGTGAGGATGAATTATTAGTTGTAAAGAAAGGAAATAGATTGTCAATATTACCTATCCGAAATGAGGTAGCAAAAATACTATTAGAAAAAATATAAAAAATTTTAATCCTTAAAATTCATTGAAAACATATTTCCAATATAGAGTCGCGTTAAATCTCTATTTTGAAACCCTTTTTGCATCAAAAATCCAGCAATCGCGGCTTGTATTATCCTGTATTGATCCCAGTTAGGATGTTTTTCAACAAATTCTTGCATAGCCCTTTGGAGATTTTCTTGAAGTTCGCATTTGAAACTAATTACCTCCTCTTTTTGATTTATAACTATTGGGTTCGAATCGTAATTAAACTTTTGCATATTCAAATAATTAATTGAATTAAAATTTATAAAATTAAGTTTTCTTCAAAATTACTAAATCGTCAACAAGAATACTTATGAGACAGTCTTAATTAATAGAATGATGAGAATTAAGTCATAAAGGGGAGGTTCATGAAAATCAATTTTCTAAAAATAAATCTCTTTTAAATATTAATATTTGTATAAAATCAGAAGTTTTCCACATAATTAGATCAGTAGATATTTTTTAAAAAATAGTTGTGGAAAAGTTGTGAAAAATTTTTTTGTTTACGGGGAAATATTTCCAAAAAATTCCAAATTTTTTTATCTTTTAATTCATTGATTCCCACATGTTTTTTATTTCATAAAATAAATTTTGTGCTATAGGTATCGGCCAATACATTTCGAAAGATCTATTTTGGCCTTGACTATCAAAAACAAACCTTAAACTCCAATCACTTTTTGTACCCTCTAACTCAACATACCAGGGCAGTTGTTCTAATTCTAAAGTAATGGACTCTTCATCCATTAATTCATTTTTGATATCCAATATTTGTTGATTAATTCTTATAAGTAAAAGACAAAGTGAATCAAATTCACTTTTTTGCAACTCAATTGACCAATTATCAACCCCAATCAAAAAACAAAATTTACCTTTTTTAAAATCTTTAAGTAATCTCCATTTTTTTTTGTTTTCTAACAAAGTTAACCTGGAAGTAAATCTGGTTGGTCTTGCTCATCGCTAAGTTCAATTATGGATCTCTGAACAGGTTTTATACTTGACTCCTCCAATAACCCATCAAAATCATCAAATCGTCTTTGTTTAGCTCTAAAAGCAATTCTTACCGTTGTTAAGTATCTATTAGTTGATTTTCTTATTAAACTTTCACCTCTTTTAGCAAGATCATTTGAGTCAATACCAGCTTTATTTGATATGTTCATAAAATTTCTTTTTGTTTTACAATATATTTTACAGTTAATTGGCCCTATTCAAAACATAAATTACAAAACGAACTTAAATTGATTCAAAAAAAATTTATATGGAAAAGAACTTATGTGGAACGCTTGCTATTGATTTAGGAAATACTAATACTGTAGTTGCTTTTCAAGATCAAAAGGATCTAAATTCTGCATTAGTTGAAATACCAAACATAACATCATCTCCAGGAGTTATACCTACAGCAATTTGGTTTGAAGAATCTTCAAAAATTCCAAAAATAGGTATTAGTGCTCTAAATATGAGAGAAAATGCAAATTCGGATTTGTTTTTTCATTCGAATTTTAAAAGATTAATTGGAAATCCCTTCGAAAAAATTAATAAGAAAAATATCTTAAAACCTACTGAATGTGGCGAAAAATTTTTTAAATTTCTATGGGCTAACATTCCTCAAAAATATTTAATAAAGAGACTTGTTTTAACTGCACCTATTGATACATACAAAGGTTACAGAGAATGGTTAATAAATCTTTGCGGAGAAATATCTGTTGATGAAATAGCACTAGTGGATGAACCTACTGCAGCAAGTTTAGGAATAAAAGTACCATTCGGATCCAAAATTATGACATTAGATATTGGAGGAAGCACAATCGATATGAATATAGTCAAAATAGAAGGCGGGGAAGGAAAATCTGGTCCAATAGCTGAACTTCTAAGATTTAAAGGAAATGATATAAGCTCAATTTCAAAACAAAAGATAAGATGTGCTGAAATTATAAGTAAAGCAGGCTCAAAAATTGGTGGTAAAGATATTGATCAATGGATTGTTGATTATTTTATCCCAAATAATAAATGTTCAATAAATCTATTAAAGGCAGAGGAAATAAAATGTAAACTCAGCTCACCTGAAATCAAAAATGAAAGCAAATATCCAATAAAATTTTTCTTTGAAGGAAATCAAGAAAAAGAATATTTCCTAAGTAAAGAAATATTTGAGAATATTGTTATCGAAAATAATCTTCTTAATCACCTAGATTCATTACTTAAAGATTTATTAAATGAAGCACGAGGAAAATTTTGCACAGTCGATGACTTAAATGTAATCATTTTGGTTGGTGGAGGTACTCAAATTCCATTAATTAAAGAATGGATAAAAAAAAAGATTTCAAATATTCAAATCCAGTCACCTCCTCCAATTGAATCGATAGCTTTAGGTGCATTGGCAATGACTCCAGGTGTAAAAATTAAAGACATATTAAACAAAGGTATTTCTATAAGATTATTCAATAAAAGGGAACAAAAACACTTCTGGCATCCAATTTTTTGCAAAGGTCAAACATGGCCAACAGAAAACCCATTAAAACTTATCCTGCAAGCCAGTAAAAATAATCAGCAAATTTTTGAAATAACAATTGGAGAAACTAAAATAGAAAGAGAATATGATGTAATTTTTGAAGACGGATTACCAAAATTATCAGAGATTCAAAGTCAAGAAGAAATTATTAAATGGAAAAAAAACCCACTCAAAATAGTGCTAAAAAATAAATCTAATATTGGAATAGACAACTTAAAACTTTTCTTCATGATAAATAAAAAAGGTTATTTATTAGTTGAGTGTTTTGATATCAAAGGTGAATTTTTAGGAGAATATAATTTAGGAAATATCATATAAACTAAAGTCATATTAGAGAAACTACTTATTCATTATCAACATTATTTAGACTTAAAAAAATACTTTCATTCTTACTAGTAATGACTTCCTTACCACAAAAATCAGGTTGAATGGGCAATTCTCTATGACCTCTATCTACCATTACTAATAACATGACTCTTTTAGGTCTCCCCCATGAATAAAGAGCATCCATTGAAGCTCTAATTGTTCTGCCTGTGTAAATGACATCATCTATCAATAGAATTTCTTTTTTCTCAATAGGAGTTGGTATACTCGTGGCTTTTATAAGGCGAGTTCCAACTTTATCTTGATCATCTCTATAAAATGTTGGATCAATAATTCCTTACATTATTTTTATTCCCGTTTTATGGAATAACTCATTTTCTAGAATTTCGGCCAGATCCATTCCTCTAGTAGGAATACCAATCAAAAGAAGGTTTTCAATATTTTTTACTTTTTCGATAATTTCGGAAGTTAAACGTGACAGGGTTCTTTTAAACTCATCTTCAGAAAGTATTATGATCCTTTTTGTTTTATTGGACATGATTTTCCAAAAAATAAAATATCTTTAATATTTTCATAAATTAGCAAAAGCTAACTATTTAAAATATAAATTGTTAAAGAGTATCGTTTAAAGCTAAATTTAATAATAGATCACTTAAAAAGGAATTTGATCTAAAATATGTCAATGATTAGAAGCAAAAATATAAATAGGTTTAACACTCCCCAAAGTCCAGTAGTTCTTGCAATACTGGATGGATGGGGACATCGAGAAGATATTGTTGACAATGCTATAAAAAGTGCCTCGACTCCAGTCATGGATTCTTTATGGCATGCCTATCCTCACACTCTAATTAGTGCAAGTGGAGCTGATGTAGGCCTCCCAAATGGTCAAATGGGTAATTCAGAGGTAGGACACCTTACTATTGGTTCGGGAAGAATAATCCAACAAGAACTTGTAAGGATTTCAAATGTTGTAAAAAATAATCAGTTGAGCATAATCAGTGAATTAAAGGAGATAGTTGATTCATTAAAAAAGAACAACTCTACTTTGCATATCACTGGATTATGTTCTGATGGAGGAGTGCATAGTCATATTGATCATTTATTAGGTTTAATAAAATGGGCATCTGATAATGACTTAAAAAAAGTAGCTATTCATATCATTACTGATGGAAGAGATACTCCCGCAAAAAGTGCATCTAAATATATAAATCAAATAGAGTCATGTATAAAAAAATGTAATACAGGCGAGATAGCCTCAATATGTGGAAGATACTGGATAATGGATAGAAATCTTTTATGGGAAAGAACACAAAAAGCGTACGCTAATTTGACTGATCCAGATATCAAATCAACAAATATTTCTCCCCAAGATTACATTGAAGAAAGTTATAAAAAAAACACTACTGATGAATTCATAGAACCTATAAGAATGACCGAAAACTATTTAAAAGATGGGGATAGTTTAATTTGCTTTAACTTCCGTCCAGATAGAGCTAGACAAATAATAAAATCACTTTCACAAAAAGATTTCTCAGATTTTGAACGAAAAATTGTCCCAAATTTAGATTTGGTTACCTTTACTCAATATGACATAAACTTCCCCGTTAAAGTTGCATTTCCTCCCGAATCTCTCAATAATTTTGTCGGCCAAATAGTTTCAGAAAACGGTCTCAAACAATACAGAACAGCAGAGACAGAAAAATATCCTCACGTAACATATTTTTTCAATGGAGGAGTAGAAATTCCTTTACCGGGAGAAGAGAGACATTTAATTCCATCTCCAAGAGTCGCAACTTATGATATGAAACCTGAAATGTCTGCCGAGGAACTAACTATAAGTTGTTCTAATGCAATTAAAAGTGGAAACTATGCTTTTGTTGTTATAAATTTTGCCAATCCAGATATGGTCGGTCATACAGGCAATATGAATGCAACAATAAAAGCAATAGAAACAGTAGATAAATGTATTGGTCAAATAGTAAATGCTACTGGAGAAATGGGTGGGAGCATTCTCATAACAGCTGATCATGGTAATGCAGAGGTGATGAAAGGGCCTGCAGGAGAACCATGGACAGCACATACTGTAAATAAAGTCCCTTTAATTTTTGTTGAGGGAGAAAAAAGAAAAATACCGAATATGGGAAATAAGATTGATTTAAGGAACAATGCTGGCTTGGCGGATATAGCACCAACTATATTACAATTACTAGGTCTCCCAATTCCAAAAGAAATGACAGGAAAATCCCTTATTAAAGAAATCGAGTTGAAAGGTTATAATAAGGTTGTACAACATGTTTAAAGGTAATAAATCTTTATTTAAGCAATGATTCAAATTTTGAGTTGGATATGGGTATTTTCTGGAACTCTTCTAATACTTTTAGTTTTACTTCATAGTCCCAAAGGCGACGGGATGGGAGGTATCGCTGCTAGTGGAAGTTCAATGTTTAATAGCGCAAGTAGTGCTGAAGCATCTCTTGACAAAATTACTTGGATTTTCTTAGCAATATTTTTATCTCTAGCAATTATTCTTAGCGCTGGTTGGATTTCGTAAATTTAACAAAAAAAGAGACCACTAACGTGATCCCTTTAAATTAAAAATAAAATTAGATTACTACTATTAAATTAATAATCAAAATCACCACCCATGCCTGGTGCACCGGCGGGTGAAGCTGAATCTTTTTTCTCAGGTAAATCTGCAACAATGCATTCAGTGGTAAGGACCATTCCTGCTATTGAAGCTGCATTTTGCAATCCTGAACGAGTAACTTTTGCAGGATCAACAATACCAGCGGAAGACATATCAACATATTCTCCAGTAGCAGCATTAAATCCATCATTAAATGGCTTAGATTTAACATTTTCAGCAATTACAGCACCATTAGAACCTGCATTTTCTGCAATTCTCATTAGAGGAGCGGTAAGTGAAGCCTCAACGATGTTAGCTCCAATAAGTTCTTCTCCTGCCAAATTTTTATCAGCCCAATCTTTTAAAATTGGGGACAGATGAGCAAGAGTTGTTCCTCCTCCAGGTACTATCCCCTCTTCAACAGCAGCTTTTGTAGCATTAATAGCATCCTCAAGACGAAGTTTTTTATCCTTCATCTCTGTTTCAGTTGCAGCTCCAACCTTAATTACTGCCACTCCTCCTGCTAATTTGGCGAGACGTTCTTGAAGCTTTTCTTTATCATAAGATGAATCTGTTTCATCCATTTGCTTTTTAATTTGATCACATCTAGCGGTAACAGCTTGCTCATTACCCTCAGCAACTATTGTTGTAGTCTCTTTATTAATAGTAATCCTTCTCCCAGTTCCAAGCATATCCAAGGTAGCATTTTCTAATTTCAAGCCTGCATCCTCAGTAATGAGTTGACCATTAGTAAGGACAGCCATATCTTCAAGCATGGCTTTTCTTCTATCACCAAATCCAGGAGCTTTTACTGCTGCAACATTTAAAACACCTCTTAATCTATTAACTACGAGAGTAGCTAAAGCCTCTTTTTCTATATCTTCTGCAATAATGACTAGTGGCTTACCAGTTTTAGCTATTTGTTCCAAAACAGGTACTAAATCTTGCACTAAAGCAATTTTTTTATCGGTCAGAAGAATATATGGTTCATCTAAAACAGCCTCCATTCTTTCTGTATCTGTTGCAAAATATGGAGAAATGTATCCTTTGTCAAAGCGCATACCCTCAGTAACTTCTAATTCAGTAGTCATTGATTTTCCCTCTTCTAGAGAGATAACACCTTCTTTACCTACTTTATCCATAGCATTGGCAATCATTTGACCGACCTCTTCATCATTACCAGCAGCAATAGTTCCACATTGAGCTATAGCATTACTATCGCTAATAGGTTTGGAATTCTCCTGGATTTTGCCAACAAGAAATTCTGTAGCTTTATCAATTCCTTTTTTTAAGGTTATTGCATTTGCTCCTGCAGCAACGTTTCTCAAACCTGCCTTAACCATTGCATGGGCTAAAACAGTAGCAGTTGTAGTTCCATCTCCAGCAGCATCATTTGTTTTAGATGCAGCTTGCCTGATTAAAGCAACTCCTGTGTTTTCAATGTGGTCTTCTAATTCAATTTCTTTAGCGATTGTTACACCATCATTAATAATTTGTGGAGCACCAAATTTTTTCTCTAAGACAACATTTCTTCCTTTTGGTCCAAGCGTAACAGCTACAGACTCTGCAAGGATATCGATTCCTCTCTCGAGCGCTCTTCGAGCTTGCTCATTGTAAATAATTCTTTTAGCCATGTTTAGGCAGCAATTTAGTAATAAGTTTTAATAATTTTTGAAACAAATATTTTAGCTTACTACAGCTAAAATATCCTTTTCTGAGAGCAAGACATATTCATCTCCTCCCAATTTAATGTCTGTTCCAGCATATTTGCTGTACAAAACTTTATCGCCAATACTCACTTCTGGAGTTTGTCGAGAACCATCTTCGTTAAGTTTCCCAGGACCTACCTGAGCAACTTCTCCTATTTGTGGTTTTTCCTTGGCTGTATCGGGCAAAAGAATGCCCCCAGCAGTTTTTTCCTCAGATGCGGAAACTTTAATAAATATTCTATCTCCCAGTGGTTTAACTGTAGAGACTGTAAGTGAAACAGCTGCCATAGATTAATGGAGAATCATGATTGAGACGCTATGCGTCATAAAATTAGAAAGAGAAATTCTCTATCCGTATCATCAACAACATAATCTGCTAAGCAGCAATTAAACCATACTTCAACTGTGCGGGTGGCCGAACCGATTTAACGAATCTACCCATGAGGTGGTAGTATTTTCGGATTATAAGCTGTATAAAATCAGCTATTCATCACCAAACAATAAAAAATGGTAGCAACTCCATCAACTTCTTCACAAACAAAAGGCGTAGTTCGCCAGGTAATTGGACCAGTCTTAGATGTAGAATTCCCAGCCGGAAAATTACCAAAAATATTAAATGCTTTAAGAATTGAAGCAAAAAATCCTGCTGGGCAAGAAATAGCACTTACTGCAGAGGTGCAACAGCTTCTTGGTGACCATAGAGTAAGAGCAGTCGCTATGAGCGGCACAGACGGTCTTGTAAGAGGCATGGAGGCAATAGATACGGGTGCTCCAATATCAGTGCCTGTAGGGGAAGCAACTCTAGGAAGAATATTTAATGTTTTAGGAGAACCAGTAGACGAACAAGGTCCAGTAAAAACCAAAGATACTGCGCCAATTCATAGAGCCGCTCCAAAATTAACTGACCTTGAGACTAAGCCAAAAGTTTTTGAAACTGGAATAAAAGTTATCGACCTTTTAGCTCCTTATAGGCAAGGAGGAAAAGTTGGATTATTTGGAGGAGCTGGCGTTGGGAAGACCGTTTTGATTCAAGAATTAATTAATAATATTGCGAAAGAACATGGTGGAGTTTCTGTTTTTGGAGGTGTAGGAGAAAGAACAAGAGAAGGGAACGATTTATACGAAGAATTTAAAGAATCTGGCGTTATCAATGCAGATGATTTAACACAATCAAAAGTTGCTTTATGCTTCGGACAGATGAATGAACCACCTGGCGCAAGAATGAGGGTAGGCTTATCTGCACTTACAATGGCTGAACATTTTAGAGATGTGAACAAGCAAGACGTTTTACTTTTTGTTGATAACATTTTTAGATTTGTGCAAGCCGGCTCTGAAGTATCTGCTTTACTTGGAAGAATGCCTTCAGCTGTTGGATACCAACCCACTCTAGGAACTGATGTTGGTGAATTACAAGAAAGAATTACTTCTACTTTAGAAGGTTCAATAACCTCTATTCAGGCTGTTTATGTACCTGCAGATGACCTAACAGATCCTGCTCCAGCTACAACTTTTGCTCATTTAGACGCTACTACTGTACTCGCTAGGGCTCTTGCAGCTAAGGGAATTTATCCAGCGGTTGACCCACTAGATTCGACAAGTACAATGCTTCAACCATCTGTGGTTGGCGATGAACATTACAAAACTGCAAGAGCTGTTCAATCAACTTTGCAAAGATATAAAGAGCTTCAAGACATTATTGCTATTCTCGGTTTAGATGAACTTTCTGAAGAGGATAGGTTAACAGTTGATAGGGCTAGAAAAATTGAAAAATTCCTTTCACAACCTTTTTTCGTAGCAGAAATATTTACAGGCATGTCTGGTAAGTACGTAAAATTAGAAGACACGATAGCTGGTTTTAACATGATTTTATCAGGTGAATTAGATGATTTACCTGAACAGGCATTCTATTTAGTCGGAAATATTGATGAAGTCAAAGCAAAGGCTGAAAAAATAAAGGCAGAAAAATAAACATCTATAAAAATATTTAACCCTCAATAGTTTTTAATTTAATGGCAATTTCTCTTAAAGTTTTAGCTCCTAACAAAAATGTTTATCAAGGCGAAGCTGAAGAAGTAATCTTACCCAGTACAACTGGCCAAATTGGTGTACTACCAGGACATATTTCTTTAGTTACTGCTATTGATATTGGCGTTTTAAGGCTAAGAATGAATTCTCAGTGGAAATCTATTGCTTTAATGGGTGGCTTTGCTGAAATTGAATCAGATGAAGTCATAGTTTTAGTAAACAACGCTGAAATTGGTTCTGAGATTAATATTCAAAATGCTGAAGAAGATCTTAAAGAAGCAAAATTAAAAATTAGTAAATACTCTGAAAATGAAAAAAATCCAGAGAAAATTAAAGCCTTGAAAGAAATTTCAAAGGCTGAAGCCAGGATTCAAGCTGCTAAAAACTAATTTTAAGCAGTTCCACAAAAAGTTACTTCAGGAAACTTTAGTTTCGCTTCTTCTAGTTTTTTTGTTTTACCCTCTTCTTGCCAATAATTGATTACTTCTGTAGCTTTATTCAATATTTCGACCCTTTCATTATCTGTAATCCAGCCCTTATTCTCTAATTCTCCTTTTAATTTTTCCCAAGCATCATCCCTCGGCCAAAAATAATAAGCAGTTAAAGGACTTGGACCACCCCCAACTATTTGATCAACAGCTAATGCGACATTATCTGGTAACCAGAGTACTTTAATAATAAATCTTCCTTCGTCAGGTTTAGGAGTATAACCAGAAGGGACCCCATCTTCATCAATTTTGGCAGCAGCTAGTACAGCTGAAGCTCCTAACATTCCTGAATTAGGAGAAGAATTTTTAGATTTTGGGTCATCACTAATTTTTTCTTTTGAATTTTGATTTAACTTATCTGATGAAGTCATTCACTTAATTATCTTTCATAAATAATTTATCAGTTTATGGTCACCTTTTGATTGATTTATTCAAAATTTCTTGATTTTAGTTATTCATACTTTTTTTAAAAGTATTTTTATCTATCATGAGGAACTTTATAAAAATCATAAATTGTAGCTTCCAAGGAATCCCAAAGATCTTTAGGGATGTCGTTTTCTTCAGCAAACATACCAAGCTGACTAGCCAAACCTCTTGCTTGCAAAAGTTTTGAATCATGGGAATCTGACTTATTCATATTCATATTTGAACTTTAAACTTTATAAAAAATAAATCTATTAATTAGATAAGTCAAATTTTAAAATTCTAAATCAGAAATTTCTTTTAGTGCAGCAATACTTAAAACTTCTGGTTTTGTGTCTTGGACCAGAACATCATCTTCTATTCTTATCCCAATGCCTTTCCATTTCTCGTCAATGAGAGGTTGTCCTTCAGGGACTGGGATCCTATCACTTATATAGATCCCAGGTTCTACGGTGAGAATCATTCCATTCTGTAATGGAACTTCATAGTCCCCCATTCTATATGCTCCAACATCATGCACATCTAATCCAAGCCAATGCCCAGTTCTATGCATGTAAAGATGTTTATAAGATTGATTCTCAATTATCTCCTCAGTACTGCCTGCCAATAACCCGATTTCTTTTAATCCTTCAATCAGAATTTTTAAGGCAACATTATGTACAGCATTAGAATTGGATCCAGTTACTGCACTTTTTATTGCATTTTTCTGCGCACTCAATACAATTTCGTAAATAACTTTTTGCTCTTTAGAAAATTTTCCGCCTATTGGGATAGTTCTTGTTATGTCTCCATTGTAATAATCAGTTAGTGAGCAGCCAGCATCTACCAACAACAAATCTTTCTTGTTCAATTGACAGTTATTTGAAGTGTAATGCAAAATACATGCATTATCGCCTGAAGCAACAATAGAGTTATAAGCGGGACCTCTTGCACCTTTTTCCAAAAAGAATCCTTCTAGAAGCCCCTGTATTTGTCTTTCATTTTTCTTTGTTGAGATAGATTCTCTAACTAGTTCATGAGCTTCTGCTGAAATTTGTATAGCCTCTCTCATACGATTAATTTCAAATTTACTTTTAATTAATCTCATCTCATTTAAATAAATTTCTGGAGATTTTATAGAATTTGCACCAATCCCTAATCTTGAGCGATTTTCAAGTTGTTGTGAAAATATCTCCAGTACTATTTTCTCGATTAATGGATACTTACCAATCGAAAAAACAAGTTCATCACAACCATTTATATAACTAGGAAGCAAATCTTTTAGCTCGGTTATTGAGTGAGCCTTATCTGCCTTAAACTCATTTTCAGCGCCTTCTAAACCCCATCTAAAGCCGTGCCATACTTCACTGATGACATCTTTAGGAGAAACAAACATAATAAATCTCTCTCCCTTTGGCTTATGAGATAAAAAAAGAGCGATAGCATCAGGTTCATCGAAACCAGTTAAATACCAAAAATTACTATCTTGTCTAAAAGGATATTCACAATCAGCATGGTGCTTTACAAGATTAGCTCCAGGAATAATAGCAGCTTTTCCACCTAATCTATTTAGGAAAATTTCTCTTCTTTCTTCAAAAACTTTATTGTCTTGTTTAAACATAAATTGTGTATTGGCGTGTTTAAAAAAAAAATGGAAGAATGAGTTAAAACAGATTTAGTACTTATTCTATTTTAATGGAACCAAGTGTTTACGGTTTAATTTTGCTCATTATTATAATTTTAATTGGCTCTGCATGTTGTTCGGGAGTAGAAGCGGCTTTTTTAGCTGTAAATTCAATTAGAATTCTAGAAATAGCCTCAAAACAAAAGCCAAAAAGTTCTGCGAATCAACTCCTTAAACTTAGAAAACATCTTGGAAGGACATTAACTGTAATTACTATCACTAATAATGGATTTAACATAATCGGAAGTCTTATTTTAGGCGTATACGGAGCATTAGTAATTAACAGTAGTTATGGTTTAACCCTATTTTCAATTGTTTTTTATATATTAGTTGTTTTGGTAGGGGAAGTACTACCAAAAGCTCTTGGCACAAGATTTTCAGTCCAAATAGCAATATTATCCGTTCCTATCTTGAGAATATTAAATACTCTAATGAGGCCATTCTTAATATTAATAGAACAAATATTTCCTGTTATTACTGCAGAAAATGAAATTTCAACTGATGAAGAAGAAATTAGGCAAATGGCCAAAATTGGAAGTCAGAAAGGTTTGATAGAAGCTGATGAGGCAGCAATGATATTTAAAGTTTTTCAACTAAATGATTTAAAAGCTAAAGATTTAATGATCCCTAGGGTGTCAGCACCTTGCCTTGATGGGTCTTCTAATCTTGATGAAATCTCAAAACTCATAATGTCCGATAACTCTCCATGGTGGGTTATTTTGGGAGATAAAGTTGACAAGATACAAGGGGTAGTTAAACGTGAAAAAATGTTAGCAGAGTTAGTTAATGGGAAAAATAAGAAATTATTATCGGAAATTTGCGAACCTGTGGACTATATTCCAGAAATGATTAAGGCAGATCAATTATTAACAAGATTTGACAAGAATCATAAAGGAGTGAAAGTAGTAGTAGATGAATTTGGGGGATTCGTGGGAATTATTGGTTCAGAAGCTGTTCTATCTGTTTTGGCGGGTTGGTGGAAAAAATAAATCATGAAACAATTTAAAATTAATAAAAATTATTTACTTTTAAAAAATTGGTGGGAATCTATTGACCTTACCAATTATGAAAAAAGTCTTTTAAATAGAGAAATAATTTCTTTTAATCAACAACTTTTTAGACTCAAAGAAAAAAAAATAAGAATTGGAGTATATGGAAAATCAGGAGTAGGAAAATCCACAGTTTTAAATTCTTTATTAAAAAAAGATCTATATAAAACTGATATTATTAATGGAACTACAAGAGAAATACAAGCTGAAGAATGGAATATTAGAGATAAAACACTCAACGGTATAGAATTGCTAGATTCTCCAGGATTTGATTTCTGCGATATTAAATCCCCAGATAAAGTTTACTCCTTCATAAATCATACAGATATTATTTTATTTATAGTCTCAGGTGACTTAAATAGAAATGAATTAAATGAAATCAAATCCTTAATTAAAGATGGGAAAAAAATTATTGTAATTTTAAATAAAATCGATCTTTTTAATAAAATTGAATTAAAAGAAATAATAGAAAGTATAAAATTTAAGCTTCCAAAAGATTTAAATATTCCGATAATTACTAATCATGAAAACAATCTTAAAAATTACATGACAAAAATAATAAATAAATATGGTGAGATATTTTTAACACTAAATTCCCTTCAATCAGCTGACAAATTGTTTCTGCAAATAAAAGAGCAAAGATTGAAAAGAAGGCAGAAATTAGCACAGTCAACTATTGGTAAATTTTCGACCATAAAGGCATCAACAGTAGCTCTTAATCCTTTTATTATGTTCGATATTGCTGGTAGTTTTGCACTAGATACAGCATTGATTAGGGAATTAAGTAAGATTTACGGCTTAAATCTAAAGGGTGAATCTACCAGAAAAATATTTAAAAATATATCAATTAATAATTTATTTTTGGGAGTCACTCAAGTCGGCGTCAATACCTCTTTTAACCTCATAAAAAAAGTAATTATTTTAACAGCACCTTTCACTAACGGGCTTTCATTATTGCCCTATGGACCCATAGCAATTATCCAGGCAGTAATCGCAGTTTATTCCACAAAAATTCTTGGGCAATTAGCAGCAAAAGAGATATTTATAAGAAGCAAAGCTTCTTTTATAGAGCCTGCTATTATGCTCCAAAAAATGAACTTTAATGATCCAGAGATTTTTAAACACATAAATATTTATTTTTCAAATAGAAATTTAAATAATAATTTTGTTAGCATTCTGCCTTAAACTTAAATGGGAAAAAGCATCGCATTATTTGGTACCAGTGCAGATCCACCTACCATTGGACATAAAAAAATTCTTGAAGAATTATCCAAAATATATGCTTTTACAATTGGTTATGTTAGTAACAACCCCAACAAAAATCACAAAGAAGATATCTTAATTCGTAGCCATTTATTAAAAACTCTTATTGAAGATTTAGATAATCCTAAAATTTTATTTAATCAAAGTGTTAGTAGCCAATGGGCCGAAGAGTCAATTAAAAAATGTAAAAGAATTTATGAATTAAATAATCTAGATTTTGTTATTGGTAGCGATTTAATTAAAGATATTTTCTACTGGAAAAATTTTGATAAAATTACTGATGAGGTTACTTTTTTAGTAATTTTAAGAGAGGGATATCCTGTTGAATCAAATACTCTTAAAATGTTAGATACTTATAAAGTAAAATTTAAAATTTCAACCATAAAAATCCCAAACATTTCAAGTTCTACGCTCAGGTCAAATTTCAATTATTCTCATTTACCAACTTCATTAATAGATATTGTTAAAAAGAATAATTTATATGAATCCACTAAATTAGTTGAATGAAGTTTTTACTTGCTCAAATTAATCCAGTAGTTGGTGATTTAGAGGGTAATGCAAAAAAAATACTTTGTACTGCTTCGAAAGCTAGCTCAACTTTTGCTGATTTAGTTCTTACTCCAGAATTATCACTATGGGGATATCCAGCAAATGACCTACTTCTTAAAAAAAATTTAATCAAAAATCAATATCAAATTCTTGATCAATTAGCCTTAGATATTAATAAAAAATACGGAAGCTTGAGTATCACAGTAGGGATAGCTGAGATAATAAATGATTCTTTTTTCCCAAATCTTTATAACTCTATTGCATTGCTTGAGCGCGGAGAGTGGAAAATAATTGCTCGTAAAATTATCCTTCCCACCTATGAAGTATTTGATGAGAAAAGATACTTTAGGTCAGAAGAAAAAGTTTCCGTATTAACAAAAGAAATTAATAATAAAACCTGGCGACTTGGCTTCACTATATGTGAGGATTTATGGGTCAACAAAAATATAGAAGGTAGAGGAATTCATAAAAAAAATCCTATTTTTGATTTAAAGAAAAAAAAAGTTGATATCTTAGTGAACTTATCGGCCTCCCCATATACCTTCAAAAAGTTAGAGCTAAGATCCAAAGTTTCGAGTTTTGCTGCTAAATATCTTCAAGTACCGCTGATATATGTAAACCAGATTGGAGCAAATGATAATTTAATTTTTGATGGAAATAGTTTTATTCTTGATAAGAATGGATCTAAAATTAAGCAATTAAAATCTTTTTCAGAAGACCTCTCCAGTTGGGATATTAAACAAACAAAACCTCAAAAAAATAAATTTAAAAATTCTGAGATGTCATCAATTTTTGATGCATTAGTCCTTGGTGTTAGGGATTATGCTCAAAAATGCAGTTTTAAAACAGCTTTAATTGGACTAAGTGGTGGCATTGATTCAGCACTAGTTTCAGCAATTGCGACAGCTGCTCTAGGCAGTAATAACATTCATTGCGTTTCAATGCCCTCTAAGTGGAGCTCATCTCATTCAAAGAGTGATGCGAAAGATTTAGCGAGAAGATTAAAAATAAATTTCAATAGCATCCCAATTGAAAAATTGATGAACTCTTTTGAAGAATCTTTTATAAATACAATATCTTTCGAGATGGCTGAAATAACAAATCAAAATATTCAATCAAGAATCAGAGGAACTCTTCTTATGGCTTTAGCAAATCAAGAAAAGCATTTATTACTCTCAACAGGAAATAAATCAGAGCTAGCTGTAGGATATTGCACACTTTATGGTGATATGAATGGGGGATTATCGGTAATCGGGGATTTATATAAAACTAATGTTTTTAAATTATGCAATTGGCTTGATAGTAAAGATTCAATTAATCATAGAAAGTCATATATGTTAGATACTAATGTGGAAATAATTGGAGAAAATATACGTACGAAGGCTCCAAGTGCCGAATTAGGTCCTGATCAATTAGATACTGATTCTCTACCACCTTATTCTATTTTAGATAATATTCTTAAAGGAATTATTGAAGAGAAAAAAGATTTACAACAACTAGAAAAAGATGGTTATAAAAAAGATTTAATTTTAAAAATTATCTCACTCATAAAAAAAGCGGAATTTAAAAGAAAGCAGGCTCCTCCAATCCTAAAACTAAGCAGTCAATCATTAGGAAGTGACTGGAGAGTTCCCATAGCAATATCTTATTAATCACTTTAAATACACTGTTGGATTTTTTTTAAAGGCCGTTTAACTGAATCAAGGTTGATACCTTTTTTGATAGCAAGAATTATGCCTGCAGCTTCTAAATAATTATCCACTTCGAAAAGATTGGGATATTCATAAAACTCATTTGTCACTTTTAATGTATTTTGATTTTTTACAGAGATAATATTTAAACCTTTTTCAATCCCTGCTAGTACTGCTTCTCCACCTAATGCACCATTAGGAACAACAATAGATTCAATCTGATCAGGGTGTAGTGAGAATGATTCATTTTTAGTAGGCAATTCAACAATGTCAGGAGCATTACTTAACCCAATCAGTACTGATGGTAAAAAGGTGTATCCTATTTCTTCTGCAGCTGCACGAGGATCTAAATTTTCATTTAATTCAATTGGATTTAAAGCAGGTGCGTGAGCACAGGGAACTTTTAAAAATTTGCTTATTAAATGGCTTATAACTGCTTCGACTCCAGCAATAGGATCTACCCCTCTCCCCTCTCGATAGATATTTGTTTCTAAAGAATCTGGATCATCTGGAAATTTTGCCACAATTGCTATTGCCGTAACTCCTCTTTCTATTAAACATTTTCCAGCATCAATTAGAGTATCAGGATTTTCAATTATGCCACCACTGATTTTTGAAGAATCAGAATCAATAACTATGTTTAATGGATTTTTTGTAATCACATAAGAATGAACATTAATCCCTAAAGTAGAAACACATGCATCAGCAACTTGTAAATGTCTCACTAATATTTCTTTTTCAATGGCCGAATCAAAAATTATCCCAATTTTCTGTTGCTTCACCTTTTTTAAAGCGATTTCACCTTTAGCAAGTCGGTCTAAACTATAACCCTCAACATAAAAAATATTTTTATCTTTTTCTGAAAGAGTACCGCCATTCATAACATTTGGATGAGTAATTAAACATCCACTTGCCGATGCTAATAATTTAGCGGTAGGAAGTGCATCCCCTGCAAAACCTCCTATTTCACAACCAATACCAGTTGGAACAATGAATATTGTTGGTGAATTTTCCATTATTAGAACTATTTCAATTTATATTTTTTAATTAGCTAAGACAGCTTTAATTTTAAGTTGTTTTGTTCCAAAAGAGTCAATTGAATTTTGAATATCAACAATTGACCATCGAATTAAATCACCTTTTTTTTCTAAATTTGCAATGATAAATTCCCTTAAATTTTTTAATTTTATTGAAACTGGCCAATCTAAATAAAAATCAACTGAACTTAATTTCATTTTTGATATTTACCAAATTGATCATTATATAAATCATCTTCTACTTCTTTACCAATAACAATATTCAAATCTGACTTGGGATATGCCACACATAAAAGTGCAAAGCCCTTTTCCCTCAAATCATCGTTTAATCCCATGGCATCTTCTTGATCTACAGATCCTTCCAATATCATGGATGCACAATCTGTACAAACTCCTGAACAACAACTACTTGGTAAATCTATTCCATTCATTTTTGCCGCTGAAATAATATCTTGATCTTCAGAACATAAAAAACTAAAAGTCTTTTGCTCAAATTGAACTTTGATATTATATTCAGGCATTTCCTAAATCTTATTGCTAAACTGCAGAACCTCCTACTACTTCTAATATTTCTTGCGTAATAGCTGCTTGTCTGGCTTTGTTGTAGGTTAGATTCAAAGTACTTGCTAATTCTTTAGCATTATCACTCGCATTATTCATCGCAGTCATCCTGCAGGCTAGTTCTGAAGCTGCCGACTCTTGAAGAGCTCTAAGTACCTGATTCTGTAAATATAATGGTAATAACGAATCTAATAGTTGATCAGGACTCTGTTCAAAAACAATATCTGATGGCAACTTCTCTGAATCACTTTTTTCAATATTTGATTTTTCAACAAGTAACTTACTATCTTTTGTAGTCAACCTAAAAATCTCATCTTTTTCCTCAGCAATTCCTTGAGGGTCAAGTGGCAATAGTGTTTGAACGACAGGGGCGCAGCTAACAAGAGTGATGAATTTCGTGTAAATAATTTCCACCCTATCAGAATTTTCTGAAAGAAATTCAGCTAAAATCTCATTTGTAACTCCTTCAGAGTCCTTAACTGTGGGTACTTGTTCTAGTTCTTTGAAAGTACTTTTAATTACATATCTATCCTTTCTATTTTGAAAATATCCAATAGCTTTCTTCCCTACCAAAATTAAATTTGGCTGATACCCTTGTTTGACTAATTCTGCGTATCTTATTTCTACCTTTTTTATTATATTTGTGTTGTAACCACCGCATAAACCTCTATCCGCAGTTATGCAAACCAAGCTGATGTTCTTTACTTCTCTCTTGCTTAATAGAGGAGAATCGACAGCCTCAAATTGTACTCTAGATTGAATATTTTCTAATACCCGTGCAAGTTTATCTGCAAAAGGTCTACTCTTAAGAACTTGATCTTGAGCTCTCCTAACTTTTGCAGCTGCAACAAGTCTCATGGCCTCCGTTATTTTTCTCGTATTTTTAACGGAAACGATTCGATCTCTAATCTCTTTCAGATTTGCCATTGTATCTCCTAAATAAATTTAAACTGTGGCAAGCATTGATGATTTAACTTCATTTATCACCTCTTTTAGTGTCGCTTCTAATCCATCATTTAATTTCTTTTCTTTAAGAATCTCTTCTATAAATTCTGCTTTATTTAACTTTAAATATTCCCTAAGTTCAGTAGCAAATTTAGTAACATCTTCAACAGGCACCTCATCAATAAGACCTTTCACTCCTGCATAAACAACTGCAACTTGTTCTGCAAGGTTTAATGGAGAGAATTGAGGTTGCTTTAATAACTCTCTTAGTCTTTTACCTCTTTCAAGTTGTTGCTGAGTTGCTTCATCAAGATCAGATGCAAATTGAGAGAAGGCAGCCAGTTCATCAAACTGTGCGAGTTCTAATTTTAAAGTTCCTGCAATTTTTTTAATTGCTTTTGTCTGAGCAGCTCCGCCAACACGACTAACAGAAATACCAACATTAATAGCTGGTCTTAATCCTGAGTTAAATAAATCTGCACTCAAGAATATTTGTCCATCTGTAATTGAAATAACATTGGTTGGAATATAAGCAGAAACGTCCCCTGCCTGAGTTTCAATAATTGGGAGAGCTGTCATAGAACCCCCTCCCATTGCATCAGAAAGTTTCGCAGCTCTTTCTAGTAATCTACTGTGTAAGTAGAACACGTCTCCAGGATAAGCCTCTCTTCCTGGTGGTCTCTTTAAAAGAAGAGACATTTGTCTATAAGCCTGCGCTTGCTTTGTTAGATCATCATAAATAACAAGTGTTGCTTTACCCTGATACATAAAATGTTCAGCAATGGCCGCGCCAGTATAAGGTGCTAAGTACTGTAAAGCAGCTGGTTCTGAAGCTCCTGCACTAACTACGACTGTATAATCTAGGGCTCCTCTCTCTCTTAAGACCTCTACGATGTTTGCAACTGATGCTGACTTCTGACCAATAGCTACGTAAACACAAACTACGTCTTGACCTTTTTGATTGATTATTGTGTCAATAGCAATCGCAGATTTTCCAGTTTGTCTATCACCAATAATTAATTCTCTTTGACCTCTTCCAACAGGAATCATTGCATCAATAGATGTGATACCTGTTTGCATTGGTTCATGAACTGATCTTCTCTTGATTATTCCAGGAGCCATTTCTTCAATCAACCTAGTATCACTTGTTGGAATTTCCCCTTTCCCATCTATTGGTTGTCCTAAAGGATTAACAACTCTCCCCTGCATCGCTTCACCAACGGGAACAGATGCGATTTTACCTGTGGACTTAACGTTACTTCCTTCTTGAACACCAAGTGCCTCTCCCATTAAAACGGCTCCAACATTATCATCTTCAAGATTTAAAGCTATACCTTCGGTACCATCCTCAAATTCCAACAACTCACCTGCCATGACCTGATCTAAGCCATATATTCTTGCAATGCCATCACCGATTTGCAGAACAGTTCCTACATTGCTAACACTTACAGATTGGTCATAATCAGTTATTTGTTGTTTTAAGATTGAACTGATTTCATCAGGGCGTATAGATACCATGGATTTAAGAATTTAAGGTTGATTTAAAAGTTACTTGGAAAGAGTTAAGCCAAGTTTTCTAATTTGTGAAGCAAGGGAAGCATCAATTACTTTTGATCCTACACTGGCGACGAAACCACCAATAAGAGATGGGTCGATTTTAGTTACAAGTTCTAATTTTTCTGTTCCAGCAATATTGATGATCTTTTTGGTGATTAAACCTTTCTGTTCATCAGTAAGCTCGACTGCAGAAGTAACAGTTGCCAAAGCAATATTACTATTTTCTCGGTAAATCTCTAAAAACCTATCAAGAATTGAAGTAAGGATTCCAATTCTTTGCCTATCGGCCAATAATTTTAAGAAATTTAGTAAAGAAGAATTAACCTTATTTGAAAAAATTTCAATAATAATTTTCTTCTTAGCATCTGTCTCAAGAATGGGAGAAGATAGTGCCTTCTCTAATTCAGGGGAATCATTTATTAATTCCAAGAGTTGTTTAACCTCAGAAACCATCTCTTCAGTTTGCGAATTTTCATTCACAACTTGAAGTAATGCCTCGGCGTATGGTGTAGTAACTGAATTTAAAAGTGGCATTAGTTCACCTCAATATTGTTAATTGATTGAGTTACCAAATTTTCTTGTGTTGTTTTATCAAGTCGATTTGGGAGAGAATCTAAAGCTTTTTTAATTGCCAGTTCAACAGCTTCTTTTCGAAGTTGAGAAATTGCTCTGGATGCTTCAGAGCTCTCATCAGAGATTGCACTTTGTTTAATTCGTGCCATCTCCTCTATCGCTTTTTTCTCACTTTCCATTCTGATTGATTCAGATCTTTTAAGGGAATCTGCTTTTATTTGAGAAGCTTTTTCTTCTGCTGAAGATAAATCTTTCTTCGCCTTTTCTAAAGCTTGAGTTGCATTTAGGAGTCGATCTTCAGCATCTTTTAATTCAAGAAGGATTCCTTCTCTCCTTTTTTGAAGCATTTTACCTAGGAAACCAGGCAAAAATTTATAAAGACCGAAAACTACTACAGCCCAATTAAGGATATTAGTTTCAAATAAATTGAAATTCAATCCAAAACCTTCTGTAGCTAAAAGAGTTAAATTCATTTTTCTAGAATCAATCTATTAACAATAAGTTCGCTTAAATCATCAGCCTGTTTAGAAAGTTGATCACGCGCAGCAGATGTCTGACTTTCAATTTCTAGTCTTGCTTTTTCTTTTGAAGCATTTGCTTCATTGTTAGCAAGTTCTAGCGCTTCTTTATAGAGCTTATCAGATTCATCCTCAGCTTCGCTTACTATTCTTTGGGCTTCTGAACGAGCACTTTGAAGCTGAGTTAATAAATCAGCTTCTAATTTTTTAACCTCAGAAAGTTTATTTTTGGCCTCAATAATATTATTACTTACAAACTTTTCTCTTTTCTCTACAACATTGCCTACAGGCTTAAAAAAGAGAGAATTTAATATGTAAGTAAGCGCAACTACTTGTATCGCCATTAGTGGCAAAGTGGCATTTATATCAAATAATCCACCTTCTGTAGCACCAAAAAAATTAAAGGCCAACATATGATTCAGTTGAAGTTAAAAAATTAAATTTAGATATTGCTAATAAGGATTAGAAGCAATATTAACTTTTAGGAAAAAGGATTCGCAAAAAGTAGTACCAAAGCCACAACTAATCCGTAAATTGTTAATGACTCCATGAAAGCAAAAGATAAAAGAAGAGTTCCTCTGATTTTACCTTCAGCTTCTGGTTGACGGGCAATACCCTCAACAGCACCTTGAGCTGCGTTTCCTTGTCCAAGACCTGGGCCAATAGCACCTAGACCAACTGCTAAACCAGCAGCTACAACTGATGCAGCGGAAGTAATCGAATCCATAATTTTGAAATAAAGAGCTTAATACTTGTGATAATCTTTTTTGTCATACACGCCTGGACATCCTTTCTTTTAAGAATGGGTCTGATATTTTCAGACCTACGCGATTAGATATTTTGCCAGATTACAGACCCTTTGTAAAAGCGTCTGAATGTATTAGAAGACAGCTAATGATGTTCTTCAACAGCTTCTCCAATGTAGTAGGCCGCTAAAGTTGCAAAAATCAATGCCTGTATTGCACTAGTAAATAATCCTAAGAACATAACAGGTATTGGGAGAATCAGCGGAACTAAAAAGACTAGTACACCAACAACAAGTTCATCAGCCAAAATATTTCCAAATAGCCTGAAGGAGAGTGATAAAGGTTTCGTAAAGTCCTCTAGAATTTTGAAAGGAAGCATAATAGGAGTTGGGTGAACGTAATATTCAAAGTATCTCCATCCCTTATTGCTTAAACCTGCATAGAAATAAGAAAGTGAAACCAACAAAGCCAAGGCAATAGTTGTATTGATATCTGCAGTAGGTGCACCTAATTCTCCACTTGGCAACTTAACCAATCTCCAAGGAATTAAAGCTCCCCCCCAATTACTAACAAAGACGAATAAAAATAATGTACCTATAAATGGCATCCAATCTCTATATACTTTTTCACCTATTTGCGTCCTAGCAAGGTCTCTTATGTAATCCCATAGGAACTCAAGCAAGTTTTGAAGGCCTTTAGGATCATTTTCCATTTTCTTAGTTCCTAAAGAAATAAAAACTAATAACGCTCCTAATAAAATCCAAGATGTTAAAAATACCTGCCCATGAAGTCTGATATTTCCAACTTGCCAATAAAGATGTTGACCAACTTCTAATGCTGCAAAATTTGTTATCAAGGAATTAAAAAACATTTGTTTTGAATAAAAAAATTTACTTAAGAACGTGAAAAATAAAGAATGAGTGAAGGTTTATAAATGAAAAAACCTATCATTGCAGGAAAAATATCCAAAGATCCTAGCTTGCTTGCAAAAATAAAGAGGCAAACTGGAACTAAAAGTTGCAATTTTGATACACCTGAAGATTCTTTACCAAGTTTCCCTATACTTTTGGCAAGCAAACGTAGGTAAAAAATGCCGGCAATTGCACCTATAAAAATACTAAAACCAAAAGTAAAGCCAAGAAAAATTCCAGTTATTGATGCTAATAAAATAGAAACAATAAAAGTAACTCCAAAAATTGTTAATTGCAATTTTGTGTATTCATCATTTTGAGAAAGCAAATGATTTATTTGATTGGCAATGCCAGATTTACTTTCTTTTATGATCGAATTATTCAGGGATTGAGAAAATTGAACATTCTCATTAGAAGGATGCTCAAGTTTTTTTCTATTTGAGTCCACTGATGTGAACATAGTTTAGAAACCCTCTCTGAATGGTTTGAAGTAAGTATATAAACTCACGGAATCTATCACGGAGAGGTGCCTTTTAGCTAGTTTTTTTTCATAAAAAATTAATTCTTAAGATTTATGTTGAATCTGTAAACCATTTTTTACTTGATTCTTCAAAAATAAAATTTATGAAAAGTCATCTTTTTAATTGCTTTAACACTTTAAAACGTTAATAAAAGACTTGGCAAAATCTCATTTAAACGTCTCAATAGTACATATACATCTAAAAAATTGGAGATAAGTCAAGAAAAAATAAAATATAAAAGAATTTCTAAAAGAAAAAAAACCTACAATTCTAATTACAAAAAAAATTTAACAGACTCTATATTTCCCTTACCCTGGACGATATGGCCTTATGAGGCAAAAATCCTCATTGTCCTAATTGGAATTTGGTCAATATTAGGAATATGCATACTAGGATCATCGAGTTGGTGGGTAGCTAGTAGGGAAATGGGAAATTGGGCTTATTTCTTAAAAAAACAAATTATTTGGACAATTCCAGGCATTGGTCTATTTTATTCTGTTCTTAATACGAACATTAGAAGTCTTTTAAAGTTTTCAAGAATTATTTTTTATATTTTATTTTTTTTAATTTTTCTAACCAATATTACTGGAATTACAGTTAATGGCTCTTCAAGATGGCTAGTAGTAGGTTTTTTACGTTTGCAACCATCTGAATTAATAAAACCTTTTCTAATTCTTGAAGCTTCTAACCTTTTTGCTCATTGGAATCTGATAAAGAATGATAAAAAATTAATTTCAATATTCTCTTTTGGTTTATTAATTTTATTAATACTTAAACAACCTAATTTAAGTACTGCATCATTAACTGGAATTCTTTTTTGGGTAATGGGTTTTTGTGGAGGCGTAAAACTTAGCTCTCTTTGCTCATTTGCTTCATTAGGATTCGTAACTGGATGCATTAGTATCCTCAATAATGAATATCAAAAACTTAGAGTTACTTCATTTATTAATCCTTGGAAAGATCAACAGGAAAGCGGATTTCAATTGGTTCAGAGTTTATTAGCTATAGGTTCAGGTGGTCTATTTGGCCAAGGTTTTGGACTTTCTATGCAAAAATTACAATATTTACCGTTTATGTATACAGATTTTATTTTTGCCATTTTTGCAGAAGAATTTGGTTTGTTGGGTTGTACTTTATTCTTAGGATTTTTAGCAGTTTTCTCTTTAATAAGCCTAAGAATTAGTCTTAAGTGCAGGAACAACTATACAAAATTAGTTGCTATCGGATGTGGTGTATTGTTAGCAGGTCAATCGATAATGCATATTGCTGTGGCAACAGGATCCATGCCTACTACAGGCTTACCACTACCTTTCATTAGTTATGGTGGAAATTCTTTAATAGCATCTTTTTTTATTGCAGGAATGTTACTGAGATGTTCATTAGAATCAACAGGATTCATAGGTATGATTAATACACGAAAGTCCCTTAATTAGTTAGAATTTAAAAGAATTAAGTCAGGTTATCGAATCATTTAATTTAGTTATTTCAGAATTATCTCAGAAGGGTATTCTGCTTATGCAGAATGGTCTTAATAATCCTGGCCCATTTACTATTTTTTTGGTTTTCAGCGCAGGACTTCTAACGAGTCTTGGTCCATGTTCATTATCATTATTACCTATCACTATTGCTTATATAGGAGGAACAGAGAAAAATAAATTTAAACTTATTAGTTTTTCAGGAGGAGTCGTTTTTTCACTTGTTGCCCTTGGTGCTGCTAGTGGATTCTTGGGTAGAATATATGGGCAAATCCCATCTTATTACACTTCGGTAGTTGCCTTGATAGCAATAATAATGGGTTTAAATTTACTAGGGATTCTAAAATTTCAGTTCCCAAATGGACCTGATATAAAAATTATTGAAGATAAAATACCAACTTTTATAGCACCTTTTGCAATAGGGACTACTTTTGGACTAGCTTCTTCACCATGCATTACTCCAGTTTTAGCAACTCTTTTGGCTTGGGTATCGCAAGCTAAAAACCCTACAATTTCTATTATTTTTTTATTTTTCTTTGGGATAGGCCAAGTAACCCCTTTAATTGTTGCAGGAGCTACTGCAGAAAACTTAAAACAATTTTTAGAGCTTAGAAAATTTAGTCAAATAATTCCTACTTTAAGTGGGATATTTTTAGTTTCCCTAGGGTTATTAAATTTATTTTCAAGTTGGATTTAAATGATTATTTTTAAGAATCTAATTTTAAAAATATCAAGTTTAAGATTCGCCATATTACTAATAATCTTCATAGCTATTACTAGTGGCATAGGTACTTTTATACCTCAAGGAAATAATTATAAATTCTATATTGATAATTTCGATAGTGCTCCCATTTTTGGATTTTTAGATGGTGAAAAAGTCTTAAAACTTCAATTGGATCACATATATACAAGCTTTTGGTTTTTATTTACATTAATTCTTCTTTGCATGTCGCTAGCAGCTTGCAGTTTCAGGAGGCAAATCCCTTCATTAAAAGCTTCATTAAAATGGATTGAATACAAGAGCGAAAAAAAATTTAGCAAACTACAACTAACTACTAGTCACCCAATCAATCAAAATGGAGACCATTTATCAAAAGTAGATTTATTACTTAAAAAAAAAGGATGGAAAACTTACAAATTTAAAAGTCATATTTCTGCAAGAAAAGGTTTAATTGGAAAAATTGGACCTTTAGTTGTACATATCGGATTAATAGTCTTACTTATAGGTTCAGCATATGGAAGTTTTACAAGTCAATCAAAAGAACAATATTTAATGCCTGGAGAAAGTTTGGATCTCGTTAATGAGAGCGCAAACTCAAAAGCAAATGTAAAATTAGTCGATTTTTCTATAGAAAGAGAGAGTGATGGAGTACCCAAACAGTTTATTTCAAAATTAAATTTTTCTTCTAAAGACCTAAATTTAAATAAGATAAAAACTGCCAAAGTTAATAACCCAATCAGATTTAAAGGATTAACTATATATCAAGCTGATTGGGCAATATCCAATGTTGTTTTAGAAATAGATAATATACTTTATCAATTACAATTAAAGGAGATTCCAGAAATCGGTAATCAAGTTTGGGGAGTTTTAGTTGAATTAGGATCGGAGACAAAGAAAAATTTCCTTTTAACAATAGATAATGAAAATGGTCCACTTAAAATTTCAAATTTAGAAAATTTTTCCGGGAATAATCTTTATATCAATGACAATCCTTTGGAAGTAAATTCTTCAAAAGTATCTTTAAAAAAAATAATTCCCAGCAGTGGATTAATAATTAAAAATGATCCTTCAATACCATTTATTTATTTTTCTTTTATTTTAATAATTTTTGGAACAATAATAAGTCTCGTCCCAACTAACCAATTATGGATTCTTGTAAATCAAGAATCACAAAAGTTATCTATAGGAGGTCTTAGCAATAAAAATCTAGTTGGTTTTAAAAAAGAATTTTTTAAGATATCAGAAGAAATAAAAAATTTTTAATTTTTTTTCTGTCCACTAAAAATATCTAATTGCATAGAAACATTACCTCTGGGGTTAAATGAAGCATTTAAATGTATCCAGTGAGGTGAGCCTTCATTCACTAAATCATCCATAATTCTATTAACAACTTCCTCATGTGATATTTTTATATCTCTAAAATTATTAATATAAAGTTTTAAAGACTTCAACTCATAGACTTTCAAATTAGGTTGATAAATAATATTTAACTTTGCAAAATCTGGATAACCAGAAAAGGGGCACTTACATGTAAATTCAGGTAACTGGATAGAAATTTCATAAATTCTTTTCTTATTTGGATTATCGAAACAAATTATTTTTGATTCTTCAATAATTCTTTCACCATAAAGTGGTTTTTGCGTCGAACCTTCTAATTTAGCTGTACTCATTTTTAGTAGAACTCATTTACTAAAACTATATAAAAAGATCAAAATCTGCAAAATCCCAAAAAGCCTAAGTATTACAATTGCATACGTCAAAAGCTGCTAAATCTTATTTTTGTATCAGTTGTAACATTCATAATGACGGTTAAAAAGGTTATATGTGTTTAGTTCAATGAAAAATTAATGGACATTTGTTTGATAACAATTGATAGCGACTTAAATAAATCCCTTCAACCTAAAAGCGCAATTGGAATGTTATGGCTTCAAACACACTTTGAGAATGATCAGTGGGAAGCGTTGTCAAATAGTACAGTAATAATTTCTGAAGAAAATTCCCAATTATTAATTGAAGACGCTTTGGATGCAGGCCTTAATATTAAATGTTTTTCTGATATTTCAATGTTGGATGTTTTCCCAAAAAACAATTAAAATAGGAATATTCAATCTTTAATCATGAAGAAAATTGAAGCAATCATACGTCCATTTAAGCTGGAGGATGTAAAAATTGCATTAGTAAACTCTGGTATTGTTGGAATGACAGTTAGTGAAGTCAGAGGTTTTGGAAGGCAAAAAGGTCAAGTTGAAAGATATAGAGGTTCCGAATTTACTGTTGAATTCCTTCAAAAACTCAAAGTAGAAGTTGTCGTAGAAGATGAGAAGGTTAATTCAGTTATAGATGCAATTGCTGAAGCAGCAAAAACTGGAGAAATAGGTGACGGAAAAATATTCATCACATCAATTGATTCTGTTGTGAGAATTAGAACTGGTGACAAAGATGAAGAAGCTCTTTAATTCAAAGAGTTTCTTTTACCAAATTTTGTATATATTCACTATTAATCCTTTTATTTGAACGACTTCCTAAGGTCATCCATGCCAAATACTCATGATTTCCAGCAGGACCTACTAGAGGAGAAGCGATCAAATTCTTTATATTCCATTGGGAATTCTGAGCAGCAGAAATAACAGATTCTATAGCCTCAGTATGGAATTTAGGATTGCGAACAACACCTCCCTTACCCACTTTATCTTTACCCACCTCAAATTGAGGTTTAATTAAAAATATTCCCTCAATACAATCACCTTCTAATAAAGAACCAATAGATTTAAAAACTAACTTTAATGAAATAAAAGACAAATCAGCAACCACAAAATTTGGTAATTTATTACTTCTAGATAAAAGATCATTAGGTTTTAAATTTCGAATATTAGTTCTTTCAAAAAGTATGACTTTTGGGTTATTTCTAATCTTCCATGCAGTCTGTCCATAACCAACATCTATCCCATAAACTAACTTTGCTCCTTGTTGCAATAAGCAATCAGTAAATCCCCCAGTAGAGATTCCTGCGTCAATACATATTTTATCTTTTACTTTAATTTCAAGTTTTTTAAATGCCTCCAGTAACTTATCGCCGCCCCTTGATACAAACATAGGTTCGGAATCAATAAAAAATTCAGATCCAATTAATACTGGTTGTCCAGGTTTGTCCAATACTTTTCCATTGATATCTCTAACCTTGCCAGCAAGAATTAAACCTTGAGCTTTTTGACGAGTTTCACATAAACCTTTATTTAGAAGATAAAGGTCTAATCTACTTTTTTTAATCATATATTAATCAATAAAAAACTAATAAATAATGAACTTTCACAAGATAAAGGTCCAAATTCTTTAATACCTTACAATTTTAAATTAGAACTAAATAATTACCCATTATTAAAGAAAGGAATAAAACGCAAACATTTTAATATTTAAGCTTTCTTTATTAGCCAGTAAAACGTTACATAAGAAAATAATAATCAGACAAATATGTTCAATGGCAAGTACATCTTTAAGGTATAAGGCAATAATTCGATTTTGGTTATAAAGTTTAAATTGATAATTAATAAAAATTGTGATCGAGCGTTACACATTACCCAAAATGGGAAAAATCTGGACTGAAAGCGCAAAATTCCAGAGTTGGCTTAAAGTTGAAATAGCTGCATGTGAAGCAAACTTTTCTCTCGGGAAAATTCCTGAGAATGCCATGAAAGAGATACGTTCAAATGCGAAGTTTGATGAATCTAGAATTAGAGAAATTGAGAAAGAAGTTAAACATGATGTCATAGCATTTCTTACAAGCGTTAATGAATTTGTAGGAGATTCTGGAAGATTCATACATGTTGGTATGACCAGTAGTGACGTCCTTGATACTGGCTTATCTCTTCAGTTAAAAGATTCTTGCGAATTGCTATTAGAAGAAATTGAGAACCTAGAAAATGAAGTTAGATTATTAGCAAGGGAGCATAAAAATACATTAATGATTGGCAGATCTCATGCGATTCATGGGGAGCCAATTTCCTTCGGCTTTAAACTAGCTGGTTGGTTAGCAGAAATTATAAGAAACAAAAAAAGATTGTTAACCCTGAAAGAATCTATAGCAATTGGGCAAATAAGTGGTGCAATGGGCACTTACGCTAATACGAATCCCAAAGTAGAACAGATAACTTGTGATTTACTTGGCTTAAAACCAGATACAGCAAGTACGCAGGTTATATCTAGAGACAGACATGCAGAATATGTACAAACTATTGCACTAGTTGGCGCTTCTCTAGATAGATTCGCAACTGAAATAAGAAATTTGCAAAGAACTGATGTTTTAGAAGTTGAGGAGGGCTTTACAAAAGGGCAAAAAGGAAGTTCTGCAATGCCTCATAAAAGAAATCCTATTCGAAGTGAAAGAGTAAGCGGTTTAGCAAGAATTTTGAGGAGTTACGTTTTAACAGCACTCGAAAATGTTCCACTTTGGCACGAAAGAGATATAAGCCATAGTTCAAATGAACGTATCATGTTACCTGACGTATCAATCTGTTTGCATTTTATGCTCAGGGAAATGAAAGATATAGTGAGCAATTTGGAAGTTTATCCAAAAAATATGCTCAAAAATTTAAATATATATGGTGGTGTAATCTTTAGTCAGAAAGTTTTACTTTTGCTTGTAGAGAAGGGCATGTCTAGAGAAAAAGCTTACAGCTTAGTACAAAAAAATGCGCATCAAGCCTGGAATACCCAGAATGGTAATTTCAAACAAAATATAGAGAGAGATGATGAAATAATGGATTTTATTGATCAAAGTGACTTAGAAGAATGTTTTAATCCTTCAATTCATCTCAATAATTTAAGTGTAATATGGGAGAAGTTAGGTATCTAGGATTTACTGAAAACCTTATCTAAGTTCAACCAGTGTTTTCAGAGGAATAATGACAAAAAACTTTAGGATTGAAAAAGATAGTATGGGAACAATAGAGGTTCCCATGGAAGCTTTGTGGGGTGCTCAAACACAAAGATCGATAATAAATTTTTCTATTGGAGAAGAATTAATTCCAATTGAGTTAATTTATTCACTCGCTCTCATAAAAAAAGCTGCTTCAATTGCGAATTTCAATTTAGGGTTAATAGATAAAAGAAAAAAAGATTTGATTGTAGAAGCATGTACAGAAATACTTGATGGGCTTCATGATTCGCAGTTCCCCTTAAAGGTTTGGCAAACAGGTAGTGGCACGCAAACAAATATGAATGTTAATGAGGTAATTTCCAATATTGCAGCATTAAAAACAAATTCAGAGCTTGGTAGTCATCAACCAATTCATCCGAATGATGATGTAAATAAATCCCAGTCAACTAATGATACTTTTCCTGCTGCTATTCAAATATCTGTAGTTAATGAAATAATCAAAAATTTAGTTCCAACGATAAGAGAACTTACGAAGATCCTTGATAAAAAAAGTGAAGAATGGAAAGACCTTATAAAGATAGGAAGAACCCATTTTCAAGATGCAGTGCCCCTTACTTTTGGGCAAGAAATATCAGCATGGTCAGAGCAACTTAAAGATGCTGAGAATGCAATTATTAATAGTCTGAATGAATTGTATTTCTTACCTCTGGGAGGAACTGCAGTTGGTACAGGGATTAATTGTCCAAAAGGATTTTGTGAAGAGTCTATAAAATCAATTTCCAATGATACTAATCTAATGTTCTATAAATCAAAAAATAATTTTTCTATCATGGCCTCGCATGATCGTCTAGCTCAAGTAATGAGTCAGCTAAAAATATTAGCAGGTGCATTATTTAAAATTTCAAATGATATAAAAATTTTATCTTCTGGTCCAAGATCAGGAATATATGAATTAATTATCCCTCAAAATGAACCAGGAAGTTCTATTATGCCTGGCAAAGTGAATCCTACTCAATGCGAAGCTTTATCAATGGTTTGCACTCAGATAATGGGTCTTGAATATGCAGTTTCAATGGCTAATTCTAGCGGCACTTTACAGATGAATGAATATAAGCCTCTTATTGGGTTTAATATCCTTACAAGTTTAAAATTACTCAAAAACGCAATAGAAAACTTCAGAATAAAATTAGTTGATGGAATGGAACCTAATCAAAAGAAAATGAAGTTAAATTTAGAAAATTCACTAATGTTAGTTACAGCCATAGTACCAAAAGTTGGTTATGAAAAAGCAGCTGATATCGCAAAACTTGCTTTCAAAGAATCATTAAATTTAAAAGAGGCAACACTTAAGTTAGGATATTTAGATGAGGATGAATTTGATGAGGCCATGAATATTGATTCAATGACTTGATGGAAAACTTACTAATTATTGTCAATTCTTTTTGTTGCTGGATTAATATCGTCAGAAACTTTTATAAGATCATTTGATTCAGTAACAGGGAACCGGTTAATAGCTTTTAATGCAAGCTTTGCTTTGCTTTTTAATTTATTACTAACCCCAATACAGTATTGAACTTGCGATAGAACATCGATTGATCTCCTAATGATCCTTACTACATCACCTTCGTCTAATGAAGTATTAAAAACCAAATCTTTCCATTTTCTACCCCTTGCCCATTCAAGAATAATTCCAGTCAACTCTGTTTCAAGATAGATTGGGATATCAACATTATATTTATTTTGTTGAGAAGCAACTAATTTTCTTAAAACATCTAATTCATTAAAAACATCTATTACCTTTAAAGAGGGCTTGAAATTACACCAAAGATTAGGTCTCCTTATGTCAACACATATAGCTTGAATAATTGCAGCTAATTCAGGAGGGTCTAAATCATCTAAATAACCACTGACCAAAACAAGACCAATCCATAATTCATTTTCACTTCTTATTGCACCAACTGTTTGTCCAACTTCTGTTAATTCCAAATCATTCAGACAACCAAAGTGATTCAAAATTTTAATCAAATTGGTAAAAGTCCTCCAGTTATGATTTTCTTTATCCTCAAGAAGTTTTTTTCTCATATTTATTTCTTGTTCAACATCGACAATTCTTTTTCTATATTTCTTTAATTTCCTGGAGTCTCCAAATCTATGTGCGGGATGATCAGTTACTATTTCTTCTAAATTATTAATTTGCTGCTGTTGTGCTAAAACTTCCGTTGTCAAGTCATATTGTGGAGTTTGTAAATCAATTTTTTTAGAAACTTCTAAAATTCTATCTGCAAAAAACTGCGAAATATCATCTCCCGTAATAACCTCTCCAGAAAAATACATCTTTGGTGCTTCAAGTTCTAAGACATCAATTGCGTCCAAATCATTAAAAATACTTACTATGTAAGAAGGTTTTATAAGAATAAATAAATTATCAATTGTCAAACACAACAAACTTTTTATTTTTTTGTGTTCATATATTTTCTTACAAATTAATCCTGGAACAATTTTTCTTTTAATTTGAGGTGCTTTAATTGAAATTAAGCTTCCTTCATCAATATATGGGAGTGCATTAGTGATCTCTTCTGATAATTTTTCTGCAGCCTGTTTTTCTAAAATTTTTAAGAGTCTTCTCTCTTCTTTAAGACGATTTTTTAACTTTTCGTAGGCATCAAAATCTTTCCATGAAAAGTTAGATGTAATTTTTTTTAATTCAATTAAATCCTTATCTAAATTTTCAAGAATTACATTCTCACCTAAGGATTCACCTGCATATAAAAAACTACCAAAACTTCTTTTAATTAATTCTTTTGACTTCTCTAGCGTATAACTTTGTAAAAGATTAAGTACCATTCCATAGCTTGGAGTGAATTGACTTTCTAGAGAATTTGGTTTGCTAATAGCCAGTGCACTCGCTTCTTTAGCACCTTCAAATCTTGTTTGCAATGTAACAACATATCCTTGAGTATCTTTTCCTCTTCTTCCAGCTCTTCCTGACATTTGCAAAAATTCGCTGCTAAATAATAATCTATGCCCATCTTCTGTCCTTTTTGATAAAGAAGAAATAACAGTGGTTCTTGCAGGCATATTAATTCCTGCAGCAAGAGTTTCAGTTGCAAAAACAACTTTTATCAAACCTTGCTGAAATAATTCCTCAACCAATTCTTTCCATGCAGGCAATAATCCAGCATGATGAGATGCAATACCGCGTTTTAATGCTTCACATTGAGATTTATCTTTAATTGCTTCTTGATTATTTTTAAGATAAATATCTAATTTTTGGGATATCATATTTGCTTCTGAATAACTTACTAAAGTTAAATCTTTTATATTCTCAATAGCCTTGTCACATCCCCTTCTACTAAAAATAAAATAAATAGCAGGCAACATATTTCGTTCAGCTAGTTTTGAGACCACAAATCCAATTGAGGGCGACTTTGGTTGCATTATCCTTCCAACTTTTGCTCTCTTTTTCTGCCCTTTAGGAGCTCTCCAAATCTTACAGTTTGGATGAATTCCATTACCCTTATTATTTAAAAGTGGATGTAGGCCTTTAATACTACAAAAAATAAAATCAAGTGGAACTGGTCTCTTATAACTATTAATTAGTACTGTGGGTCCATGAACTTTTTCTATCCAATTTTGTAGTTGATCTGCATTGGCGATTGTTGCTGATAAAGCTATTATTTGAATTCTTGTAGGACAATGGATTATGGTTTCCTCCCAAACTGTTCCTCTTTGAGGATCATTCATGTAATGACATTCATCAAGAATCACAGATTCTAAATTTTCTAAGGGATCATCAAATTCATCAAATTCGCCATAAAGCATGTTCCTAAAAATCTCAGTAGTCATTACTAAGATTGGTGCTTCTCTATTTATACTTATATCCCCAGTTAAAAGACCAACTTTATCCTCACCATATTGATTAGCAAAATCTCTAAACTTTTGATTTGATAGAGCCTTTAAAGGTGTTGTATAAAAAACTCTGCTCTCATGAGATAAACCTCTATATATAGCAAATTCACCTATCAATGTTTTACCCGAACCTGTTGGTGCCGTTAAAACAACAGAATTTCCGCTATTAATAGCTTGTATTGCTTCTAATTGGAAATCATCTAGCGGAAAAGGGAAATATTCCTCTAAATTAAGCAATAATTGTGATTGAAGAGAGGATGAGTTAACTTCTTAATATATGATCTATATAGATATTAATAAACAAAAAATACCTTGCAAACTTTAACAGTAAATCTAAATCTTTTTAATTAAGTACATTACATTTTATTTTACTAAAATGAAAAAAATAAAAATTCCAAAAAATAGAATTCGTAAATTAAAAACATTTTCTTTAGGTAAAAAACCATTCGAACTTATAAGTTTAAATTCGCATAATAAAAAACTTATAGACTTATGTAGTAATGATTATTTTGGATTAAGTAGGGACAAGGATTTAATAAAAGCTGGTTACGAAATAAGCCTTTCAGAAGGTTTTGGTGCAGGAAGTTCTAGGTTTATTACAGGTTCAAGACCAATACATAAATTATTAGAGAAAGAACTTGCCGAGTGGCTTGATCAACAAAAAGTATTTATTTTCCCAAGCGGATTTCAAGCAAATATAGCCGCTATACAGTCTTTAGCAAACAGAAATAGTATTGTAATAGCAGATAAATTGATTCATAACTCTTTATTAGTGGGAATCAAAGCTACACAAGCAAAACTGATTCGATTTGCACACAATAATTTAAAAGATTTAGAAGATAAAATTATTAAATCTAAACCTAAAAAAAGTTCCATTTTAGTTGTTGTTGAATCTCTTTATAGCATGGAGGGATCAATTGCTCCGCTCAGAGAAATAACACAAATTTGCAAAAAAAATAGTATTCAATTATTAGTTGACGAAGCTCATTCAATTGGGATATTAGGCCCTGAAGGTAGGGGTTTAAGTTTCAATTACCGTTCAGATATAACTATGATTACTGGAACTTTTGGAAAAGCATTTGGAAGCGGTGGAGCTTTCATAGCTACCAATTCAGAAATTGGTGAATATCTTATCCAAACAAGTGGTGCATTTAGGTATACAACCGCGCTTGCTCCATCTTTAGCAGCAGGGGCACTAGAAGGTCTAAAAAAAATTGTAGAAAATAAAGAATGGGGGAATGATTTGTTATCTTCTGCTGAGGTATGGAAGAATGAAATTATTAAAAATTTTAGTTTTCCAGTTAAAGGAGATTCTCACATTTTATCAATTGTTGTTGGCCAAGAAGAAAACGCAATTTATCTACAAAAATATCTCGAAAAAAATGGGTTTTTAGCTATTGCGATAAGACCTCCAACTGTTCCAGTTGGTCAATCAAGAATCAGAATAACAATAAGAAGAAACTTAGATTTTAATCTTTTAAAGAATTTCATCAAAGTATTAAAAGATTTTAAATGAAACAAATTATTACTCAACATGGTTGGGGACTAAATAAACATTTCTGGGATGATTATAAAGTTGATTTTTTAAATAATAATTGGTATTGGCAAGATAATGAAAGAGGCTATTTTTCAACAAATAATTATCAAGCTAAATGGATTAAAACCGATTCAAAAAAAGAAATCAGAATGACTTTATGCCATTCATATGGTTTTCATTTAATTCAAAAGAAAATTTTAAAAGAAGCAACTCATATTGTTCTGATAAATTCTTTTAATAATTTTCTTCCTGTAAGTAATAAGAGAAACTTTATTTTGAAGTCTCTAAAAAGAATGGAAACAAAAATCATAAAGGGAGAACCAAAGGATATGTTAAAAGAATTTATACATAGATCATTTATGCCAAATGATCTAAATAATAGTTTTAAAAATATCTTTTATAAAAGTTTAGAGAGTTTAAATAAAACGCTTCTTTTAAGTGATTTAAAACAACTTTATATCAGTAGAGATTTTCCAGCATTTTTAAAAAAAGATTGCAAAATTATTTTTATAAAGTCAGAAAATGATTTGATTCTTGACGACGAATCAAATAATAATTTTTTTGATTCCTTAAATAAACAACTCTATAGGAAGCCTATTTTAATTAAATTAGCAGAACAAGGTCATTGCTTGAATAATTTAAATTTATACGAGATTATACAAAATACACTTAATGGTTGAAATGGATAATAAAAAGTGGAATGAAAAAATAAAAAATAATTTCAATGATGCTGCATATCGTTATTTAAAGTATTCAAAAATTCAGAAGTTTTTTGCGCAAAAGATAGTTCACTTTATCGAAGAATTAAATCCCCAAAAAAAAGGTGAATGGATAGATCTAGGATCAGGACCAGGATTATTAGCTGATGAAATAGAAAAAAAATTTTCTTCCCAAAAAGTATCCAGAATCGATTTCAGCAAAAAAATGCTTCTTGAGAATAAATTATCTAGAAAAAAAATTTTGTGGGATTTGAATAATGATTTACCTCCTGAAATCAATAACTGTACTTTATTAATATCTAACTTTTGCATACATTGGTTAAACAACCCAGAAAAGATAATAAAAAATTGGTTTAGTAAATTAATGCCTGGAGGTTTCTTAATCATTTCATATCCAACAAAAGATTGTTTTCCTGAATGGAAAGATACTTGTAGAAAAATTGATATTGAATATAGTGGTCTTAATTTTATTTGCTCTAAAGAATTATTAAAAGATTTCAAATCAACTGAAATACATTATTCAGAACAGTTTAATTATCTTGAAAATTTTGAAGATGTATATAAGCTTTTTAGAAGTATTAAAAATGTTGGGGCACAATCGACAAACTGTAAACGCAAATCAGTGAAAGAGTTAAAAGAAATTCAAAAGTTCTGGCCAAAGAATTACAATAATACAGTAAACCTTTCATGGCAAATTGAGATTCAAATTATAAAGAAATTATGAGTAGTCAGGATAGTATTTTCAAATTTATAATTTGTGGAACAGATACTGATATTGGGAAAACTTTAATAAGCTCGTTTTTTGTTAAAGGATTAAATTCCTTTTATTGGAAGCCTATTCAAAGTGGTATTGAATCGCAAACTGATAGTCAAACTGTTAAAAAACTTGCACAAGTAAGTAAAGAGAAAATAATTAAAGAAGCTTATGTGTTTACAAAACCTCTCTCTCCTCATTGGGCTGCCGAAATAGATCAAAAGACTATTAACTTTGACATGTTGAGATTGCCAAAAGTAAAAGACTCATTAATTGTAGAAACTGCAGGTGGATTAATGGTTCCAATAACACGCAATTTTTTGCAAATAGATCAAATAAAACAATGGAATCTTCCTGTAATACTTGTATGCAAAAGCTCACTTGGCACTCTAAACCATACTCTGCTTAGTATTGAGGCCTTAAAACGAAGAAATATTGATATTCTGGGTTTAGTAGTAAATGGCAAAAAACACTTTGATAATCCAAAAACACTTGTTGATTTTAGTGGTATTCCCTTAATTACTGAATTTCCTTACATCAAAAAAATGGACTCAAATAATTTAGACATACTATGGAAAGAACTTGACATCAAAAATAAATTAATCTCACTTTTAAATTCAAAAATAAGTTAAATGAAATCTTTGAATTCAAAAATTCCAAATCAAAATTGGCACCCAAATATTTGGCCACCTTTTACACAAATCAATAAAAGTAAACCGCAAATAGAAGTAACTCATGGTAAAGATGCTCTCCTATTTACTAAAGATCCTAAAAAAGAGCTAATAGATGCAATAAGTAGTTGGTGGGTAACTCTTCATGGTCACAGTAACGAATATATTGCTGATGCAATTTTCGATCAATCAAGAAAACTTGAGCAAGTTATATTTGCTGATTTCTTACATCCACAGGCAAAAAAATTAGCAGAAAGACTTAGTGAATTAACAAAGCTAGAAAGATTATTCTTTTCTGATAACGGTTCTACTGCAGTAGAAGTTGCTTTAAAAATTGCCTTCCAATCATGGCAAAATGAAGGAGAGACAAGATCTCAAATAGTAGCATTTGATGGTGCATATCATGGCGATACATTTGGAGCAATGGCTTTAGGTGAAAGAAATATTTTTAATGAGAATTTCGATAATCTTATGTTTCCAGTGAGGAGAGCCCCATGGCCTTCAACTTGGATGAACGATAAAGAAGTAGTAAATAAAGAAAATGAAGCGATCCAAAAATTAGAAACTCTTCTTAAAACTCCCACAGTTGCAGTAATCCTTGAGCCACTTGTTCAAGGAGCAGGAGGAATGAATATGGTTAGGCCTCAATTTATCAAAAAAGTTTCAGAAATTGTAAAAAATAATAATTCTTTATTAATTGCCGATGAAGTCTTGACTGGTTTTGGCAGATGTGGAACCCTTTTTGCATTTCAAAAGGCAAAAATCATTCCTGATTTAATAAGTATTTCAAAAGGCTTAACCGGTGGATTTTTGCCGATGGGAATAACTTTATGTAAAGAAAAAATTTTTCAATCCTTTATTGATGATTCCCCAAGAAAAACTTTTTGGCATGGACATAGTTTTACTGCAAATCCTTTAGGTTGTGCTGCTGCAAACGCTAGCCTTGATTTATTAGAAAAAGAACCACACAAATACCTTTCATTTGAAGAAAAACATTTATCTCATTTAATTAAATTTAAAAACTTACCTTATATAAAAAAGATAAGGCTATGCGGCACAATTGCTGCTTTCGATTTAGATATCGGTAACAAAAAAGGTTATTTCAATAATATAGGAAAAGAAATAAAGAGTATTGCAATGGAGCAAGGTTTATTTATTAGGCCCCTAGGGAATGTTATCTACCTATTACCACCTCTTTGTATAACAGATGATCAATTAGAAAAAAGTTACAGGGTAATAAGGCAAATCTTAAACAATCTGTAGTAAGAAATTTAAGGTCCCTGCAGTATTGCATTTTCGACATCTTCTCTATTAATACAATAGGAAAATAGTCTTTTGGTTTCTTGTCCTTCACTTTCCCAGATAACACTTAAATCTTCTTGTTCAAAAATAATAGTTGCATTCCAATTAGAAAGTAACAGGTACCATTTAGATGGATTATTAACATCCTTTACAGCACCCAAATCAGTTAGCCACAATTCCAATGATTTAAGTGAATGTTGGTTTATAGGTTGTTTATGGAAATTCACAGACTTTTTTAAAATATCATTTTACTAACCAGATAGGTATTGTATCTAATTCTTTGCCAGAAAAAAAGGCAATAAAAATTGAACCAATCAAACTAATAACAATGATAATAAATAAAAGAAATAACGAAAACAATTCCCCATTTGAAAAAGGTCTTCTATTTCCTATTAAATTTTGATTATTTGAGTCGACTATTAAATTATTTAAAACTTTAGTATTTTTCTTACTTCTAGATTTTTCCTTGAGTTTGTCATCATATATTTTCCTCAAATTACTATTATTCAAATTTTCATAAGCTTCCAAAACTTCTTGAAATTTATTTTTAGCGTCATCTATTTCTAGAGAAGTTGTATCAGGATGCAACTCAATGGAAAGTTTACAAAATGCCTTTCTTAATTCATGATTTGAGGCATTTTCATCTACACCTAAAATTTTGTAATAAGAAATTTCCCCTTTCAAAATAACCTTTTATTAATATTGTAATTCTAATAAATTTTTAATAAATAGAATAAATTCAATGAATGGTAAAAATTTATATTTATAACGAAATGAAAAACCTAAACATCCCAGAAGAAATTTTTCCCTTAATAACTGAAGAAGAGATAATTATGTTTCAAGAATTACAAATTAAAATTAAAGAATTAAATAATAAAATTAATTTAACAAGGTTAATTAATGATGATGATTATTGGGTATCTCAAGTTTTTGACAGCATTTGGCCCTTTAAAACTTTCACTAATATTAATTTTGATAATAAAAAATTTTTAGATATTGGATCTGGCTGTGGTTTTCCTGGTTTAGCTTATGCCATAACTCATCCTACTTCAGAAATATACTTAGTTGATTCTTCAAAAAAGAAAACAGATGCACTTAAAGCTTTAATTAAAGAGATCAATTTCAAAAACAAAATTCATGTAATTAATGATCGTATTGAAAATTTAGCCCATCAATCGTCAATGAGAAATAGTTTCGATATAGCTGCTACTAGAGCGGTGAGTAATCCATCAACAGTTTCAGAATATATAATACCAATGCTAAAAAAAGAAGGATTAGGAGTTTTATATTGTGGGAAATGGAATGATGAAGAAAGTAAAAATCTAAATAAAACTTTAGAAATATTAGAAGGCAAAGTTAGAGAAAAAAAAGGGATTAACTTACCAAGAAATAAAGGCACCCGAAATATTATTCTTATTAAACCTAAAGATTTTTGCCCCAAAATTTACCCTAGGAAAGTTGGTAAACCTGAGAAAAATCCATTATGAAATTATTTCTTTGATAATCTTTTAGCAACATTATCTCCAAACTTTTCTTTTAAAGTTCTTAATTTTCTTATAACTTTTTTTGGATTTATATGACCTTCTAAAACTTTCAATAATTGGCCTTCAGAAACATCCACATCTAGTAAATTAGCGTTAGATCCTGGGAACCAATGACTTCCATTTCCTAGTAGTTGATATCTAGCTTTTGCAAATCCTTCCATATCCAACCAATCTATTAAATTTGAAAGCCATAGCAAAACAGGAATATTAATATTACCAGGAGTATATTCCCAACTCGGTAAATTTCTATTCCAATTCTGATACCATTCAAAACCTAAAGCATTAATAGATTCATCCCTTAATCTATTTAATATCTTTGGAACATAATTCTCGGATTCTGATAACAACGAAATAGCCTCTAAATGCAAATCAAAATCTGCCTCTTTCGCAATACCCACACTAAGGGTATGGACATGTTTATTTCTTAAACAAAAAAGATCATTAAAAATTATAGGATGAAGTGGTCTACAAAGTTCCAACATTTTGTTTGAGGGTGTATGAAGATGTCCCCCTTTATCAGTGGGACTTATTATAAAAACCCCAAGATCATACTTATTTGCTAAATTTATAACCTTTGTATTTTCTTGATTTATGAAATACCAGTGCAAATTTACATAATCAAATAAATTTGTTGAAATAGCCTTCTCAATGAGCGAAGATCTTCCATGGGTAGAAAATCCAATATTCCCAATTATATTTTCTTTTTGAAAATTCCTTAAAATATCAATACAACCTCCATCTTTAATAGCCTGATGTAAATGTTCATCAGTATTAATGCCATGTATTGCTAACAAATCAATTTTCTTAACTTTCAATTTTTCAATACTTGTTATGACGTCTTTCTCAAAGATGGCAGGATCATTATTTGGAGGAATCTTTGTTTGAATAATGTTTGGGATTTTTTTAGTATGTTTAAAACCCATTCCTAATTGCAACTCTGAAGTTCCATAATACTTTGCAGTTTCTACATGACTTAAGCCATGTTTGTTTGCGAGATTTAAAATATTTTCTACTTTATTTTGTTCTTCATATGAAATCTCAGAAAAATCTAATTGGTCCCAACTTTTTTGAAATCTCATGCCACCTAAAGATAAAATAGGAATATTTAGGTTGGTTCGTCCAAATCTTCGATATTCCATTTTTACGAAATTAATGCTTATTCATTCTTGGTGGTTTTCCAAATGATTGAAACATATCCCTATCAAGACTATTCTCTAAATCATCCAATTCTTCAAATTTCACCCAATGGATGCAATCAACAGGGCATGTATCTATTGCTTCTTGTATAACATCAACACTATCTCCATCTTGTCTTACAGCTCTACTTCTACCATGAAATTCATCGACTAAGAAAGTGTTGGAAGCAACATGTACACAATATTGGCACCCAATACATTTAGCCTCATCAACCCAAACAGCTTTTTCGGCTAACTTACCACCTAAAACAGGCTCAAAACCTGAAATTTCATTATTTTCTTCAAAATTATCCAATGGATCAGCAAAATCCATAGAGTGATTTAACTATCCCATTTTGTCAAAACCAATTCAATAGAACCATCATTTTGGTTTTTCTCTTCAACAATTTGGTATCCATCATTTTTTGTCTTTGAAATAATTGTTTCATAAGCGTACATCTGAGTAACTTTAGAAATAAACCTTTCAACTGGAATTTCAAATTGCCATAAGTCCAGATCAGTGACTAATTCATATGCATTTGAATTATTGTTCCATTTAAAACCAACTTTTGTATCACCAGGTAAATTCATGCTTATATCTACATCAGTAAACTGTCCCTTGTAACCTTTGACAGATTTTTGATCTTGATTAATAGTATAACCAAGATGATTTAGGGCATTAATTAAAGGCTTTGATTCCTTTAGCTGCGTTTTAATGGTACTAAAATGTGACATTAGATTCGTTTTTAAGTTGTTTTAAATTTTCATTTTGATTAGAGATGAAAGCATCAGAGGATTTATTCTTAACTGTTACTTTTCCTAGAGCATCTTCAAGATTTTTTGTAGCTTCATTGCATGAATTACCAATAAATCCTTCAACAGTCTCCTCAACTCTTCCGTCTTGATGAATTTTGAATCTCAATGTTTTTTGAGGCATTAAATCCAAGTACTGAGTAAATTTACTTTATACACAATAACGAAAATTTTTTGTTTCAGTTGGTACAAGTTAATTAATTTTAATTTTTATATTGAATATACGATAAATTATTTTCTAGTCGCGCACTTATTAAAAAATTTAATTATAAAAAGCTTGCATCCCCATTGAATCTAAAGCAGTTTTTGCTTCTTCCATAACGGAAGGTTCTTTATCGAAAAGGGCTATCTTGGTACATTCATCAACAAAACTTTCTTGAAATGCATTATTTAATTTTTCGTACAATCTACACAATGACCAAATGCAATTACTTCTAACACCTGGTTCACTATCTATTTTTAAACTTATTAAAAGCTGTTCTGCTGCTAATTGAGCGTTTTCCAAAGAAACATTTCCAATTTCCGCTAAAGAACTAGATGACCACAACCTTACTGCAGCTACATCATTCTTCAAAGCATTTATTAATGGCTCTAAAACAATTTGGTTATCATAATTAGCTAGACTCCATGCAGTCGCTCTTCTTACGTATGCATTATCATCAGTTTCCAAAAGACTAACAAGTTTCTGGACTGCGCTAGGACAAGGATTACGACCTAAAGCATATACCGCACTCATTCTTTCAACAGGACAAGGTTGATCAAGTAATGGTAATAAAAGAGGGAAAGATCTTTGATCTCTGTATTCACAAAATATTCTTAAACCCTGGATTCTTTCTTCTCTGCTTCCTTCTAGCATTTTTAAAGCTTCATTACACTCTTGAGTTATGTTTAAACCTTTTGAAAAAGCATCTTCATCAATTTGCTCTAAAGGATCTATTTCAATCTCTAAAGCCAGTTCTTTAGCCAAAACATCTGGATCGACTGCAATTTCAGCTAGGCTTTCTTTTTTAGGATCCTTATTTTTTGTCATTTTCAAAAACTAAAAAATTAATTCAGTGGGGCAGGCGACATCATATCTCCTGGTAACCAAATTCTTGCACTTACTGCAAAGAAGGCGATCCCGAAAAGCGCGACGATAGCGAAAGGTAAAATTTTTGTCTTAATAAAACCCAAAGATTCAAAATTAATTAAGTCAATAATAACCTGTTAAATATACTTTTAAAAAATTTTCCATAGATAGTATTATTTATTTCTTGCATTTTGTCTTAACTGACCACATGCAGCATTTTTATCTAGACCTCTACTTTTTCGCAAGCTAACCTTGATACCATTATTAGAAAGTCTGGATTGAAATAATTGAAGATTTTTTAATGATGCTCTTTTAAATTCAACCTCATCGATTTGGTTGTACTGTATTAAATTTACATGACATTGGAAACCTTTTAGCAAATTACTCAATTCATTGGCATGTTGTAATTTGTCATTAACCCCACTTAGCATTAAATATTCAAAACTAACCCTACGACCAGTATCTTTTACAAATTGCTTAGAGTCTTCAATTATATTTTTGATCTCGTAGTTTTTTGCACTTGGTATTATCATTTCTCGTGTTTTTTGGTTTGAAGCATGTAAGCTTATTGCTAGTGTAAATTGACATTTACCTAATATTTGAAAAGACTTTTCTGATAATCTTCTTATCATTTTTGGAACAGCAACTGTGCTTACAGTTATCTTTCTCTGACTAATCTGAAAATCCTCATTTATAGATCTAATGGAGAGAAGTAAGTCATCAATATTCAGCAATGGCTCACCCATTCCCATGAAAACAATATTAGTTACTTTTCTATTCATTTCATTTTCAATAAATAAAATTTGATCTAATATTTCACTTGCTTTTAAAGATCTCTTCAAACCCTCCTTACCAGTTGCGCAAAATTTGCAGTCCATAGGGCACCCAACTTGACTTGAAAGACACGCAGTAAGCCTTTTTTCAGTTGGTATACCGACACACTCAATACTTTCTTTATCGCCTGTCGAAAGTAATAACTTGAGAGTACCATCGTTAGCTAAACATTTTTCTTGAAAACTTAGTTCACCTATCTTAAAACCATCATCTTTTAATTTTTGTCTAAAATCTAGTGGTAATACATCTATTTCATCAATATTTTTCTTTTTATTTCTAAAGTTATATATCCATTTATAAATTTGACGGCCTCTAAATGCAGCTTGACCATAATTTAAAGCAACATTTTCTAAATCCCTAATACTACTTCCAAGAAGATTTTTCAAATTGTATTTTTAGTTCAAGACTATTTTTACCATAACAGCAAACCATGTTTTAAAAAGAATTCGGTAAGAATAAGTGCAACAAATCCAATCATAGCCATTCTTCCATTAAGTCTCTCATTATAAAAATGAAATCCATAACGAGGTAATTTTCTTTTGGGGACAATCTCTGGTTTAATCATCACTTACATATCAAAGAAGCTATTCTAATCACTAAATATGAAAATAGATAAAAATTATTCATCGGATAGAAGACCCTCCTCTTGTAATCCCTCGAGGGCAGCAGGATCTGGTAATTGATCTTCAGAAAATTGATTTTCAGCACTAGGTCTTGCAAAGGCAGCAAAATTACTTGAAGTAGGGTCAATTCCATGGCGGTTCCTCGTAGTTTCCAAATCTTCATCACTCGGATCATCAAGTATTGCAGTAGAGCTTACCGAAGGCGATTGTGGCATATCAACTGTATAGTCTGGCCTTAAGTTCTGTGCTCTTCTATATCCACCTGATTCTTCCGCGAGGATATCAGGATGGGGGCCCGCCTCTGAGGCTAATTCCTCTACAAATCCACTAAAGCCAGTACCTGCAGGTATTAGTCGACCAATAATAACATTTTCTTTTAAACCTCTTAACCAATCAGACTTTCCTTCAATTGCGGCTTCTGTAAGAACCCTTGTAGTCTCTTGGAATGAAGCTGCTGATATAAAGCTATCAGTATTGAGAGAGGCTTTAGTTATTCCTAACAGAACAGGGGTAAACTGTGCTGGAGCTCCACCTGTAATTGCCATAGCTTGGTTAGTATCTTCCACTTGCCTCAATTCTATAAGTTCTCCAGGTAAGAGAGTAGTATCCCCAGCATCTTCTACTCGGACTTTACTTGTCATTTGTCTGACAATAACCTCAATATGTTTATCATCAATTGCAACACCCTGCGACTTATAAACATTTTGAACTTCGTTTACCATACTTCTTTGTAATTTCGATATAGATTCTCGAGCAGCATCTATTAGTGGTTTATTATCCTTTAAATCGCTGAAGTAACAATCTAATAATTCATGAGGATTAATTGGACCATCAGTTAAAATTTCTCCTCCTGCAACTTGTTGTCCATCACTAACCATTATGTTTTTTCCAACTAATAGTTGATATTCATTAACCAGATCATCTTTTTCAATAACTGATAAGGAAACAGATTCTTCATCATTACCTTGTTTAATCTGAACAATTCCAGATTTTTTACATAAAATTGCGGCATCTCTAGGTCGCCTTGCCTCTAATAACTCTTCGATTCGCGGCAATCCTTGAACAATATCTCCTGTTTTCTGTCTTTCAAAAACAAGTAAAGCTAAACCATCTCCCCTTAGAACTAAATCTCCATCTTTAACATGCAAAACTGAATCAGGAGAAACCATATAAGGCCTACCAAGCCTTAGGGTTACTGAATCACTTGAGACTTCTTCAATTTCTCCACAAGAAGTAGATCTTTCAGATTTACTAACAAGGTCACCGTCTACTACGCGATCGCCAACTTTAACAACCGCTTTAGTGGTAATCTTCATTTTAATTTTATCTTCTTCTCTTTCAACAATTAACCTCCTTATAGGTTCATCATCAACAACATTTGGCAGTTGAACCAAACCCTTCTGTTTACAAAGTATTTGAGTAGTAGCTATTACATCTCCCGCTTTGACTATTTGATTATTTTTTACCTGTAATTCTGTATGTGTTGAACCATGACTTGAATCGGATATAGTATCTCTTCTTACAAGAATAGATTCTAAAATTACAAGGTTTAATCTATTTATTGATGGATCCTTTTTATCTTGAATAGACTCCACATCAATAGTCATTTGGGGAGTAGCATTAAAACTTTCAATACTTAAATGTGTTCTAAGCAATTCAACTCCTTCAACTGACTTTATCAACTCACCGTCTTTAAAAGTAAGTCTTTGAATAGCTTTTAAGCCTAAATGTGGTCCTTTTTCCTGTTTAACATGAGATAATTGGGGTAATTCTGCTTGATCAGGAATAGTAAATTCTTCTACCGTTCTTAACAGTAAACCTCTACATTTTGGGGTTTCTAATTTCTGAACAAATAGAATCTCTTTATTATCAATATCATCCATAATCTTCTCGCCTGGATTTACAAGGTTGCCTTCTTCCGTAAATCTATTGAGAACCTCTTCATCATCGCACTCATGAAAAGTTCCATTTCTCACGGTTATTTCACGGAGGATATCATTTTTCTGAGTTACGGTGACTATCCCAGATGTTTGACTAAAGATATCCTTAACAACTTCTGTTCCAGCTTCAATCCATTTCATATCTTCAATCATTAGAAGAGATATATCTTTATTTATTTCATGCGTCTCTTGAGGAATCCAAAGCAATGTTCCTCCTTGATTAACTTCAAAACCATTCTTAGATGATCTAGCTTTTTTAACACTCAATCCTGGTGCATATTTTACTAGTCCACCAGTTTTTGTACGATACCTTTCATCCGTTAAATCCGCTATAACCTCACCATTACTAATCTTACTCCCTGGAGAAGTATTCAAACGATAAGAAATACCATCAGTTGATTCTAAATGATGTATTTGGCCAGAGTGTGTAGATTCTTCAATTAATTTAAAATTGCTTATCGTCATTGAAGTTGTGACAATCTGAACTTCCCTCGAATCTCCTATTGATTCTCTTAATCTAACTTTTCCACCAAACTCACTTGATTGACTTGCCTCTGCTAGAACAGTTCCTTCATTAACAGACTTTTCAGATGAAATAACTGGTCTTGCGTTGGGTGGCAGATTATAAACATCTCCGGCCAAAACCCACAATCTTCCCAATCTCTGAGCTTTTAAAGTAATATTTCCCTGCCGATCGGTGACCTCTTTTGGTTGAATAACCTTGTCATACTTGACTTGACCAGCCAAATCGCAAATAACATCCTTGGTTGCTTTTTCAACGCTCTTTTTCACTGCACCAGCAGTAATCTGAGCAACAGTTATATCTGAATTAATATTTTCACCATTATCAACGAATAAAAGTGATCCACTTGAAACTTCAATTTTTTGAGGTTTGCTGGAATTATTTTCTTGAGGAACTATTTTTAAAATAAAATCAACTTCGGCTTGCTTAGCTTCTACGCCATGTGGAGTTCTATAACCTCTAACCTTAGCTTTTGAACTGAACTCAACTTTACCAGCAATCTTTGATCTTACTACACCACTTTCAGCAGTAGATACACCTCCAGTATGAAAAGTTCTCATTGTTAATTGAGTTCCTGGTTCTCCGATAGATTGAGCAGCAATGATTCCTACTGCTTCACCTAAGTCAACCAAATGATTATGAGCCAAAGCCCATCCGTAACATCTCCTACAAACAGATCTGTTCGCTTCGCATGTTAATGGGGATCTTATATTTACTTTTGTAATAGATGCTTTCTCAATTTTTTCTGAAATTGAAGGATCTATTGCAGTATTTTCTGGAATAATTATGTTATCTTCAGAATCTAAAATATCAGAAGCTGTAAGTCTTCCAAGAAGCCTAGTTCCAAATTTACCATCCTCAGCTTCCACGACTATTGATCGTTCTGTTCCACAATCCTCTTCTCTAACAATTACATCTTGAGCTACATCAACTAATCTTCGAGTCAAATAGCCAGAGTCTGCAGTTCTTAAAGCAGTATCCACCAAACCTTTCCTAGCTCCATAAGAAGAAATTACGTATTCAGTAACAGTAAGTCCTTCTCTAAAGTTTGTTCTTATTGGAAGGTCAATAATTTCTCCTTGAGGATTAGCCATCAACCCTCTCATACCTACAAGTTGTCTCACCTGAGACATATTACCCCTTGCCCCTGAATTAGCCATCATCCAAACGGAATTTAGAGGATCATTTTGATTAAAATTATTTTTAACAGCATCTACTAATCTTTCATTAGTTTCAGTCCATGTATCGATAACTTTTGTATGTCTTTCAACTTCTGTAATTTCACCAAGTCTGTAGCATTCTTCTGTAGCAGATATTTGCTCTTCAGCTTGTCCTATTAAATCTTGTTTAGCTTCAGGAACTTTTAAGTCATCTACTGAAATAGAAACGGCAGCTTGAGTAGCATATTTAAATCCTAAATCTTTTAAATTATCAGCCATTGCTGCAGTAATAGCAGTACCGTGTGTTTTATAAGACCAAGAGACTAAATTTTTTAAAGCTTTCTTATCAACTACTTTATTCTTGAATGATGGAGGCGTCTTGGCCAAAGACGGCATTGTTATTGGATTATTTTTTTTTGAGTTTTTAGAAGTTTTACGAACTTTAGAAGTTTTTTTAGGTTTGGATGATGTCATGATTTTAAAATAAATGAAAAATAGTTTTTAAAGATTAAGTTTTAGATACAGAATCAATAATGGTAAAGTTCATTACTACTCTCCCTACAGTTGTCAAAATAAATCTACTTATTAAATTATTCTGAGAGTCAAATCTGTCTCTTCTTAAATTCCAAATTTCTACTCTTGAGCCATCTTCTAGATCTTGAGTTTTCTGGGGCTTATTCATTTCATCTTCATCTTCAACTTCTCCATTAAATCTAACCCATACCCATTCATGTAAACTAAGTCTTTTATCTTCAAAAGCAAAAATGACATCTTCCAGTGAAGCAAAAGTATTCTTATTATCACCAAAATGCGGTTTTTTATAATTCGGTTGCAAAGCCGTCAAATAATATGATCCCAAAACCATATCTTGTGATGGAGTGACAATTGGTTCCCCAGTAGCAGGAGAAAGAATATTGTTACTAGCCAACATGAGCATACGCGCTTCAGTTTGTGCCTCTAAAGCTAAGGGAACATGAACTGCCATTTGATCTCCATCAAAGTCAGCATTAAATGCCGGGCATACTAGAGGATGAAGCTGTATTGCTCTACCTCCAACCAATTTTGGCTCGAAAGCTTGAATTCCTAATCTATGAAGTGTAGGTGCTCTATTCAAAAGAATTGGGTGACCATCAATAACTTCCTGAAGCACCTGCATAACTTCATCATCAGCCTTTTGTATTAATTTTTTTGCAGCTTTAATATTATTAACTATATTTTGACGAATTAATCTATGGATCACAAATGGTTGGAAGAGCTCAATCGCCATTTCCTTTGGAAGACCACACTGATGCATTTTTAATTTGGGCCCCACAACAATTACAGATCTTCCTGAGTAGTCGACACGCTTACCAAGAAGATTCTGTCTAAATCTTCCTTGTTTTCCTTCAATAATGTCACTAAGGGACTTTAAAGCTCTATTGTTTGCGCCAACAACAGTCCTTCCCCTCCTTCCATTATCTATGAGGGCGTCAACTGCCTCCTGAAGCATTCTTTTTTCATTTCTAACGATAATTTCAGGAGCCAAAATTTCTTGAAGTCTTGCTAGTCTATTATTTCTATTAATAACTCTTCTATAAAGATCATTTAAATCAGAAGTCGCGAATCTCCCGCCATCAAGCTGCACCATTGGTCTAAGATCAGGAGGTATAACAGGAATCGCATCTAAAACCATCCATTCTGGTTTTGCATTTGTTGCAATAAAGTTATCAATAACCCTAATCCTTTTTATTAGTTTTGCTCTTTTTTGTCCCTTACTATGTGTAATTTCTTCTCTGAGCTCCTCAGCAACCTGATCCAGATCAAGATCTTCAAGTAATTGCTTCAAGGCCTCAGCTCCAATACCAACAAAAGGTTCATTTTCAATTGTTGAATCTTCTGCATAGATTTCATCTTCTATTTCAAGCCATTCATCTTCAGTAAGTAATTGCTTGTATTTAAGTTCTTTATGATCTCCTGGGTCTAAGACAACATAACAATTAAAATAAACTATTTGTTCTACATCTCTTAGTGGAATATCTAAAAGAATTGCCACGTAACTGGGAATTCCTTTCAAATACCAAACGTGGGAAACAGGCGCAGCTAGTTTGATATAGCCCATCCTATGTCTTCTAACTCTACTCTCAGTTACCTCAACCCCACATCTTTCACAAACTATACCTCGATGTCTAACTCTTTTATACTTACCGCAATGACATTCCCAATCTTTAGAAGGCCCAAAAATCTTTTCACAAAACAAACCATCCATTTCGGGTTTTAATGTTCTGTAGTTGATAGTTTCAGGCTTAGTCACTTCACCCACCACTTGTCCATTTGGTAATGTTCTTTGTCCCCAATCCATTATTCTTTGAGGAGATGCTATTGAAATTTTGACGTAATCAAAGTGATTTTCAGTTCGTAAATTGCTGTTTGTCATTTTTGGAAAATTTTAATTAGAAGTTTTTAAATTGATTTTTAATCTTCCTCATATTCAGAGGTTCCGAGTGATTCATATGTAGGTCTTGATGGAGTATTTCTTCTCGGATTGACATCTTGCATTAAATCTACCTCTTTTCCTTCATCTGTATAAACCCCAATATCTAGACCTAGAGATTGCAATTCTCTCATAAGAACTTTGAAAGACTCAGGGGTTCCAGGCCTTGGGATTGGTTTACCTTTAACAATTGCATTTAAAGCTTCATTTCTTCCTTGCATATCATCAGATTTAACTGTTAATAATTCTTGGAGAGTATAGGCCGCGCCATATGCTTCAAGAGCCCATACTTCCATTTCTCCAAGCCTTTGTCCACCTTGTTGAGCTTTACCACCAAGGGGTTGTTGAGTGACCAAAGAGTAAGGGCCAGTGGATCTGGCATGAATTTTGTCATCCACCAAATGAACCAATTTAAGAAAGTGAGAGTATCCTACAGCTACTGGCTGATCGAAAGGTTCGCCTGTCCTCCCATCTTTAAGTAAAAGCTTCCCTGGATCTTCAGGATTGTAAACCCATGCTTTACCAGGTTGTTTTGAAGCCTCTTCGAGAAATGCTTGAACGGTTTGATGTGATTTTTCAGCACCATACATTTCATCAAATGGTACAACCTTAACTCTACAATTTAAGTTTGATGCTGCCCATCCCATCAATAATTCAAAAACTTGCCCCACGTTCATTCTACTTGGAACTCCTAGTGGATTGAGAACTATGTCCACGGGGGTTCCATCAGGTAAGTATGGCATATCTTCTCTTGGTAAAATTCTGCTAATAATTCCTTTATTACCATGTCTTCCAGCCATTTTATCGCCTACCTGGATTTTTCTTCTTTGGGCCACATAAACTCTGACAACCATATTTGCACCTGGAGGCAACTCATCACCTTGTTCTCTAGTGTATATTCGAACATCTAAAACTCTTCCCTTTTCAGTCTTAGGAACCCTCAAAGAGTTGTCTCTAACATCTCGAGCCTTTTCACCAAAAATAGCTCTTAAAAGTTTTTCTTCAGGCGGTTGATCAGATTCCCCTTTAGGAGTAACTTTTCCCACGAGAATATCTCCACTCTCCACAAAAGCACCAATTCTGATAATTCCCATTTCATCAAGATTATTAAGGCTTTCTTCAGAAATATTAGGAATCTCTCTTGTAATCTCTTCAGGTCCTAACTTTGTTTGTCTTGCCTCAATTTCATATTTTTCAATATGTACCGATGTATATAAATCATCAGTCACCATTCTCTCGCTTACGAGAATTGCATCTTCGTAGTTGTAACCTTCCCACGGCATATATGCAATCAAAACGTTCTGACCAAGAGCTATTTCACCACCTTCACAGGCAGATCCATCTGCTAAAACCTGACCAGAAATTACTTGATCTCCAATTTTTACTATAGGTCTTTGATTAAGGCAGGTATCTTGATTAGATCTTTGATATTTTTGAAGATAATGAAAATGTTCATTGCCATCATTATCTTTTACAACAATCTCATTTGCATCTACATAAGACACAGTTCCATTAACTTTTGTTATGGGCACCATCCCCGAATCTCTTGCAACTTGAGATTCTAAACCTGTACCAACTAAAGGACGCTCTGGCCTGAGCAATGGAACAGCCTGACGCTGCATATTCGATCCCATCAGAGCTCTGTTTGCATCATCATGCTCCAGAAAAGGAATAAGTGAAGTCGCAACTGAAATTACTTGAACCGGAGATAGTTGGACATAATCAACTTGATGAGGAGGTACTTTTTCAAAATCTTGTCTATACCTTACTGGGATTAGATTTGCGAGTATATTTCCATCCTTGTCAGTTGCAACATCACCTGGAGCCACTCTACACTCATCTTCTAAATCAGCCGAAAGATAAACAGGGTTACCCTCTTTATTAACTTTTCCGTTTTTAACTTCCCAAAAAGGTGTTTCAATAAAACCATATTCATTTACCCTTGCGTGGGTCGCTAATGAGTTTATAAGACCTGCGTTAGGTCCTTCAGGAGTCTCAATAGGACATAATCTTCCATAATGTGAGGGATGAATATCTCTTACTGCAAACCCTGCTCTTTCTCGTGTTAAACCACCAGGACCTAAAGCTGAGATTCTTCTCTTATGTGTTAATTCAGCGAGAGGATTAGTTTGGTCCATAAATTGACTTAATTGACTCGATCCAAAAAACTCCTTAATAGCAGCTACCAAAGGTTTAGGATTAACTAACTGAGCAGGAGTAAGAGAATCAGTTTCTCCAACAGTCATTCTTTCTTTAATTATTCTCTCTAAACGGTTAAGTCCAACTCTTACTTGATTTTGAAGGAGTTCTCCTACTGATCTAACCCTTCGATTGCCAAGATGATCAATATCATCCAAACTTGCACCACCGATGTCCAATTCCAGGTTAATAAGATAGTCTATTGTAGAAAGAACATCTTCATGAGTAAGTGTTCTTACATCATCTGGAACAGTAAGTCTCAATTTTTTATTTATTTTATATCTGCCAACTCGACCTAGATCATACCTTTTAGGATCAAAAAATCTACTATGTAATAGCTGTTGACCACCAGAAACAGATGGAGGCTCACCAGGACGCAGCTTTTTATATAGCTCAAGCAATGCCTGATCTTCTGAATTTATACCTTCGTCATTAGCTGATTGAATTGAATTCTGATAAAACTCAGGATGCCTAAGTTTGTCAACCACATCATTATCAGAAAGACCCATTGCTCTCATGAGAACATGAGCATTAATTTTTCTAGTTTTATCAACTCTTACATAAAGTAAATTATTTTTGTCCGTCTCGAATTTTAACCATGCTCCTCTATTAGGAATTACGCTGGCATTGTAAGTTCTTCGGCCATTTTTATCTTGTTCATCTTTGAAATATACTCCTGGACTCCGCACAATTTGATTAACAATCACTCTTTCAGCACCGTTAATTATGAAAGTTCCTCTTTCTGTCATTAAAGGTAATTCACCAATAAATACCTCTTGTTCTTTGATTTCTCCTGTCTCTTTGTTTATTAGTCTGCACGTTACATACATTTGAGAAGCAAATGTTGCATCTCTTCTTTTTGCTTCTTCAACATCATGCCTTGGTCTTTTTAACCTGTACTCTTCACCAATAAAATGTAATTCTAATTTACCTGTGTAATCAGATATGGGGGAAAAGTTTTGTAATTCTTCTATTAATCCCTTTTCCAAAAACCATTTAAAGCTTGCTCTTTGTACTTCAACTAAATCTGGTAGGTAAGTAGCTGTTTTTGCTACCTGTAAAGCGCTACTGCTCATCCAAGAAAACCTTCGATTATGTGAGATTTACTATTTACTTTAAATCTACTCAATATCTAGTTGGTTAACTTTTCTTTTAATTTGAGATCAACAATAAAATCTTGATTTCAAAAAAAAAATCAATTTATTAAAAACTAAAAAATTGAGCTTAATGGTTGTAAAACCATTAACTTAGAAAGTTAAAACTAAAAATTAAGAAAAATTTCCAGTAATTCCTAATACTATCAGTTTTAGTGTCAACTTAACAAGTCAAACTTAAACAAATCTTTAGCATTCTTTGATGACTCTTTAGCAATTGTATTTAATTCAGTAGATCTTAAATTTGCTATAAAATTAGCAACATTTTCAACATATGCAGGTTCATTTCTTTTACCCCTGTGTGGCACAGGAGCTAAAAAGGGTGAGTCAGTCTCAATAAGATATTTATTATTAGGAACTATTTTGGCGCATTCATGAATTTCATGAGCTTTTGGGAAAGTTACTATTCCACTAAAACTGATGTAAAAACCTAGATCCAAAAATTGCTTCATTTCTTTTGGGGTTCCAGTCCAACAATGAAGTACACCTCTAGGGCATTTTCCTTTTTTAGAAAGGTCATTACATATCTCGATCATTTCAACTGCAGCATCTCTACAATGAATAATTACGGGCAATTCAAGTTCATAAGCTAGCTCCATTTGCGGAAGGAGAGCATCAATTTGCTGAGTTTTATTTTCCCTTTTAAAAAAATCTAAGCCTAATTCTCCAATAGCTACAACCCTGCTATCTTCTTGAGCTGATTTTCTTAAAAGGGATTTAGAACTTAAGTTCCATTTTTTTGCTTCTAGCGGATGCAAACCCACTGAGTAATAAATTTCACTAAATTCATGGGATATCTTTTTTAACTTGGGAATTTCTGTTAGTTCACAACAAGCATGAACTAATTTTCTTACACCTCTTGAACGCAATCTTTGAACAACATCTTCAATATCTTTCTCAAAATTTTCAAATATCAAATGACAGTGTGAATCTATGAGTTCAATTTCGCTCATAATTTTGATTCGCCCTTTACTTTGTGGTTAAGGTAGTTTTTACAAAGTTGTTGATTTTTGATTTTTTATTAGCACCGTTGTTCTTGTGTAGGATATTTTTTTTCACAGATTTATCAATTAAGCTAAACACTTTGTTAAGACTAGTTTTAACTAAATTTTCATTCTCTTTGTTGGGTTCTTTTTTATATGTTTCGCAATTTTCTATGGTTTTTTTTGTCAAAGTTTTGACTGTAGATTTGTATGATTTGTTAATTAATCGATTTCTTTCGGCAATTTGTATTCTCTTTTTTGCTGATTTGTTATTGGCCACAGAGGATTTGTTTCATAGAAGTCTTTATAATAACAAATAAATAGACTATAAATCAATCATATATAATTTAGTAAAAGGGATTTACTAGGCATCTAGCCTTTCATTTTGAAAAATCAACATATGAAGATCATAAATAATAAAAAAGAAGCTATTGAAGAATTACAAAGAATTTCTAGTAGAACTAATTCTGAAAGTAATTACAAGATCAATGAGATTGTTGAAGAAATTCTTCGAGAGGTAAAAAATTATGGAGATATAGCAGTAGAAAAATATACAAATAAATTTGATGGTTTCAATCCTGTCCCTATGCAAGTTAGTGCCGATCAAATAAAGAATGCGTGGGATGAAATTGATAACAATTTAAAGCACGCACTTGAAGTAGCCCATAACAGAATTAAAAAATTCCATGAAAAAGAAATTCCCCTATCTTTCACTATAAAAGGTAAACTTGGCGATCAAGTCCAAAGGAGATGGAGGCCAGTTAAAAATGCAGGTATTTATATCCCTGGAGGTAGAGCTGCTTATCCCAGTACTGTACTAATGAATGCAATACCTGCAACAGTAGCAGGTGTTGAAGAAATCATAATGGTATCTCCTGGAAATAAAGAGGGGGAAATAAACAAAACTGTTTTAGCTGCAGCTCACTTATCAGGGATTAATAAAGTATTCAGAATTGGAGGAGCTCAAGCAATTGGTGCTTTAGCATATGGCACAAATCAAATTAATAAAGTTGATGTTATCTCAGGTCCAGGGAATATCTATGTAACTACTGCGAAAAAACTAATTTATGGCTCTACAGGAATTGATTCTTTAGCTGGTCCAAGTGAAATATTAATCATTGCAGATGAAACAGCTCAAAGCACTCACATAGCATCTGATCTATTAGCGCAAGCAGAACATGATCCATTAGCTTCATCAATACTTCTAACTACATCAAAGAACCAAGCAAAAGAAGTTTTAGAGGAACTTTATAAAAAAATAGAAAATCATCCAAGAAAAGAAATTTGCATGCAATCAATAAAAAATTGGGGGTTAATTGTGATTTGCGAGAATTATGAATCTTGTATTGAACTAAGCAATAACTTTGCTCCAGAGCATTTAGAAATTTTAGCTTCAGACTCAAAAAAAATTCTTAAAGGTATTGAGAATGCAGGCGCAATTTTTTTAGGGAAATGGACACCTGAAGCAGTTGGTGATTACCTTGCTGGGCCAAATCATACTTTACCTACTTCAGGGAATTCTAGATTTAGCGGTTCTTTAGGAGTCGAAACTTTTATGAAAAATACTTCAATTATAGAATTTAATGAAGAAAGTTTAAGAGTTAATTGTTCTGATATCATTAATCTCGCTAAAAGTGAGGGCTTACATAGTCACGCTAACTCAGTAAAAATAAGATTTGAAGATTAGCCAACTTTAGAAGGAGAGTAAACAACTGGAATATTGTTTTCAATTTTACCAACCAATACTTTGTCTGTAAGATCAACGAATAATCCGTTTTCTAATACTCCTGGAATATTGTTGATAATCATTTCAATTTCTTTTGGATTCTTAATACCATCATTAAACAATACATCTAGAATTAAGTTACCTTGATCAGTAACAACTGGGCCAGCTTTTCTAGTCGCCATTCTTAAAGATGAACTTCCATTCATATCTGAAATCACTTCATGAACTTGCTTCCAAGCATTTGGAAGTACTTCTACAGGTAAAGGGAAAGATTTATTTAAGTTTTGAACCAATTTAGTATCATCAACAACAATCAACAATTTATTAGCTTTAGATGCTACTAACTTTTCTCTAACATGGCATGCTCCCCCGCCTTTTATTAATTGGAATCCAGGATCAACTTCATCTGCTCCATCAATAGCCAAATCTATTTGTGTAACAGAAGCTAAATCGATAAGCGGGATATCCAGTTCAAGCGCTAAAACTTCTGATTGAAAGGAAGTCGCAACACCTCTTATATTTTGAAGTTTTCCTAAGCGTATTTCATTTGCAAGGCTTTTTATCATAAGTGCTGCCGTAGAACCAGATCCTAATCCTAGAATCATTCCACTCTTTACTTCACTAATTGCTGCATCAGCAACTACTTGTTTCATCTGAGTTTGTTTATCCAAAATCTTTTTCTATAGTTATAAATTATTAAATTTCAATAGATGATTTATGTCAAACCTGGAAGAGGTTCTGGTTTAATATTTACCTGTATCTCTTTATTATCTCTAAGAACATTTAAAAGGAATACTTTACCTATCTTTGCTTTTTCTACCTCTTCAAGTAAAGTTTTAGGTTCTTCAATAGATATATTTTCGGCTGCTATTACTAAATCACCTCTTCTTAAACCAGCTTTTTCGGCGGGGCTGTTAGGTATAACTGATTGTATTAGAGCTCCATTTCTTTCTGGTAATTGAACTAATGAATTGGGGTCTTGGTTATGTTCTTTAGCAATTCTGGGATTTAAAGAAATCAATTGGACACCTAAATATGGATGAATTACCTCCCCATTTTTAAGAAGCTGATCAGAAACACTCTTAGCTAGATTTATAGGAATTGCAAAGCCTAGACCGGCTCCGGGGCCACTCCTTACCAATGTATTGATTCCAATTACCTCACCATTAGAATTTATGAGTGGCCCTCCAGAATTTCCTGGATTTATTGCAGCATCGGTTTGAATAAGATCAAGCCTTTTATCTGAAAATCCTAGACTATTAATATCCCTATGAAGACTACTTACAATACCTAAGGTAACTGTTTTCTCTAAACCATAGGGTGTACCTAAAGCTATTGCCCAATCACCGACTTCAAGATCTTCAGAATTTCCCAGTGGGGCAAAACCAGAATATGAAGACCCCTGAATTTGTACTAAAGCTAAATCAGTTACTGCATCTGTTCCCAAAACTTGACCATCACAAATGGATCCATCTGCCAAAGTGACTGAAACATTATCAACTTTTTCCACCACATGAGCGTTTGTAAGAACTAAACCATTCTCATTAATGATGACTCCAGAACCTTGTCCTCTCTCTCTATCAGGAATAATACCGGGATCTCCAAGTAAGTCTCTCAATAAGGGATCTAATAAAGTGGGATCAAATTGTTGCCTCTCTACCAATCGCTCAGTATCAATTTTTACAACTGCAGGCCCAACATTTTTCACTGCAGATGATACAAAATTGTGACTTTCATAAGAAGTCATTGCAAAAACTTCAGCCCTTTGAGAGAAATTAATTAAGCAAGAACTAATAATAATGAATTTTAGGATTAAATTGATAAACTTAATCTTGACCGATTTCATCTATTTAGATTTAAAAATTTTTTAGTAAATCTAATTGAATTAATACATTATTGTTGTTTTTTTTGTTTACATCCATAAATACAAATTTTTGAATTTTAAAATAAATAAAATTTATATGTGAGAATAATTTTAAGAAATATATTTAACTAAATTGGACAAAGAAAAAAAAATTGAACTCGAAATTTTATTAAAGAAAGTTGCCAATGCCTTTGATTTTGATATCTGCAGTTTAGAAATAAAAACTAACCACAATCCAATTGTCATTGAAATTATTATAAAAAAAACTAATGGTGATGACATTTCATTAGATGATTGTGTGATGCTAAATGTCCCAGCTTCTAATGAAATAGAAAATTCAAATCTTATAAATTGTTCATATGTGTTAGAAATTAGTAGTCAAGGGGTCAGTGATGAATTAACCTCAGAGAGAGACTTCAAAACTTTTAAGGGTTTTCCAGTTAATGTTGAGTTAAACCAAAAGAAATCAAAAATAAAATTTCTGAATGGTTTACTTTATGAAAAGTCTAAAGATTATTTAGCCATTAACATAAAAGGTAAGATAAAAAAGATCCCTTTTGAAGAAGTTCTACGAGTTAGTCTTTGTAAATTAAAAGATTAATTATTTTCAACCATTATTCAATTTCCCATCATAGATGGCATTAGTTATTCTCCCAGGTTTAAACAATCTTATTGAAGATATTAGTGAGGAAAAAAAATTACCTCCTAATGTCGTAGAAATAGCCTTGCGCGAAGCTTTATTAAAAGGTTACGAAAAATATAGAAGAACTTTTTACATTGGAGTTAACGAAGATCCATTTGATGAAGAATACTTTAGTAATTTTGATGTAGGATTAGATCTTGATGAAGAGGGTTATAGAATCTTATCGAGTAAAATAATTGTTGAAGAAGTTGAGAGTGAAGATCATCAAATATCCCTTGGAGAAGTTCAACAAGTTGCTGATGATGCTCAAATAGGAGACACAGTTGTTTTAGACGTCACTCCAGAAAAGGAGGATTTTGGGCGAATGGCTGCCTCAACAACAAAGCAAGTTTTAGCTCAAAAATTGCGAGATCAACAACGAAAAATGATTCAAGAAGAATTTGCAGATTTGGAGGATCCTGTTTTAACTGCAAGAGTTATAAGATTTGAAAGGCAATCAGTGATTATGGGTGTTAGTTCAGGTATTGGAAGACCAGAAGTAGAGGCCGAACTTCCCAAAAGAGATCAATTACCGAATGATAACTACAGAGCAAATGCAACATTCAAAGTATTTTTGAAAGAAGTCAGCGAAATAGCTAGAAAAGGGCCACAACTTTTTGTAAGTCGAGCAAATGCAGGTTTAGTGGTTTATTTATTTGAAAATGAGGTTCCAGAAATTCAGGAAGGTACAGTAAAAATTGTTGCTGTATCAAGAGAAGCAAACCCTCCTTCAAGAGCTGTTGGTCCTAGAACAAAAGTAGCTGTTGATAGTGTTGAAAAAGAAGTTGACCCCGTAGGAGCCTGTATTGGAGCAAGAGGGGCAAGAATTCAGCAAGTAGTTAATGAATTGAGGGGAGAAAAAATTGATGTAATTAAATGGTCATCTGACCCAATACAATATATTTTAAACTCTTTAAGTCCTGCAAAAGTTGATCTAGTAAGACTAGTTGACCCAGAAGGGCAGCACGCCCACGTATTAGTTCCTCCTGATCAATTGAGTCTAGCGATTGGTAGAGAAGGTCAAAATGTAAGACTTGCCGCAAGATTAACTGGCTGGAAGATTGATGTTAAAAACTCACATGAATATGATCAGGAAGCGGAAGATTCTGCAGTCTCGGAATTAATCATTCAAAGAGAAGAGGAAGAGAATCTTCAGAGAGAAGCGGAGCTGAAATTAGAAGCAGAACAAGCTGAACGTGCGGCAGAAGATGCGAGGCTAAGAGAGCTTTATCCCCTTCCTGAAGATGATCATGAATATGAAGGAGAAGATAACGAAGGAGAAACTTTTTCAGATAATGTTCAATTAGAGAATGATCTAAATAGTGAAATATCGGCCAAAGAGGAGAGAAAACGGTGATCCAACACACTCCTGTTATGCGTGTATGCATTGCATGTAGAAAAACATTTGACAGGAAAAATCTTTTAAAGATTACTAAAGATCATCAGCAAGGCATAATTTTTCAAAAGGGAATGGGGCGATCAGCTTACATTTGCAAGTCAAAAAAATGTTCCTCAGATTCTAAAATTAAAAAAAAGCTTCAGAAAGCTTTAAAAACTTCTTTAGAAACTGAATTTATTGATATTTTTGAAAAAGAGATTGCAAGCTACAATGACAATCCCAATAAGGGAATATAATAGAACTAAACCCTCTTTAATTTTAAAAGAGTAAAATCAGATTAAATGACTATCAGCGATAAAATCAGAATCTACGAACTTTCCAGAGACTTAAATCTGGAAAATAAAGATATTCTGGATGCCGCTCAAAAACTTGCAATTTCTGTGAAAAGTCATAGCAGTTCTATTAGTGCACAGGATGCAAAAAAAATTAAAAATTTAATTAATAGTAAGAGTTCAGATAAAAAAATACTTTCTATTAATAAACCCGCCAACAAAAAAGATAATTACCCGCAAAACAAAGAAAAAGAATCCACTCTTATCTCTTCTGCAAAAGTAAAACCTTTCAAAGATAGTTCAAACAAAAAGCAGTTATTGACAAAACCTTTAAATAAAATTGAAAATCAAAAAACAACTTCAAACCAATCTAAAGATTACAATAAACCAACTATTATTAGCAGTTCGCCATCTCAAGCAAACTTTAAAAATCAAAATAACAAGTCTCAAGCATCACAAAATTTTAACCTAGATAAAAAAACTTTCCGAAATAATACAACCTCATCTATCAAAAGTCCTGCGAAACCTCCTATTCAACTTATTGCGAAGCCTAAAAATATAAATAATAATTCTAAAACTAACGAATCTTCTAAGAACATCTATAACTCAGGGGACAAAAGATATTTATCAAACAAACCTGATCAAATTGCGAACAAACCTAAAACAAAAAATTTCAGTACTAAAATAACTCCCCCTGAGCTCGTAGGTGCTCCCATTAGAAGGGACGATCCCAATAAAAATCAAAATATAAAACATGCAAACAATAATAAGAAAAATATTACATTCAAACAAGCTGCTCCCAACAGACCTGGCATGCCTAATAGACAAGGTGCTTCCAACAGACCTGGCATGTCCAATAGACCAGGTGCTCCCAATAGACCTGGCATGCCCAATAGAACGGGTGCTTCCAACAGACCTGGCATGTCCAATAGACCAGGTGCTTCCAATAGACCTGGCATGTCCAATAGACCAGGTGCTTCCAATAGACCTGGCATGTCCAATAGACCGGGTGGAAATTTCAAACAAGAAGATTTTAATAGGCAAGGTTCTAAGTTCAATACTCAAAAGTCCTCTGGGATTAGGAAGCCTGTATCACCTAATGAACTTTTGCAACTTCAAAAAACTAATAAATCTGGTAAAGAAAACCTAAGTTCACAGAATAAAGAAAAACCAAATATTGAGACACCTAAGCAAAAAGTAAAAGCTCCTAATATTCGTCCTAATGCTGCCCCAAGTTCCAAAAAACCACCTCACAGAACATTTTCAAATCCTTCAAAAAAACCAGGCAAAACAGATTGGGATGACAGTGCAAAATTAGAAGCATTAAGAAGTAAGAATCCCCAGAAACAAAGACAAAAAGTTCATATTATTGGTGAGAATGATGATTCATTAACCTCTGAAACCAGTGGATACTCAGGTGAGAAAATTTCAATATTATCAGCCAGTTTGGCACGTCCAAAGAAAGAAAAGTCTGATGAACCTAAATCCCAAAAATCTATAAAATCACCTAAAAAAAAGAGAAAAGAAACCACACGGCAAAGGCAAAAAAGAAGAGCTATGGAATTAAAAGCTGCTAAAGAGGCTAAACAAGTTAGACCTGAAATGATAATAGTTCCCGAAGATAATTTAACAGTACAAGAATTAGCTGATAAGTTAAGTCTTGAAAGTTCTGAAATAATCAAATCCCTTTTTTTTAAAGGAATAACGGCAACAGTAACGCAATCACTTGACTTATCAACTATCGAAACAGTAGCTGAAGAATTTGGAGTACCAGTTTTGCAGGATGATATTCAAGAAGCTGCTGAGAAAACAGTTGATATGATTGAATCCGATGACATTGATAATCTAATAAAAAGGCCACCTGTAATTACAGTCATGGGTCATGTAGATCATGGCAAAACAAGTCTTTTAGATTCCATCAGAGAATCAAGAGTAGCTTCTGGAGAGGCGGGAGGTATAACTCAACACATAGGAGCTTATCAAGTTGAATTTGAACATGAATCTAAAAAGAAAAAATTAACTTTTCTTGACACTCCTGGTCATGAAGCCTTTACAGCAATGAGAGCAAGGGGAACTAAAGTTACTGATGTAGCTGTTCTTGTAGTGGCTGCAGATGATGGTTGCAGACCTCAAACACTTGAAGCCATTAGTCATGCAAGAGCTGCAAAAGTACCAATTGTTGTTGCTATTAATAAAATTGATAAAGAAGGGGCATCTCCAGACAGAGTTAAACAAGAATTATCAGAAAAAGATTTAATTGCTGAAGATTGGGGAGGAGATACTGTGATGGTCCCAGTAAGTGCGATCAAAAAACAAAATATTGATAAGTTGCTCGAAATGATTTTATTAGTTTCAGAAGTTGAAGATCTACAAGCTAACCCAGACAGATCTGCAAAAGGAACTGTGATTGAAGCCCACCTAGATAAAGCTAAAGGTCCTGTAGCAACTCTGTTAGTACAAAATGGCACCTTAAAATCTGGGGATATTTTGGCTGCCGGTTCAGTTCTTGGAAAAATTAGAGCAATGGTTGATGAGCATGGAAATAGAATTAAAGAAGCAGGACCATCTTTTCCAGTTGAAGCGCTAGGATTCAGTGAAGTACCAACAGCAGGCGACGAATTTGAAGTTTACTCTGATGAGAAAACTGCTAGAGCTGTCGTCGGAGATAGAGCTATAGATGCTAGGGCTACAAAATTAGCTCAGCAAATGGCTTCAAGAAGAGTTAGCTTATCATCATTATCAACTCAAGCAAATGACGGAGAATTAAAAGAGTTAAACTTAATCCTTAAGGCTGACGTTCAAGGTAGTGTTGAAGCAATATTAGGTTCGTTAGAGCAATTACCCAAAAATGAAGTGCAGGTTAGAGTTCTACTCTCTGCTCCCGGAGAAATAACTGAGACTGATATAGATCTTGCAGCTGCTTCAGGATCAGTAATCATTGGGTTTAACACTTCATTGGCATCCGGAGCAAAAAGAGCAGCTGATGCTAACGATGTTGATATAAGAGAATATGAAGTAATCTATAAACTCTTAGAAGATATTCAGTTGGCGATGGAAGGGTTACTTGAACCTGATCTTGTCGAGGAATCATTGGGTAAAGCAGAAGTTCGAGCAACTTTTTCAGTTGGTAAAGGCGCTATCGCAGGCTGTTATATACAATCTGGAAAACTGCAAAGGAATTGCTCTCTAAGAGTATTTAGATCAGATAAAGTGATTTTTGAGGGTAATTTAGACTCCCTTAAAAGGTCTAAAGATGATGTGAAAGAAGTTAATTCTGGATTTGAATGCGGTGTTGGCTGCGATAAATTCTCTTCGTGGATAGAAGGAGACATAATTGAAGCATTTAAATTTGTTACTAAAAAGAGAAAATTAACTCAATAATTTAATTTTTACTTAATTAATCCTTATTCCTGTCAACGAATAATAAAGTAGGAAATACTATACATGCACATAATTGTATTAGAAGGTTATTTAGCTGTAATTCATTGCCGCTTGCAATTTTTGCAAGCATAATGAAAAGTCCCAAAAATGCCGAACCACTAAAAGCTATCCATACTATTTTCCGTAATCCCTTGAAAGGCGCCTGAGATTCCTTTAATAATTTTTTTTTTAACTCAGGATCTATTTTTGACATAAATTCTTTAAATAATAGAATTAAGTCTATATGAAATTATGAACATTTTAGTTTAGCCGGTATAGCTCAGCGGAAGAGCAACTGTCTCGTAAACAGTAGGTCATTGGTTCAATTCCAATTATCGGCATTTAAAAAGCTAATTAAAAACAAGAATGATTAATAAAACTATAAATTTCAAACCTCTTTTAAAAATATTTATTTTTTTTCCACTTATATTTTATTTTGGCAAGAGAAGTTACATTGCTTTTGATGAAGGATTTTATGCCCTACAAGCAAGATGGATATTAGATAAAGGAAACTGGACAATTCCTCTTTGGTGGGATGATTATGTATTAGATAGAACAATTGGATTACAGTACTTAATAGCAAAGTCACAAGATATCTTTGGAAGAAATATTTTTTCAGCATATCTTCCAACCACAGTTGCTGCCATATTGATGCTATTCATAACTTACAAATTACATGAAGAATTTTTTAATAAAAAATATGCAATTATTTCTCCGCTGATACTTTCTACGACATATCTATGGTTTGACTACTCCCACTTAGCAACTCAAGATGTCATTTATTCATGTTTAGTAAGTATTGGTGTATTTTCTTTAGTAAAAATAAAAAGTAAAAATAACAAAATTTATATTCTGCTTTTTGGTATTTGGATTGGTTTATCTTTTATGATGAAAACTTTTCTAGTATTTGTACCTTTATTATCACTTCTGCCATATTTGTATTTAAAAAAGAATTGTTTATTCAGTAAATTCTTTTGGCTTGGACTAATAATTGGATTTATTCCGTACTTATTATGGTCTTTTTCTATTAATTCATATTTAGATAAAAATATTATCTTTTACTTATTCGACAAATTCACTATTCTCTCTAACAAAAATAATTTCACAAATCCCTTCTATTATTATTTTTGGAATATTCCAGTCACATTCCTACCATGGAGCGTATTTGCAATTATTGGTACAATTCTAAATATTTCTGAAAGTAAAGACAATAAATATATACTTACCTTTTTCCCCTTAATTTGTATAGTAATTCTAAGTTTTTTTTCTACGAAAACTCCCTATTACGCTTTACAAATATCATCAATTTTCTCACTAAATACTTATGTAGGAATTAGATATTTATTTAATTCTAAAAAATACAAAAGTATCTTTATGTTTGTCACTTCCAAAATAATTCCATTATTTCTATTAACTCTAACTGCCACATATTATTTTTTATTTAAAAATATAAGTAACTTTAACTTGAAAGAAAATACATTATTAATTATTGGTTTATTATTTTTCGGGTTATCTTGGTCATTCATAAAACATAAGAACTCATTTAAAGAAATCTTAATAGCTCTTATAATTGGTCCTTACTTATTAACTTCATTTCTTTTGCAATCAGGATTATTCACTGATAGATCAAGAGAATTAAGAGAAGAAATGGAATTGATATCATCTCTTGATATAGTAAAAAGTCAACCTATAAAAGTTGATAAAGCAGGTATGAACAATCCTCAATCTTCATCAAAAATAATTAAAATTTCTTTATTAACACCTAAACTTGGCGAAGTTTTAGAGAATATTGATCAGTTAAAAAAAGCAGAATTAGCCTGGACAACAGATTTTCAAGAGATAAAAAACAATAATAATTCTTATGAAGTAATTTATGATAATTATATTTTAAAACCCTGGATATTAATATTAAAGAAGTAAACAGCCTTTATATAATAAAGTGTCTTTAGCCAATTATACAAAGTCATGAAATCTGAAAATAGTTGGAATTTGACGCATAATAAACTACATCAATTATTCAAAAACAATAGCGAATTAATTTCAATCAAAGTTCGGGGTAATGCATGGGAACCAATAACTAGATGGCTAAGATTTGATTCAAGAATTTTTAGAGAAACTACCAGCCAAGCAAGAATAACTTTAGGCGATATTGAATCCTTAGCTGAAATTTATAATTATAGATCCATTAGATGGAAAGCAAAAAAGTTAACTCCTTTAAAAACTAAACTGATTCCACTATCAGTAAAAAATATTTTTCGCAAATTACCAATTATCAAACAATTAGCTTACGAACTAGAAATTGTTTTTTATAAATATAGCGAAAATATTTCTGATCATTTAATTTCAATAGTTATTCCTGCAAGAAATGAAGCAGGTAATAAAGAGCTTTTAGTAAATGCATTAAATAAATTTAAAAGCATACCAAATGAATTAGAAATCATCTTTGTGGAAGGGAATAGCAAAGATAATACATATTCGATGTTAAAAGAACTAAAAGAAAAATTCACAAATTCCTATAAAATATCACTTTTAAAACAAACATCTAAGGGCAAAAAAAATGCTGTCGTAGAGGGATTTAATATTTCTTCAGGTCAAACCCTAGCCATAATTGATAGCGATTTTACCGTAGATATAAATGACAGTATTGCAGCAATAATGGAATCAACCAAAAATGAAAATATTTTAATTAATTGTGCCCGAACAACCTTTCCAATGGAAAAGGATGCTATGAGATGGGCCAACTACATAGGGAATAGACTCTTTGCAATATTTTTATCAATTCTCATTAATAAGCCAGTGTCAGATTCTCTTTGTGGAACAAAAGTTTTTTCAAGAAAATTCTTTAAGCTTATGAAACAAAACGGTAGTTGGGATTCTAAATCTGATCCATTTGGAGATTTCACAATAATATTTGAAGCAGCAAAAAATAATATTAAAATACTTAATTATCCTGTCCGGTATTATGCTAGAAAATCTGGAGCACCAAATATATCTAGATGGATTGATGGATTAAAACTCCTAAAAGTATGTTGGATTTATATGATTTCTGATATTTAAATTACAAAAAATTCTCATTAGTATTTTCTAAAAATTTTCAATTTCGCCAAATTAGTAATAAAGTAGTTAGATTCTTAATGGATATAAATTCATTAGAAATTCATAACATGAATTTTAATTTAAAGTTCAAAAAATTGAATACAAAGAATTACTTCAGAAATCAATATGGGAAGATTTTGACTGTACGACTTCCATGTAATCCGATATTTCCAATAGGACCTATTTATTTAGCAGACCATATTCATAAATGTTTTCCAAATATTGAGCAGCAATTTATTGATCTGGCAATAATCCCATCCAGTAAAGTTTCCAAATACTTAGTAAGAAAAATTGATACATTTAGACCTCATCTAATTATTTTTTCATGGAGAGATATACAAATTTATGCACCTGTCGATGGAAGGAGTGGGAATCCCCTACAAAACTCTTTCGAGGTTTTTTACTCAAAAAATATCCTAAAAAAAATAAGAGGATCTTGGGGAGGATTGAAATTAATTGCATCTCATTATAAAGAAATATATAGAAATACTTCTTTCGTCAAAATGGGACTAAAAAGAGCGCAAAAATATAACAAAGATGTAAAAGTAATATTAGGAGGGGGAGCTGTTAGCGTTTTCTATGAACAATTAGGAAATTTACTTCCAAAAGGAACTATTATTTCAGTCGGAGAGGGTGAAAACCTAATAGAGAAAATTATAAGGAATAATTCAATAGAAAAAGAACGATGTTATGTTGCTGGAGAAAAACCTCGAAACAAACTAATACATGAGCAACCCGCAGGTACGATTAAAACTGCTTGCAACTATAAATATATTAAATCAATATGGCCAGAATTCAATTGGTACATAGAAGATGGAGATTACTATGTTGGAGTTCAAACGAAAAGAGGTTGTCCTCATAATTGTTGTTTCTGTGTTTATACAGTTGTGGAGGGGAAACAGGTTCGTGTTAACCCTATCAACGAAGTAATCGAAGAAATGAAGCAATTATATGATCTTGGAGTTAGAGGATTTTGGTTTACAGACGCGCAGTTTATTCCAGCCAAAAAACATATTGAAGATGCAAAAGCACTGTTGCAAGCTATTAAAGATCAAGGTTGGAAGGATATTAATTGGGCTGCATACATCCGAGCCGATAATATTGATGCTGAGCTCGCTCAGCTTATGGTGGATACAGGTATGAGCTATTTTGAAATAGGTATAACTTCAGGATCTCAGGAACTTGTTAGAAAAATGAGATTAGCATATGACCTTGAAACGGTATTAAATAATTGCAGAATGCTTGTCAAATCAGGTTTCAAGAATCATGTTTCAGTTAATTATTCATTTAATGTTTTTGATGAAACGCCAAGCACCATAAGACAAACCATTGCTTACCATAGAGAACTAGAAAATATTTTTGGTAAAGGTCTTGTTGATCCAGCTATTTTCTTTATAGGTTTACAACCTCATACTCTTCTTGAGAAGTACGCTTTAGATAATAAAATTTTGAAGCCCAACTATAACCCAATGAGCATGATGCCTTGGACAGCAAGAAAACTTTTATGGAATCCAGGCTCTTTAGGAAAAAAACTTGGTCAGGTTTGCTTAGAAGCTTTTGATAATAAAGAAGATGAATTTGGTAAAACAGTTATAAATATCCTTGAGAGAGAATATGGTAAGTCCTCTTTAAAAGAATCCCTAAAAGTTCGTCCTCTATCAGAGAGAAAATTAGCTTATTCGAAACAATAAATTCAAACGTTGTTAATCTTCTTTCTCAATAGAACTAGAAATACCTTTTGATTTTAAAGATTCTGAATAAAATTCTGCTGGCTCTAAATCACAAATAATCACCAAACCTATTCCAGTATTATGAGCCTCCAGCATTATAGCAATAGCATCTTGCTCACTTAATTGCGGAACAACTTCTCTTAGTGTGATGGTGACATACTCCATGGAATTAATTGGATCGTTATGAAGTAAAACTTTATATTTTGGAGATTTACTTTTTAACTCAGCAGGTTTCTTTTCAATAACTGCTGAGTTATTACTTTTACTTTGCTCTGATTTTATTGATTGCATTAACAATTTTTTTAAGGAACTTTGTAATTACAATTATATATTAATTATTCTTTCCATCGCATCAATGACATTTGCTCTCGAGTTAAATGCTGACAAACGAAAGTAACCCTCTCCTGATAATCCGAATCCGCTCCCTGGTGTGCCAACGACACTAACTTTTTGGAGAAGAAAATCAAAAAAGTCCCATGATGTCATCTGATCTGGAACTTTGATCCAGATATAGGGGGCATTGTCCCCCCCGTAAACTTTATATCCTGCAGTTTGTAGTTTATTTTTCATAATTTTTGCATTTTCCATATAAAAATTAATTAAATCTCTTACCTCTTTCTTCCCTTCAAGAGAGTATACAGCCTCTGCTCCTTTCTGAACAACATAACTAACTCCATTGAATTTTGTGGATTGTCTCCTATTCCAAAGAGGCCATAAGTCTATTTCCTCATTTGTTGAGCTCATCCCTTTTAAATTTTTAGGTATTACTGTATAAGCACATCTAATTCCAGTAAATCCTGCATTTTTTGAAAAAGACCTAAATTCAATAGCACAATCCTTTGCTCCCTCAATCTCATATATTGAATGAGGGATATTTATATCTTGAATAAATGCTTCATAAGCTGCATCAAAAAGTATTAATGATTTGTTTTGAAGAGCGTAGTCAACCCATTTTTTTAATTCTTGTTTAGTAATAATTGCTCCAGTAGGATTATTTGGAAAACAAAGATATAAGATATCAACTTTATTCTGTGGTATTTCTGGTAGAAAATTATTTTGCTCATTCATTGCGAGATATGTTAATCCTTGATAAGTTCCATTTTCTTGGGCATGACCAGTTCTGCCCGTCATAACATTACTATCTACATAAACAGGGTAAACAGGATCTGTTACAGCAATTGAATTATTTTTGCCAAGAATATCTAGGATATTACTACTGTCGCATTTAGAACCATCTGAAACAAAGATTTCTTCAGGTGAGATTTCGCAACCTCTAGAAATAAAATCATGTTCTGCTATTTTTTCTCTAAGCCATGAATAACCTTGTTCTGGTCCATAACCTTTAAAACCTTCGGTTGTTCCCATTTCATCCAAAGCTTTACCCATAGCATCTCTGCAAGCTTTAGGTAATGGTTCTGTTACATCTCCTATACCAAGCTTAATTATGCTTGAGCTCTCATTTGATTGAGAATATATTTTTACCCTTTTAGCAATTTCAGGAAATAAATAACCAGCTTTGAGTTTTAAATAATTTTCGTTGACTTGAACCACTTTAAAAAAAATTTAATCACTTTAAGAATAATGGATCAACGTGCTTAAGTGGTAATTAAGTGTTAATATTATCTTAGTTATGATAAATCCAAAGATAATCATAGCTACGAATTCAATTTCAAATAGTTTGAAAGTGGTCTAAGCTTTACATATAGCAGAATCTGATTTCTATTAACTTTAATTTAAAAATTAAATAATATTAGCTATAAATAATTGCTCCTTAAAGTAAGTAATTTCTTACCCTTTTCGTTAGATGACTCTCAAAATTCAAACCATTCAGTATCAATTATATGTCTCAGCAAATTATCATCGCTGAGCAGGCTCGAATTGCAGCACTACTCACAGATGATCGAGTTGATGAATTAATCGTCGCACAAGGTCAATATCAAATTGGCGATATTTTTTTAGGAACAGTTGAAAATGTTCTCCCTGGAATTGATGCAGCTTTCATAAATATTGATGAAAGTGATAAAAATGGATTCATCCATGTTTCAGATCTAGGTCCATTAAGACTTAAAAAAGGAATATTTGGAATAACTGAATTGCTAGAACCGAAACAAAAAGTTTTAGTACAGGTAATCAAGGAACCCACAGGATCTAAAGGTCCAAGGCTGACTGGGAGTATTTCAATACCCGGCAAATACTCAATATTGCAGCCATATGGACAAGGAGTGAATATTTCAAGAAAAATAAATACAGAAACCGAAAGAAGTCGTTTAAAAGCTCTTGGGGTTTTAATAAAACCACCCAGCACAGGTTTGCTTTTTAGAACAGAAGCAGAAAAGATAAAAGAAGAACTACTTATTGAAGATTTAGAAAATCTAATACAACAATGGGAGAAAATTTTAAAAGTTTCTGAGACTTCTAATCCTCCAAAGTTAATAAAAAGAGATGATGATTTCTCTCTTAAAATTTTAAGAGACTACATTAAATCTTCGACTAAAAGCATAATTATAGATAGTAAATTTTCGGTTGAAAGGGCAAAAGATTTTATAATAAATTATGGATCAAATATAGATATTGAATATCATAATAATGATTTAAATGAACATATTTTAGAAAAGTACGAAATTAAAAAAGCGATACAAAAAGCTCTTCAACCAAGAGTAGAACTTCCTTCTGGCGGTTATATAATTATTGAACCAACTGAAGCACTAACAGTAATTGATGTAAACTCTGGATCATTTACTAGATCAGCCAACTCAAGACAAACTGTTTTATGGACGAATTGCGAAGCAGCAGTTGAAATCTCGAGACAATTGAAATTAAGAAATATTGGTGGGGTTATCGTAGTAGATTTTATTGATATGGAATCTAGAAGAGATCAATTCCAATTACTTGAGCATTTTACTTCTGCAATAAAAGATGATACTGCTAGGCCTCAAATAGCTCAGCTTACTGAATTAGGTTTGGTTGAGTTAACCAGAAAAAGACAAGGTCAAAATATATATGAATTATTCAGTAAAAAATGTTCTTCTTGCGATGGTACAGGTCACATAGAAAATAAACTAAATTTTGAAATTCCTAATCTAAAAATTAAGAATTTTAAAGAAACTTCAGACAAATCAAACGGCATTCAAACAATAGATATAGATACATCTCAATCAACTGATAAGAAAGAAAAAACCCCTGAAGATGAATTTCTTTTTTCCAAGAACCAAAATAATGAGGATTCTTCTAATAAAAAAGAAAATAATGATTTGAATGCATTAAATTTAAGGGAAAAAAACATCATTACAGTTGATCTTACAAATGATGAAAAAATTGTTTTCAGTCAATTAGGTATTAACCCACTCATAAAATTAGGGAAAGAATATCTCACTAATAATAATATTGTGCGATTGAAGGACAATTCTAATGAAAAAGAAAAAATTTTAGATAATAAAAAAACAAAAGCAAAAAAAACAAAACCAATCTCAAAATCTAAAGAAGCTGAAGAGATTGAGATTGAAGCAAACACAAATTCTGGAAAAAAATTAATAAAAAAAATTAATAAAAATGAAGAAGTTGAATTTTTAAATAAAGAAGACGCACTTGAACTTAATGATGAGACAAATAACACTAGAAAAAAAAGAAGAAGATCATCAGCAAGTGCTGAATAAATCATTAGAAGTTGGAATAGATGAGGTCGGAAGAGGAGCGGTTTTTGGTCCAGTTTTCTCAGCAGTTGTAGTGTTAACAGAAAAAAATAAATTTATGCTAAAACAATTTGGAGTGACGGATAGTAAAAAATTAACTCCAAAAAAAAGAAAATTACTTTTACCAAAAATTTTATTGCTTTCTTCAGATTACGGAATTGGGCAATCCTCTGCAAGAGAAATAGATAATCTCGGAATCAGAGTGGCGACTGAACTATCCATGATAAGAGCTCTAAAAAAATTAAAAGAGCAGCCATCGGAACTAATAATTGATGGCCCCTTATCACTAAGACCATGGAACGGAATTCAAAAAAATATTATTTCAGGAGATTCGAAATTTACTGCAATAGCTTCAGCAAGCATAATTGCGAAAGTATCTCGAGATAATCTAATGGAAAGGTTAGAAAAAAAATACTCAGAATACTTATTAGCTAAAAATAAAGGTTATGGTACCAGAGAACATTTTTCAGTTATCAAAGAAAATGGTATAACTCATCTTCACAGAAAAAGTTTTTTAAAAAAATCAAATCTTATTTGATTCACACCAATCTGAAAAATCATTAACTAATTGCTGTTGTACTCTTGACTTTATACCCAACAAAATTCCATTTAAAACCGAATGACCTGTAGATTCCAAAATTTTCTTTGGTACCAGCTTCAATATCGGGGGTTGACTTACAGACACCCCAAGAAGCGCCTCACCCTCTAATCCAATCTCAGTTGCTTCTAAATTCGCTTGCAAAATAAGATTAAAGTCATCTATCATACCAAGCCCATCCAATTTACTTTCAAGGGCACTCATTCTTAAAGTTCCATTTTTATTCTCTACCGAAATTGAAACAACAGGGTTAATATCTAATTGAAAAACCTTAAAACTTGTTACTGTATACTTATACCTACCTTCACCTTCAGGTACCAATTTTTTGGAGTCCAGCATTGCTCCAACAACTCTTTCTTCTTCCAAAAGATATTTAGAAAGATATTCTTTATTTCTTGTTACAGAAAGCTTTAGTTTCTGTTTAGCATCAAAAGACAGTAGCATTTTCTATATCCCTCCAATGCTTATTTGACTTCTTTTTTTTTTACAAGTAATCATGCGCAAACAAGTTGCATATTTAGGTCCTAAAGGGACATACGCAGAAAAAGCAGCTCATATTTTATCAAAGCTTGCCGATTTCCAGACACCTATATTTGTACCATGTAACGGGTTACATTCGGTCATTAAATCAATAGCCTACAACAATTGTGATGCTGCCGTAGTCCCAATTGAAAATTCCGTGGAGGGCGGGGTTACTGCCACTCTGGATGCTCTTTGGAAATTTCCCGAAATATACATTAATAAAGCAATCGTTTTACCCATAAAACATGCATTAATTAGTAATGGAGAACTTTCAATCATTTCAGAAGTACTATCTCATCCTCAAGCATTAGCTCAATGTTCAGAATGGTTATCCGAAAATCTTCCAAATGCAATTCCTCTTCCAACAAATTCAACTTCAGAGGCTGTAAACATGGTAAAGGGAAGTAAATTCAGAGCAGCGATCGGTTCAAAATCATTAATTCAAATCGAGGGACTTAAAGAATTAGCTTTTCCTATTAATGACATCCCAGGTAATTGCACTAGATTTGTCTTATTGAGTAAAGAATTTAACTGTAATTCAGGAAATATATACAGTTTTGCTTTCTCATTAATCTCCAATAAACCTGGTTCCTTACTTAAAGCTTTAAATTATATTGCAGATTTTGGATTCAATATGAGTAAAATTGAGTCTAGACCATCTAAAAGGGAGTTAGGCGAATACATCATTTATATTGATTTAGAAATCGATAATCAAAATAATATTAAAAACTTTCTTGAACTAAAAAATAATCTAAAGCCACTTTGTAAGAACTTTGTCGATTTTGGAAATTATTTTTCTGAAAATATTGAATTAAATTAACCTACCCTCTACATTTATAGACTCCAAACTCCATTAAACCTTTACTGAATGCCCAATTCATGAGGAGTATCGTAGGTATTTCTCTAATGGATTTTATAATCGCTAATGGACCAAGAGACAGAATTGTTAAAGGTCTTCGAATTCCTTCAAATATGGAGTCATACCATGAGGGATTAGTATAAGAATTCCAATTTTCAGTAATAACCCTTCCTGCACTATTTTTATTAGTTCTAAGAATCTCACCGAATTCGTTAATACTAATAAAATTTGGATGTACCCACTGTTCAAGTAATTGCTTAAGAACTATTTTCTCAAAAATAGATGGTGGGTAAGTTCTTAGATCTCTTGAGTTCCAATCAGCCAATGCCAAATAACCTCCTGGTCTCAAAGTTCTAAGCATCTCATCTGCAAATTTTTTTTTGTCAATCATGTGGGCACCAGCTTCAACACTCCAAACGGCATCAAATGATCCATCTTCAAATTTCAAATCTAAGGCATCCATAACTTGGAAGGTGCAATTTAGTCCCACAGGAGTAAGATCTCTCGCTCTCTTTACTTGAGCGGGACTAATTGTTATTCCAGTAACATTAAAGCCATAATATTTTGAAAGAATTCTAGAGCTGCCTCCTATCCCACAACCTACATCAAGTACTCTAGAACCTTTTGGTAAGGTATCTAATCCGCTCCACTTTACTAATTCATGCACGAACTGAACTTTAGCCTTTCTAAAATCGACATTTTTTCCATTTGAGGGATAATAGCCTAAATGGATATGCTCACCCCATAACCTCTCCAGTAATTTATCCTGAGTCCAAGCATCATATGCTGATGCAACAGTACCAGAAGTAATAAATTTTCTAGCTTTAATTCTCCAGATAATAGTTAAAGCTAAAAGGAATAAAATCAGTAAAAAAAAAGGTAATAGTATTTCAAACATTTAATTTTCTTTAATATCAGGTAAACTTTCTTTTAAAGCAGTTCTTGCTGCAAGTTGTTTTCTTGTATGATCAAGCATTTCATATTCTCTTTGCAAACGTGTAAAAGTGTTTCTTTCCTCTAGAAGTCTTTGCTGTTCCTCCGCAACTGGGCCTCCTAAATGAGCTCCTATCCAAAATGATAATTCCATAGGATTTTTGGGTAACTTATCGGGTAGGTTTTTCTTGGTATTAGTCAATTTACTCGTAAGGTTGATAACGTCACTGAGTGCTTCTGTAACTGAGTCTTTTAAAGTATCTAAATTTTGAAGGTTATCAATATTATCATCATTAATCCAACTGACCATCGCTGAGCAAAATGGAGTTGAACGGGTGATCTCTAGTATTTGAAATCTTTGTTGTCCTAGGGTAATAATATTACTTCTTCCATCCTCTGCAGTTTGATGTTTTATTATTTGTGCACAGCATCCAACATTAGCCATACTCTTAGTATTTGGGTCCCACTTCACAACTCCAAACATAGAATCTGTTTCTAGAACAGATTGAAGCATAATTCTGTACCTAGATTCAAAAATATGTAAAGGCAATACCTCTTGAGGGAAAAGGACTACCTCTGGCAAAGGAAATAAAGGTAATTCCCTTACAGAGAGTTCTCCCATTTAAACCTCATTTATATAATTTAATACTAATCAATTTAAGTAGTTTTCGGGATTTATTAAAGTTTCACTTCTATATCTACACCGCTAGGGAGGTCCAACTTCATTAAAGCATCAATAGTTTTTGCGGACGGACTATAAATATCTATTATTCTTCGATGTGTTCTTGTTTCAAAATGCTCTCTAGAATCTTTGTCAACATGAGGCGATCTTAGGACACAATAAATTTTTCTCTTTGTTGGTAAAGGTATTGGGCCTATTGCCGAAGCTGAAGTAGTATCGGCAGTTTGGATTATTTTATCGCAAGACAAATCAAGCATTCTTCTATCAAATGCTTTTAATCTTATTCTTATTTTTTGTTGTGCAATTGATGCAGTCATAATTTCAAATTAACTTCTTTAGGAGGGCCGTTGAATTACAACGGCCCTAATTCCTTCTTTTATATTAGTTTATTGAGGTTAAATTCTTAAAGTTCAAATATATTATTTGAGAATTTTAGAAACAACTCCAGCACCAATAGTCCGTCCACCTTCACGGATTGCAAATCGCATACCTTGTTCAATAGCTACTGGACAAATTAATTCTCCAGTCATCTTGATTCTGTCACCAGGCATAACCATTTCGACATTAGAACCATCATCAGAGGTAAATGCTGTAATTTGACCTGTCACATCAGTTGTTCTGATATAAAATTGAGGTCTATATCCGGCGAAGAAAGGGGTATGTCTACCGCCCTCTTCTTTTTTTAGAACATAAACCTCTCCTTCAAACTGAGTATGAGGAGTAATTGATCCTTTCTTAACAAGAACCATTCCTCTCTCAATATCTTCTTTCTGAACACCACGCAAAAGCAAACCAACATTATCGCCAGCCATACCTTCATCAAGAAGTTTACGGAACATTTCAACTCCAGTAACAGTGGTTACTCTTGTATCTCTGATTCCAACTATTTCAACTTCTTCTCCAACCTTTACTTTACCTCTCTCAATTCTTCCGGTAGCTACTGTTCCTCTACCAGTAATTGAGAAAACATCTTCAACTGCCATTAAGAATGGCTTATCAACTTCTCTTTCCGGTTCAGGAATGCTAGCATCAACGGCTTTCATTAATTCTTCAATTTTTGATTCCCAAGTAGAATCACCTTCAAGAGCTTTTAAACCGGAAACTTGAACTATAGGAATATCATCTCCAGGAAAGTCATAACTATCTAATAGTTCTCTAATTTCCATTTCAACAAGTTCGATAATTTCTTCATCATCGACCATGTCACATTTATTGAGGGCAACTACGAGAGCAGGAACTCCAACTTGTTTAGCTAGAAGAATATGCTCTTTTGTTTGCGCCATAGGGCCATCTGTAGCTGCACAAACTAAGATAGCTCCATCCATTTGAGCAGCTCCAGTAATCATGTTTTTTACATAATCGGCATGTCCTGGGCAGTCGACGTGAGCATAATGCCTGCCTTCAGTTTCGTATTCAACGTGAGCTGTATTAATTGTAATGCCACGCTCTCTTTCTTCAGGAGCACCATCAATGTCTCCATAGTCTTGTGCTTGAGCTTGACCTTTTTTAGCTAATACGTTTGTAATAGCAGCAGTTAGTGTTGTTTTTCCATGATCAACATGGCCAATAGTACCTATGTTGACATGTGGTTTGTTCCTTTCGAACTTCTCGCGAGCCATTTTGAATTAAAGAATCGAGGGTTTAAGAGTGTTTTGGTTTAGAGATCAGGAATTGCCCTGATTCTTGGAAATGATAGCTTCAGCAACGTTACGAGGAACTTCCTCATAATTTGCGAACTCCATTGAAAATATACCCCGACCTTGAGTCATTGATCGGAGTTGAGTAGCATAACCGAACATTTCGGCTAAGGGTACTTTGGCCTGTACCTTAGACAATCCATCATCAACAGATTGTCCTTCTACTTGACCTCTTCTAGAAGAGAGATCACCAATTACAGATCCAAGAAAGTCTTCAGGACTTTCGACCTCAACTTTCATCATAGGCTCTAAAAGGACAGGATTGCATTTTTTAACCCCGTCTTTAAAAGCCATGGAACCTGCTATTTTGAAGGCCATTTCAGATGAGTCTACATCGTGGAATGAACCATCGACTAGTGTTACTTTTACATCAATGAGTGGATAACCTGCAAGAACACCAGATTCACAGGTTTCTTTCATCCCATTAGAAGCAGGACCAATGTACTCTTTGGGCACAGCTCCGCCAACAATTTTGTTAACAAATTCAAAACCTTTACCGACTTCAGCAGGTTCCATCTCAATTATTACGTGACCGTATTGACCCTTTCCTCCAGTTTGCCTTGCATATTTACCTTCACCGGTAGAACTTGATCTTATAGTTTCTCTGTAAGAAACCTGGGGAGCTCCAATATTAGCTTCAACTTTAAATTCCCTTAACATTCTGTCTACAAGAATCTCAAGGTGCAATTCACCCATACCAGCAATTACAGTTTGATTAGTTTCTGGATCTGTACTAACCCTAAAGGTCGGATCCTCTTCAGATAACGCTGTTAAAGCTTTTGATAATTTTTCCATATCTCCTTTAGTTTTGGGCTCAACTGCCACAGAGATAACTGGTTCAGGGATAAATAATGTTTCTAACACTATAGGATCTTCCGTATTACATAAAGTATCTCCAGTTGTTGTATTTTTAAGACCCAATACAGCGCCTAAATCTCCTGCCCTCAATTCATCAACCTCCTCTCTTTCATCGGCTTTTAGAATGACTAATCTAGAAATTCTCTCTTTAGCATCTTTTGTTGAATTCATAACATAACTACCCTTTGAAAGAACCCCAGAATACATTCTTACAAAAGTTAATTTCCCATAAGGATCAGACATAACTTTGAAAGCTAGTGCACTGAACGGAGCATTATCGTCTGAAGGTCTGACGTCTTCTTTACCACTTGGTAAAACTCCTTGTATTGGTTTTACATCAACTGGAGCTGGCAAGTAATCCACTACTGCATCCAAAACAAGTTGTACTCCTTTATTCTTAAAAGCCGAACCACACAATACAGGAACCAATCCATGTTTTAAAACCCCTTCTCTTATTCCTTTTTTTAGTTGTTCCTCAGATAATTCTCCTGTTTCGAGAAATATTTCAATTAATTCTTCATCATTTTCTGCAACGCTCTCCATTAACTTGGATCTCCACTCATCAGCTTCATCCTTCATGTCAGATGGAATTGGTGCTTCTTCAATATCAGTACCTAAGTCATTTTTGTAAAGATATGCTTTGTTGGCGACTAAATCAATAATGCCTGTAAGATCGCCTTCAGCTCCAATAGGTAACTGAATTGGGAGTGCATTCGCTTTTAGTCGATCTTTAATTTGTTTATTAACTTTTAGAAAATCTGCACCAGTCCTGTCCATTTTATTAACAAAAACCATTCTTGGCACAGAGTATCTGTCTGCTTGACGCCAAACTGTTTCGGACTGAGGCTGAACTCCACCAACTGCGCAAAATACAGCTATCACTCCATCTAAGACACGCATTGATCTTTCAACTTCAATAGTGAAGTCAACGTGTCCAGGAGTATCAATGATATTAATCCTGTGATCTTGCCAGCTAGTTGATATTGCAGCAGCAGTAATAGTTATTCCTCTTTCTCTTTCTTGAGCCATCCAATCTGTTACTGCGGCACCATCATGAACCTCACCTATTTTGTGAACTACACCTGAGTAAAATAATATTCTTTCAGTAGTTGTTGTCTTCCCAGCATCAATATGAGCGGCTATACCTATGTTCCTTACTCGTTCTAGGGGAAAGTCGCGTGCCAATTTTAAAGCTCCAAATAAAATAATTTTTGAAAAGTATAGTTCACTCTAAAAGTAAACTTTAATAATAATAAACTACTTAAGTACCTTTTTGATGAAATTAGTATCTGTAATGTGCAAAAGCTTTATTAGCTTCAGCCATTTTGTGAGTATCCTCCCTTTTTTTAACTGCACTACCAGTTTCATTTGCTGCATCCATCAACTCCCCAGCAAGTTTTTGGGACATACTTTTACCATTTCTTGCTCGTGAAAATGTCACAAGCCATCTTAATGCCATAGCTGTGCCCCTCTCCTGGCGTACTTCCATAGGTACTTGATAAGTTGCCCCACCAACTCTTCTAGCTCTTACCTCAACAAGGGGAGTTGCATTTTTCACAGCTGTTTCAAATAATTCGACTGCATCTCCTCCAGTTCTCTCGCTTATTAAAGAAAAAGCATCAGATAATATTCTTTGAGCTGTTGACTTTTTTCCATGTTTCATCAATCTAGAAATCATCATTGAAGCAAGACGACTATTAAATTGAGGATCTGGAAGAACTGGTCTTTTTACTGCTGCATTACGACGTGACATGTTTTTAAAAGTGATGTTTACAAATTAGTCTTTTGGAGCTTTTGCTCCATATTTAGATCTGGATTGACGTCTATCCTTGACTCCAGCCGTATCTAATGTTCCTCTTATTATATGATATCTAACTCCTGGCAAATCCTTAACTCTTCCACCTCTAAGTAGAACGACAGAGTGCTCTTGCAAATTATGTCCAATCCCAGGAATATAAGCAGTTACTTCAAAACCAGAAGTTAATCTAACCCTTGCGACTTTTCTTAAAGCTGAATTAGGTTTTTTAGGTGTAGATGTATAAACTCTCGTACATACCCCTCGTCTTTCAGGGCAAGCTTTTAATGCAGGAGATTTTGTTTTCCTAGTCAGACGTTTTCTTTCTGAACCTATTAATTGTGAGATGGTGGGCATCTATTATATTTGAATAAAAATAATCATCCTTACATCATAACCTTTCACGAGCACTAACTAAAAGTTTTTTAATTATTTATTTGAAAAATTTGTAAAATTAAAATTCTTTGATAAATATTCATTTTTTTTATATTTATTTTCATATTTATTTTTATAATGGAGTAAGTAACTAAAAAAAGTTAAATAATCTATGGGAGAGAGTATCAAAAGATTCGTTGAGCCATATCAAGATAGTTATTCCCCAAATGGAATAATTGGTGAGAAAGATGCGTGCGGAGTTGGTTTTATAGCAAATATTAAAGGAATAGAAAGCAACTGGATCCTTAAACAATCCCTTAAGGGCCTTAGTTGCATGGAGCATAGAGGAGGTTGTGGAGGTGATAGTGACTCAGGTGACGGAGCTGGCATTTTATGTTCGATTCCATGGGGATACTTAGAAAAAGAACTGAATCTAAAAAATAAACAAGACTTGAATAGAGGTTTAGGCATGGTTTTTATGCCAAATAAAAAAGAGAAAATTGAAGAATGTAAATCAATATGTGATCAGGAAGCAGAAAAATTAAGAGTCAACAAAACTTCTTGGAGAAAAGTTCCTGTTAATAATGAAATCTTAGGTCCTTTAGCTAAGGCAAATGCGCCATTTATCTGTCAGTGGATTTTATACATAGATAAAAAAGATCACCAAGATATTGAGAGGCTTTTGTTTCAGTTAAGGAAAAGAATAGAAAAAAGAATAAGAGAAACTTTGAAAAATAATGTTGGGGATTGTGAATTTTATTTTGCCTCACTAAGTTCTAAAACAGTTGTTTATAAAGGTATGGTTCGTTCTGAAATATTATCTGAGTTTTATCAAGACCTAAAAGAAGAGAGTTTTAAAGTCTCATTTTCTGTTTACCATAGGAGGTTTAGTACTAATACACTTCCAAAATGGCCATTAGCGCAACCGATGAGATTCTTAGGTCATAACGGTGAAATTAATACTCTCTTAGGTAATATCAACTGGGCTAAAGCTTCAGAAACACACATAGATGATTTTTGGGGAGAGTTATCTAATGAAATTAAGCCAATCGTAGATATTAATAAAAGTGATTCATCAAATCTTGATGCAACTCTTGAAATTAATATTCGTTCAGGTCAGCCAATTACCGACTCATTATTAAAACTTGTTCCTGAAGCATTTAGAGATCAACCAGAACTCGAAGAGAGAGAAGATATAAAAGCTTTTTATGAATATTCTGCAAGCCTACAAGAAGCGTGGGATGGTCCTGCGCTGCTTGTATTTGCTGATGGAAATTTTGTCGGAGCAACACTTGATAGAAATGGCTTAAGACCAGCAAGATATTCCATAACAAATGATGGTTTTGTAATAATGGGTTCTGAAACAGGAGTAGTAGATCTTGAAGAGGAAAGAGTCCTAGAGAAAGGTCGATTAGGACCAGGACAAATGTTGGCAGTTGATTTTCATAAAAATAAAATCCTAAGAAATTGGGAGGTAAAATCTGAAGCGGCTCAAAGGCATGACTATAAAAAACTCCTAAGTAATAGAGCTATAAATATTGAGAATAATGAATGGTTTAAAGACTGCAAATTAAAAGACCTCGAGTTGTTACAACAACAAACTGCATACGGTTTTTCAGCAGAAGATAATGATCTTATCTTGGATTCAATGGCTTCATTAGCTAAAGAGCCTACCTATTGCATGGGTGACGATATCCCATTAGCAGTGCTTTCTTCAAAACCACATATTTTATATGACTATTTCAAACAAAGATTTGCGCAAGTTACAAATCCTCCTATTGACCCTCTGAGAGAAAAACTGGTAATGAGTTTAGAGATGCATCTTGGCGAAAGATGTACACCATTTGAGATTAAAGATCCTAAACCTTTTGTTCATCTACAAAGTCCAATTTTAAATGAGGAAGAACTCATTTCTCTTAAAAAATCAAAAATTAAATCTCAAACAATTTCAAGTTTGTTTAATATTGAGGAGGGTGTTCAAGGTTTAGAGAAACAATTAAAAGCAATTTGTAAACAGAGTGAACTCTCAATTAAAGAAGGCTGCTCTTTAATAATTATTTCCGATAAGGGAATTAATCCTAAAAAGACTTTTATTCCTCCTTTACTAGCTATTGGAGCAATTCATCATTATCTTCTAAAAAAAGAAATTAGGCTCAAAGCTTCCCTCATTATTGAAACAGGTCAATGTTGGAGCACACACCACTTGGCTTGTTTGATTGGTTATGGTGCTAGCGCTGTTTGCCCTTGGTTGACTTTCGAAGCAGTTAGACACTGGTTAAAACATCCAAAAACACAAAAACTTATTGATAGCAACAAAATAAATCCATTATCAATAATTGATGTTCAAGAAAATATTAAAAAAGCTCTAGAAGACGGTCTAAGAAAAATTCTCTCAAAAATAGGCATCTCACTTTTATCTAGTTACCATGGTGCACAAATTTTTGAAGCTGTAGGCCTTGGATCTGATTTAATAAAAGTTGCTTTTGATGGTACAACAAGCCGTATCGCTGGCATAACATTAAAAGAATTAACTAATGAAACACTTTCAATACATACAAAAGCCTATCCAGAGATCGATTTAAAGAAATTAGAATTTTTAGGATTTGTACAATTTAGAAATAATGCAGAATATCATTCCAATAATCCGGAGATGTCCAAAGTTTTACATTCAGCTGTAAAACAAGGACCTGGATACGATCATTTTGAAACTTACAAAAAACTGATCAGTAATAGACCGACAACATCGCTAAGAGATTTACTAACAATTAATTCAAAAAGACAAAGCATTCCATTAGAGGAAGTTGAAAGTGTTGAATCAATTTGCAAAAGGTTCTGTACTGGAGGAATGAGTTTGGGTGCTTTATCGAGAGAAGCACATGAAGTGTTAGCAGTTGCAATGAATAGAATTGGAGGAAAAAGTAATAGTGGAGAAGGGGGAGAAGATCCAGCTCGATTTAATGTTTTAAATGATATCGATGAAAATACTCAATCAGCGACGTTGCCATTTATTAAAGGTCTAGAAAATGGGGATACCGCATGCTCAGCTATTAAACAAATAGCATCAGGTAGATTTGGAGTTACACCTGAATATCTTAGAAGTGCTAAACAACTCGAAATTAAAATGGCTCAAGGTGCAAAACCTGGTGAAGGGGGACAATTGCCTGGTCCAAAAGTTGATTCTTACATAGCAAAACTAAGAAATAGTAAACCGGGAGTAGCTCTAATATCTCCTCCGCCGCATCATGATATTTATTCAATTGAAGATTTAGCTCAACTGATCCATGACTTACACCAAGTTCATCCAAAAGCAAAAGTGAGCGTTAAACTTGTTTCTGAAATTGGTATAGGCACTATTGCTGCTGGGGTAAGCAAAGCTAATGCAGATGTAATTCAAATTTCGGGCCATGACGGGGGTACAGGTGCTTCACCACTAAGTTCTATTAAACATGCAGGTTTACCATGGGAACTAGGTGTTGCTGAGGTTCATAAATCTCTTTTAGAGAATAACTTACGTGAAAGAGTAATTTTGAGAACTGATGGAGGTCTTAAAACGGGCTGGGATGTAGTTATTGCAGCTTTACTAGGTGCTGAAGAATACGGTTTCGGTTCTGTAGCGATGATTGCTGAAGGATGCATAATGGCTCGGGTTTGTCATACAAACAAGTGTCCTGTTGGAGTTGCTACTCAAAAAGAAGAATTAAGAAAAAGATTTAAAGGTATTCCAGAAAATGTTGTCAATTTTTTCTTGTACATTGCTGAAGAAGTCAGACAGATAATGAGTAGTATAGGCGTTTCTAATATGGAAGAACTGATTGGTAATCAAGAATTTCTTTCTGCAAGAAATATCTGTCTTCCAAAAACTTCTAATATCGATCTTTCTTCTTTAGTGAATAATGAACATTCAACCACTGATAGATCATGGTTAAAACATTCAAAAAATGCTCATAGTAATGGTTCAGTATTAGAAGACGAGTTTTTGTCTGATACCAAATTTATAGATTCAATTAAAAATCACGAAAAATTAACAAAAGAAATTGAGATAAAAAATACAGATAGAAGTGTTTGTGCGAAAATATCAGGCGAAATCGCAGAACTTCATGGCAATACTGGCTTCAATGGCGAACTCAACTTAAATTTCACAGGATATGCAGGACAAAGCTTTGGTGCCTTTTTATTGAAGGGAATGAATGTTCAATTAATCGGAGAAGCTAATGATTATGTTTGTAAAGGAATGAACGGAGGTATACTTACAATAATCCCCCCACAAATAGATAAATTTTCCTCCGAACAAGTAATACTAGGAAATACTTGCCTTTATGGAGCAACAGGTGGAAAACTATTTGCTTTAGGAAAATCGGGAGAAAGATTTGCAGTAAGAAATAGTGGTGCTACAGCCGTAACAGAGGGAGCAGGTGATCATTGTTGTGAATACATGACTGGTGGGAAAGTGGTTATTCTAGGTTCCACAGGAAGAAATATCGGAGCGGGCATGACTGGTGGAATAGCTTTTATAATCGACGAGAATAATGATTTAAGCAATAAAGTTAATAAGGAAATAGTTAGCATTCACAAAATAACTTCATCAAAGCAAGAAGAAATCTTATTGGAAATTATTAGAGAATATCGAACAAAAACAAATAGCCTGAAGGCTGCTAAAATAATTAAAAATTGGTCTTATTTTAAGAATAATTTCAAGTTAATTATTCCCCCAAGCGAAGAAGAGATGCTTGGTATAAATAAAATATAAATGCCTTTCTTTGTAAAAACTGAAATTATAAAAAAAGAATACTTAATTAATAATGATTTAAAACGAAAAATAATTAACGAACATATTGATTGGATAAAAAAATTAAAAAAAGAAGGAATTAATATAAAAAGTGGTTTTTTGGTAGATGAGTTAAATAGACCCGGTGACGGCGGATTACTCATTCTTGAAATGAACAATTATAAAAATGCACTAAAAATCATTAGGAATGATCCAATGATTAAAAATCATCTAGTCGAATGGAAATTAAATGAGTGGGTAGATTCAAATAAATGAAAATAACTATCTTGGATACTTTTTCATAAGTTTTTGAATCTCTTCAGCATGGTAACTACTTCGAGTTAAAGGAGAACTAACTACTTGCATAAAGTCCAAATCTTTTTCCCCGAAAACTTTAAAGTAATTAAATTTTGAGGGGCTTACAAATCTTTGAACTGGTAAATGATTAGGGCCAGGAGATAAATATTGACCAACAGTAACAATATCAACGAAATTTCTTTTTAAATCTTTAAGAAGACTTAAGACCTCTTCATCTTTTTCGCCTAAACCAAGCATAAAGCCTGACTTTATATAAACTTTAGGAGAATATTCTCTGGTTCTTTTAAGTAACTCAAGAGTTCTTTCATATTTACCCTGAGGTCTTACTTTTTTATATAGCGAGGCAACAGTCTCAATATTATGGTTTAAAACATTTGGATTTGAATCAAGAACTTTTTCAAGAGCTTTCCAATCGCCACAAAAATCAGGAATTAAAAGCTCAATAGTAGTTTCAGGAGATTTTTTTCTTACTTTATAAACACATTCAAAAAATTGAGAAGCGCCACCATCCTCAAGATCATCTCTATTAACTGATGTTATTACAACATGTTTGAGCTTCATTCTGTAAACTGCTTCCGCTAGACGATATGGTTCTGTTGGATCTAATTCTCTTTTTGATCTATCAAAATCAATATCGCAATATGGACATGCCCTAGTACAGCCAGGACCCATTATGAGGAAAGTGGCAGTACCGCTCGCAAAACATTCACCAATATTTGGACAGCTTGCTTCTTGACATACAGTATTGAGATTTAAATCGCTTAACAAATTTGCAGTATTACCAATTCTCTCGACTTGGGGAGCTTTTACTCTTAACCAATCAGGTTTTGAAATTAAACTATTAGGATTATTAGTCAAGTTGATTGATTCTGACCTGTAATTCTATTTTACTAAAAACAATTTAAATTAACTATTTTTATTTTTAAAAATGAAGTCTATTCAATTGATGTCAAAAAATAAATGAATTTAACTATTCTATTGATTATTTAAAATCCTAATTAAGGTTATTACTTACAAAATATTTTTGTTTCAAAAACTATATCCAAAACAGTAATTAGAATAGTATTTTTAATACAGATATTAGAACATTTTATTTCACTACTAAGGTCAAGTTCTTAACTAAATAAAACAAATACACGTACCAAAAAGTGTTTTTTTACTTATTTATTGATACAGTAAAAAATATATGTAATAAAACAGTGACTTTTAAATTTAAAAGAAAACGTCTTTTATTGTCTGAAAAATATAAAATCTCTAAAGTAATAGGTTATGCTAGAGCTACTCATAATGAAAACAAGTATTTAGAAGAGCAGATAAAATCTTTAAAGGAAGAGGGTTGCAGTTTAGTTTTCTCTGAATTTATAAGTTTAGATGAAGAAATCAAACCCCAACTCAATCAAGCTATAAATTGCTTATCTGCAGGCGATCAATTAATAATGACTCAGCTTGATAGAGCATTTAAAAATAAAAAAGAATGTTTGAGGACAATAAATAAACTTATTAATAAGGATATTCAATTGCGAACTTTGACTGGTTTTTTTGCTGCTAATGAATCCTCTAATGCAAATTCTTCAATTTTTAAGATTTTATATGAATTAGATAATTTAGAAGACAAAAGTTTAGGTGAAAGAAAAAAAGAACAACTACTACGCAGAAAATTATCTGGAAATAATTTGGGAGGAAGGCCCAAAATAAGTCCTTTAAAAGAATCATTAGTAATCAGATTGCGTAATGAAGGATATTCATATCGATCAATCAGATCACAAACTGGAATTGCATTATCAACAATTAGAAGAGTGATTTTGGAGGGAGAATTAACATAAAATGAGGAAGAAAGAAATTGAAAATTTAATAAAAGAAAATTTTAAAGATACAGCATTGCGTATTTATGAATTAGATAATGAAGATAGAAAAAGTTTGTTAGCAGAATATAGAGAATGGATTATGAATGATTTAGATATTGCAGAAGTAATGATGTTACCTTATGAAGCATATACTGACAAATTAGATTCTAATTACTTAGAAGATTTATTTTAGTCCTAAATAGTATATTTTTTATTAAATTCATATACTTCTTTTGCTATTAATGGCAAGAAAGAAGAATCTTTGGAATATTTTTCTCCATTACAAAAAACAACTAATAAAGTTTGCAGAGATTGACTATTAATCCACCAAGCCGAATCATGTCTAACTTCAGACATTAAGCCTGCTTTACTCCAAAGATTAATGCTTTCTGGTAATCCTTCACCCAAAAAACCATCTATTTGATTAAGAGAATCTTTTTTAAGAACAACTTTATTTAAATTTCTTTTTAAAAAACTTCGCAAATTTAAATCATTTTCTTGATAATCAATATGAATCATAATTTCCTCCAAAACCCTTGCGGCTGAATCAGAATTCATAGCGTTTCTATTTTTATTACCATACCCATAAAATTCTTTCTCACGACCAAATGGTCCATCATCCCATGTCTTCTGACAGCAATTTATACCAACCAATTCTTCCCAATTTAAATCATGTAGCCAATCATTTATTATACTTCTTTGGAATTTCCAATTTTCCCATGGTTCGCCTTCAATACAAGGTCCACTTGTTGTTCCAGTAAGTAAATCAATTAAAAAGCTTGTTGCATTATTACTGGAAAAAGACAACATTTTCCTTACTGCATCAACAATTTCATCTGATAATAATAAACTTCCTTTTTTAATCCAATAAAATGCAGCAAGGCCATAAACCAACTTGACTATACTTGCAGGGTAAACCATTTTTTTATTATTAATACCAGTTCCAAAACCTTTAAATACACTTTTATTTTCACTTTTATAATTAATCCAAGTTATCGAAATATCTTCTCTTGAAAAATCTTTATTATGAGAACATGATCTTCCTAAAATATCATTTAGGGCTAGATCCATCTCTTTACTTAAATAGTAAAAGGACATTGTATGAAAATTTATAAAAATCCTATCTCACTATTTAAACAAACTAATTTTTCAAAAACTATTTGGTGGAAATTAAAAGTTAATATTTCTGGATATAAAAATGAAACAGAAGATAAATTAGTGACTGAAATATTTAAAAATAGAATTTTTAGGCTTATTTATCCAAATATTTATCAGAACAACCATAAATTTTCAAGAATACTAGTACAACTATATGAAGATGGTTACATCTGTTGGATAAATTTAGATGGATTAATTATTGAGAAATACGAATTAGGAAAACCTGAAAATTCAAAAAAAGAATACTTCTTAATAAAAGACAAAGTTAACTCAATTTTAAAATGGATCAAGGATCAATCTGAGTTAAATAATGAATATCTTTGGGGAGGTGCATTAGGACCCAATTATGATTGTTCTGGATTAATTCAGACTGCTTTTTTAAAGCATCAAATTTATATACCTCGAGACTCTTTTCAAATAAAAAGTTTTTGTAAACACCTTTTTTATTACAAAGAATCGTATGCGGCTCTGCTACCTGGCGATCTTTTATTTTTTGGAAATAAAAAAAAATGTGATCATATTGGAATCTACAAGGGAGATGGATTGTATTACCATAGCTCTGGAAAGGATTTTGGCAGAAATGGAATAGGATTAGATACCCTAAAAAAGTCTAATGATAAAATCTCATTGCATTATAAATCTAAACTAATTTCGGCAGGAAGAGTAGTTAGAAATTATAGATGGGACCGCACTATACGTTAATTAATAGAGCTCACCTTTAAATTTTAAATTTAATTTAAATATTACTTATTCTTTTATTTAGGAATTAACCAGCTGTCCAGATATTTTTAATGATTGGCATTATGGTATCTAAGTGTAATGTCCCTACAAGTAACCAAGCAAAAACAGCTCCTCCACAGCCTCCTAACCAAAATCCACTTGTAAAATCAGCCCAACCAGCTCTTGTAAATAAGTCTTTTGGTGGATTATTAACAGTCGCATCTGGAGGTTGAACATTAGGTGATTTACCAGGTGCATTGTATAGAACAAAAAGTGCTGTCAAAATATGAACAGCTCCAATAGTAGCGAGAAGTCCAGCTGTTAGTGAAAATTCAGAATTTCTTAATGGGCCAGTCATAGTAAAAGGTCCGTATAGAAGATATCCAAAAGCTGCTCCAGTTTCTAAACCTCTAAAATTAGGAGAAATACCTTCTCTGTAAAAAGGTAAATTATTTATAAAGGCTTTTGTAAAATAACCACTATTAACTGGAGTAGCTAAATTACCAACACAAGGATCAGCAACTGTTTTTACTGCCCATTGTTCTGCTACGCCAATATCATTTGGTTGTACAGAAGTATCTATGTATTTCTCATCAAACTTAATAGAACTTGTTGATTCTGAGAATGATTTTTGAAAGTCGCTCATTTTTTTAATAGTTTAGTGTTTGATAATTTATTCAGTTGCTGTAATTAATCTTCCAATCAATACGATAAAAACAGCAGGCATTGCTATACCAATTAATGGAACAAAAATTGAGGGTAAAAGACTTGGTAAATCAGATGGCATAGTTCTTTAAACATCTTTAAACACTCTAGTATTTATCTGCGAAATAGTGTTAATTTTATTACTGGATGATATAAAAATTATTAACTTTTTACATGATAAATTTTTTCGCAGTTTTACTTATTATTTTTATAGGAATATTACTTCTAGTTTTTAAAAAAAGAAGCTTTAAAAAGTTAATAAATAAAAGCAATATATATTCTATTAAATTAAACAAAAATAATAAATTTGCATCTGATAAAAATAGTTTTTTATACAATCACGAAGAAAAAAAGTACTCAGTATTTTATAAAAATTCTCAAAAAAATAAAATGATTAGTCTTTTTCAGGGTAATACAGAAAATAAATTAAAGGCATTAAAAATTGCGGAAGAATTGGCTGACAAATCAACATTGCCAATTTTAAGAAAAGGCTTAAGAGATATTTCTCCTGAAGTCGTTGAAATTTCAGCTTTATTAATAAGAAAGTTCAAGTAAATAATCAGTTTTGATTAGCACTGTTTATTGATCTAATTCTGTAAATTGGACGACTTTGACTTTCATGATAAGTCCTAATTAAAAGTTCGCTCAATAAACCAAAGCTAAATAATTGAACACCAGCAATTCCTAATATTAATGCAAACATCAGCAACGGACGATTTCCAATATCCTCACCCATTATTTTTAAAACTATCAAATAAGAACTCATCGCAAGGCTAATGAAAATACTTATAATTCCAACAAAACCAAATCCATACATCGGTCTTGTTAAAAATTTAGTCATAAACCAAACAGTTAGTAAATCCATTAAAACTCTAAAAGTTCTATCAATTCCATATTTACTAGATCCATATTGCCTGCTCCTATGATTCACTTTAATTTCTTTGATTCTTGCACCTTCAATATTTGCTAAAACGGGCAGAAACCTGTGAAGTTCGCCATACAACTTGATATCATCTATTATTTCTTTCTTAAAAGCTTTTAATGAGCATCCATAGTCATGTAACTTCAAACCTGTTACATAAGCTATTAATTTATTCGCTATTTTTGATGGAATCTTTCTATTAATTAATTTATCTTTCCTATCAAACCTCCACCCACAAATCAAATCATAACCATCATTAATTTCTGAAATTAATGTAGGAATATCATTTGGATCATTCTGTAAATCACCATCCAGAGTAATGATGATGTCTCCTTTAGAATAATCAAAGCCAGCTGACATTGCTGCAGTTTGCCCATAATTTTTGCGAAGAGAAATTACTGACAACTCCTTAATTTTGAGAGTTAGCTTTTTCAATACTTGATAAGTCTCATCTTTAGAACCATCATTGACAACAATCAGTTCAAAATTATATTCATGACATGACATTACATTTATAACTTCATTCAATAAAAAACCAATACTCTCACTTTCGTTGTAAACAGGGATAATAATAGAAATTAATTGTTTTATATTTTTCATTTTATATTTGATAATATTTATGTAATTTTAACTTAATTTAGAACATTAAAATTAAACAAAAAAAATCACCACAAAAGTGGTGATTTAAATTATTTAATAAGAATTTAACCAAACTTACCTGAAGTGGATGCAATAACAAATGCACCGAATGTAAGAATGTTTCCAATCGTAAAATGTGCTAGTCCAACTAATCTAGCTTGAACGATTGAGAGTGCAACTGGCTTATCTCTCCAGCCAACAAGATTAGCTATTGGAGTACGCTGATGTGCCCAAACTAATGTTTCAATTAATTCTTGCCAGTAACCACGCCATGATATTAGGAACATGAAACCAGTAGCCCAAACCAAGTGACCGAATAAGAACATCCAAGCCCAAGGAGATAAGGAATTTACTCCGAATGGATTATATCCGTTAATCAGTTGAGCAGAGTTTAACCAGAGATAATCTCTGAACCAACCCATTAGATAAGTTCCTGATTCATTAAATTGTGCTACATTACCCTGCCATATTGCTAGATGTTTCCAATGCCAGTAGAAAGTTACCCATGCCAGTAAATTTAATGCCCAGAACATAGCTAAGTACATGGCATCCCAAGATGAACTATCACAAGTACCTCCACGTCCAGGTCCATCGCAAGGGAATGCATAACCTAAATCTTTCTTATCAGGAATTAATTTTGTTCCTCTAGCATCAAGTGCACCTTTGATGAGTATTAAAGCGGTTGTATGAAGACCTAAAGCGATGGCATGGTGAACTAAGAAATCTGCAGGACCGATAGGTAAGAAAGCACTTAAGGCATCTTGTCTATTGATCAGATCCATCCAGTAATGATTCCCTGGTAATGAATTAGCAGCTAGACTTGCTGAACTTGTAGGATCAGATAGTAGAGCGTTAAAACCATACATCATCTTACCTTGAGCAGCTTGAACAAATTGAGCAAATACTGGCTCAATTAAAATCTGCTTTTCAGGATTACCAAAAGCTACAACAACATCGTTATGAACATAAATTCCTAGAGTATGGAATCCAAGCAACATTGTTACCCAACTAAGGTGACTTATCAAAGCCTCCTTTGTTCCAAGAACTCTTGCTAATACATTGTCTTTATTTAATTCTGGATCGTAATCTCTTACAAAGAAAATAGCTCCGTGCGCAAATGCACCAACCATCAAGAACATGGCTATGTACTGATGATGACTATACAAAGCAGATTGGGTAGTGTAGTCCCTTGCAATAAAAGCGTAAGAGGGAAGTGCACCCATATGTTGCGCTACAAGAGAAGTTGCTACACCAAGTGATGCTAATGCTAGCCCAAGTTGGAAATGTAATGAATTATTTACAGTTTCATATATTCCATCATGGTTAATTCCGAAACTACCTTTATGAGGATCATTAGGGTGTCTTGTATTATGAGCTTCTGTAATTTCTTTAAGGCTATGACCAATACCAAAGGTATTTCTGTACATATGACCAGCAATTACAAAAACCGTTCCAATCGCAATATGGTGATGCGCAATATCTGTAAGCCATAATGCTTCGCTTTGAGGATGAAGACCACCTAGGAAAGTAAAGATTGCTGTTCCAGCTCCTTCAGTTGTTCCAAATACTTGATCTAAAGAATCAGGATTTTGGGCATAAGCTCCCCAGTTTAAAGTAAAGAAAGGAGCTAAACCTGCAGGGTGCGGAAGGACTGTTAACCAGTTATCCCAACCTACATGCTGTCCTCTTGATTCAGGTATTGCAACATGGACCAAATGACCTGTCCAGGCGATACTACTAAACCCAAATAAGACAGCCAAATGATGATTTAATCTTGACTCTGCATTTTTAAACCAAGCTAGAGAAGGTCTGAATTTTGGCTGTAAGTGTAACCAACCTGCAAATAGAGTCCAACAAGCCAAAATACTCATGAAGATTGAAGCTTGGAAGAGTTGCTCATTAGTTCTCATTCCAATTGTGTACCACCAATGGTAGAGACCTGAGTAAGCTATGTTCACTGGACCACTAGCTCCAGCTTGTGTCATTGCTTCTGTGATACCAGATCCAAAATGAGGATCCCATATAGCATGAGCAATAGGACGAACGTGGGTTGGATCAAGTACAAATTGCTCGAAGTTACCTTGCCAAGCAATATGAAATAAGTTACCAGCCACCCAGAGGGCGATTATTGCCAGATGACCAAAATGTGTAGAGAAAAGCTTCTGATAAAGCTTTTCTTCGGTCATACCATCATGACTTTCAAAGTCGTGAGCGGTAGCGATTCCGTACCATATTCGTCTGGTTGTAGGGTCCTGAGCTAGACCCTGGTTAAATGATGGAAATTTTGTTGCCATTGAATTAAAAAGGTGAAGTTCAGGTAATTAGCCCAGGCCGAAAAGGCGAGCATGGAAGAAAGCCCATGTGGTAGCTATACCACCGACAAGGAAATGTGTTACACCTACTGCTCTACCCTGTGTGATAGATAAAGCTCTTGGTTGAATGGTTGGAGCAACTTTAAGTTTATTATGTGCCCAAACAATTGATTCAAATAATTCTTGCCAATATCCCCTTCCACTAAAGAGGAACATTAAACTAAATGCCCAAATGAAGTGAGCTCCTAAGAACATCAAACCATACATACTTATGGATTGACCATAACTTGTTAATACTTGAGAAGCCTGAGCCCAAAGGAAATCTCTTAACCAACCATTAATAGTAATGGAGCTTTGCGCGAAATTACCACCAGTAAGTCCCCATACATCACTCTGCATTTTCCAAGAGAAGTGGAAAATAACTATTGATAAACAGTTATACATCCAGAAAAGAGCCAAGAATACGTGATCCCATGAAGAAACTTGACATGTACCACCTCTTCCAGGACCATCACAAGGGAATCTAAAACCTAAAGAAGCTTTATCAGGGATCAACCTTGAACTTCTTGCATAAAGTACTCCTTTGAGAAGTATCAAAACAGTTACGTGAATTTGGAAAGCATGAATATGATGAATCATTAAATCAGCTGTTCCTAATGGAATTGGAGCTATAGCAACCTTTCCACCAACTTCCACTAAACTTCCATTAAAAACTTCACTTAAAGCTTTGTGAGGTAAAGCTTCTGCAGTACCTGCTAAAAGAGAAGTTCCAACAGCAGATGCTTGAATACTCTGAACCCATTGAGCAAAAATTGGCTGAAGTTGGATTGCAGAATCACTAAACATATCTTGGGGTCTACCCAAAGCTCTCATAGTATCGTTGTGAATATAGAGTCCAAAACTATGGAAGCCTAACCACATACATACCCAGTTCAAGTGACTTATTAATGCATCTCTTGCTTTGAGAATTCTGTCTAGTACATTATCAATATGTTTTGCAGGATCGTAATCTCTAACCATTGCAATTCCAGCATGAGCGCCAGCTCCCACTATGAATAATCCACCAATCCACATGTGATGGGTAAATAATCCAAGAACTGTCATATAGTCAGTAGCAATATAAGGATATGGAGGCATCGCATACATATGATGAGATACAAGTATGCTTATTGATCCCAGCATTGCTAGGTTTACAGCAAGCTGGGCATGTCTACTTTCTGCCATGAACTCAAAAAGACCTTGATGACCTTTAGGAGCAGGGAATAATATTGGGTCTCCTTGCTGTGAATCTAATATTTCTTTCATGCTATGACCAATACCGTAATTGGTTCTATACATATGACCACCAATAATTGCTATTACACCAAAAGCTAAATGATGATGCGAAACATCAGTCATCCATAAACTTCCTGTCACAGGGTTAAGTCCACCTTTGAAAGTAAGGAAGTCTGAGAAAGCTAACCAGTTTAAACTAAAGAAATTACCTGTACCACTTGCTAACCCTGGAAAAATCTGACCGATAATTTGAGGATCACAGAGTTGATGCGGCATAGGCATATCAGCAATAGTAGCTATTTCTTTTCCATTTATGACTAAAGGTGAACCTGCATCAATTGCATCTAAGAGAGCTGCAGTAGGAGCTCCGATATGAATACAATGGCCAGCCCAAGCTAAAGATCCTAGTCCTACTAAACCAGCTATATGGTGGTTAAGCATAGACTCAATATCTTGGAACCACTCCATTTTTGGAGCTGCTTTATGATAATGAAAAATTCCGGCATGAAGCATAAGTGCAGCCATTACTACAGCACCTATTGCTAAAGCCATCAGTTCACTCTCGTTAGTAATTCCCCATGCTCGCCACATGTGGAATATTCCAGAACTGATTTGAATACCGTTGTAGTTAGCGCCTAGATCAGCATTAAGCATTTCTTGGCCAACAATTGCCCATACTTGCTGAGCTCCTGGTTTGACATGAGTTGGGTCAGCTAACCAACCTGAATAATTAGAAAATCTCGCTCCATGGAAAAATGCAGCACTCATCCAAATAAAAATGACTGCAAGATGCCCAAAATGAGCTGAAAAGATCTTTCTTGTTGCTTCTTCAGCATCACCTGTATGCACATCAAAATCATGTGCATCAGCATGCAAATTCCAGATCCAAGTTGTAGTTTTTGGACCTTTAGATAATTTACTTGACCAGAAACCTGGCTTATCTAATTTGGCAAAATCAATAGGTCTTGGATCGGCCTTAACAGGATCTTCCAAAACTTTTTTGTTTTTTTCTCCACTTTCTGGTGGGCTGATGGTCATCTAGCACCTCGAAAATAATTGACATTAAAGCCGATTGATCGGAACTTGAACTTATTTTTAATGATAATGTTCAAGAAAACGAATCCCTCGGAACTTTAGATATTCGTTTCAAAAATAATAAGGCAAAGATTCTTTCGTTATGCATTAACGTAACAAATGTTCTAATGATTGTTACTATATGAATATTTTGTTAAATTCTAGTCTATGACTAAATTATGGGTATTTTTACTCAAATTTTATATAAATTTCTTAAATTTTTTTTTATATTTCAAAGAAAATTTTTAAATCCAGCGACAGGATATAATTTCAAGGTAACTGTCAATAGTTTCTGATTTGAAAGGAATTGCTATAGGTCTATCTAATAACTCGAAAGAAATTTTAATAAGACTAAAAAAAACCGAATTTATCGAAAATATATATATTGCAGGTTATTCAAAAGATGATGGACAAGAAAATGAACTTATCCAAGTACAAAAACCTAGGGAAATCTTACTTAAAAAATGGCCGGAGATAGATTTAATAATTTTTATAGGCTCAATTGCTGCATCAATACGAATAATAAATTCTTTTTTAACCTCTAAAGAACAAGATCCAGGTGTAATTGTTATAGATAACAAATGTTCCAAGATAATTCCTTTAATTGGATTACATCAGTCAAATTCGCAAAATATTGCATATCAAATTGCTAATTTACTTGGTGGCGAAATAATAGAAACTAATAACTCTAACGATCAACGCTTCTTAAATCTTGATGCATTTGGGAATCAATGGGGATGGAAAAGATCTGGCAACATAAAGGATTGGTCAAAACTAGTAATTAAACAAGCTAAAAACGAAGAAATATTTTGCAAACAATTATCTGGAAATTGCTTATGGAGGACTTCAGAGTCAGGGGAGATTATTAATAAAATTGATGAAAAAGAGACCGAAAAAAAAGATTCAACTTTTCACGTAAGTATATTCGAAAATCATGAAACAACTTGGCATCCGCCAGTATTATGGATTGGCATTGGTTGTGAAAGAAATACAAGCAAAGAATTAATAGCAAATTCTTTAAATAATTTTTTTGAGTCAAGAAATTTATCACAGCAATCAATTGCGGGATTTGCAACTATTGATATTAAAAAAGATGAGATAGGAATTTTAGAACTTACTGAAGAAAAAAACTTGCCTATAAAATTTTTTAGTAAAGAAGATCTTTCAAAAATAATTGTTCCAAATCCATCAAATGTCGTGCAAAAGGAAATTGGCACACCTTCTGTAGCAGAAGCCTCTTGCTTACTCGCAGCAGGAGAAGAATCAAAATTATTAGAAGAAAAAAGAATTTTTAAAAATCAATCTGGAGCAGTAACTATCGCTGTAGCAGAATCAAAAAATCAATATAAACCAACCCATGGCGAAATACATATTATTGGAAGCGGACCTGGTGATATCTCCTTCCTAACCAATAATGCAAAAAAAGCACTTTCAAGATGTAATGTTTGGATTGGATATAAGATGTATTTAGATTTGATTAAGCCCCTAAAAAGGAGTGACCAAGTTTTAGTTGAAAGTAAACTTACTGAGGAAAAGGAGAGATGCATTAAAGCTATTAAACTTGCTGAAGAAGGAATAAAAGTAGCTTTAATTTCTTCAGGTGAATCTGGATTCTATGGAATGGCAGGTTTACTTTTAGAGTTTCTTCAAAAAATCAAAAAAAGATATAGACCTTACTTTGAAGTACATCCTGGAATAAGTAGTGTTCAATTAGCGGCTGCTCTTAGTGGAGCACCATTAACAAACGACTTTTGTTCAATAAGCTTAAGCGATAAATTAACTCCCTGGTCTTTAATCGAAAAAAGAATTGAGGGAGCTCTCCTGGGTGACTTTGTTATAGCTTTATTTAATCCTCAATCAGTTGAGAGAAATTGGCAGCTAAAAAGTGTTATTGATAAATGTTTAAAATCTAGGCCAGGAAATACCCCCGTTTTAATAGCTAGACAAGTAGGTAGAGAAAATCAATCAAAAAAATTTTTTAATTTAAACGATATCCCTATTAAAGAAATAGATATGTTATCAATAATAATTATTGGGAATTCTCAAACCACATTAGTAGATGGAATATATCTTACTCCAAGAGGATATTTACAAAATTAAGTTAAATAATAAATTATCTGTTGAATTTTTTTCTTTGCTTTTTTTTTATAAGAACACTAATCTTTTATAATAATGATTTAAGAAAATTAATTGAAAAATATTGGTTTAATTTTGTTTGACATAGATGGAGTAATCCGAAACGTAGAAAATAGTTACAGACTTTCATTAAAAAAAACAGTTTACAAATTTTCCGGATGGGAGCCTAGTTATCTAGATATTGATAATGCAAAAAATGAGGGGATCTGGAATAATGACTGGGATTTAAGTTTAGAACTTATAAAAAGATGTATAAAAAAAGATAACTTAAACCTTAAAATTCCTCTTAGAGAGGAAATAGTAAAATGTTTTGAAGAGTTTTACTTTGGTGGAGATCCAAATAAAGATAGTAAATATTGGTCTGGATATATAAACAATGAAGAGTTATTAGTTGATAAAAAGTTTTTTGATTTATTAAAAAACAATGGAATAATATGGGGTTTTGTTAGTGGTGCAGAGTCCGCTTCTGCAAAATTTATTTTAGAAAAAAGAATTGGACTAATATCACCACCGTTAATATCTATGGGAGATGCCCCTGACAAGCCTGACCCTCAAGGTTTTATTAACTTATCAAAAAAGCTTATTGGAGATAAACTTGGCGAATCAAATATTCCCATTGCATATGTAGGAGATACTATTGCAGACATAAATACAGTTATAAACGCTAGAAAGGAAATACCATCTCAGAAATTCATAAGTATTGGAATAGCACCTCCTCATTTACATTTAAAATCTCGATTAAATGAACGTATTGCATACGAAAAAAATCTACAAGATGCAGGTGCTGACTTAATTCTAAATTCTATTAATGAACTAAAATCTATTAATCTTGCTCTATTTTAAAAAAATATAATTTAAAAGATTTTTCTTTTTAAATACGTAGAAGGAGGAAATCTGACTAAAAATATTTGGCAACGCTAGGCAGAGGAAAATAAGTATTATGAATCGTTCTCACAACATTATTCACAACAAAATTTTTTGATTTTTTTCAAAAACAAAGTGTTTATCTGAAGTTATATATTGCAAAAATTACAAAGCTAAAATTAAAATTATAAAAATTCTTCTAAAAATGGATTTTCGTATAATCGAATTGCAAAAACAACTCTCTGAAAACGAAAAAAATACATTTAACTACAAATACGAAAGGCAAAAGAAAACTGTTTCAACTGGAGTGCTTTTAGCTTTATTTGTTGGCGGGTTTGGTATCCATAAGTTCTGGTTAAGCGAAATAGTTCCTGGAGTGCTTTATTTATTATTTTGTTGGACATTTATACCTTCAATAATTGCTTTAATAGAATGTTTCTTTATGAAAAATACCGTCAATAATTACAATTATCGACTTGCACAAGATATTTTCAAAGAAATAGAAATGCTGAGATAATAGATATAATTTTCAAAAATAATGATTAAATTTAATCCTCCTCAAAACAAATTCACTCAAAAGGATTCTCTTCACTGTAAAAATTAAAGGCTAAAAAAATATTAGCCTCACAACATCCCTCACAACATTTTTTTTGATAATCTATGTCATTGAGAGGCAAACTCAAACATTCAAAATTATCAGTTTTCATTGTTGTTACTTAATTTTCTATATTCTTAGCAACCGCAGGTTTTCTCAGACAACCAATTAGGACGGAGAGGGAGTCTTTCAGAGTGAATCAATATGGAATTAAATGACACCATATGGAAGGGAAAAGTAGGCATTTAAGGTATTTCCTACCCTATTTCCTACCCCCTATGAATAGACCTCAAATTCGCCCAAAAGGGCTGACACGATTGAAGTTTAGTGCTATACTATATGCATACAAACGGGATAAAACAATTTAATACTTACGACACTCGAAAGAGTTTTATTCGGTGGAATGCTCAAACCTCCACCTCCATTCGGAAAAGGCAGAAGATAAACAATAATCCCAGATTTAAAGGTCCTGCGACTGATACAAATTACTAATCCTTATAAACATGAAAGGCGATCATCTTATAAAAGGATGCAAATATTGGGTAAAGAGAAGAGAACTTCGGGAAGGTTGGTGTCCTGAAGTTGCCTAAAAATAAAATAAGAGGGCATTTGTTTGCCCTCTTCGAGTCTTATTCACTTCCTTGTCTACAAAGTCGGGGAAGTGCTTTGACTCCTGAATTATTTTTACTCCTAATTCATGGCAAAAGATAGTCGTGACAACCACAAAGCACTAATACTCGGGTAGAAATACCCTATGAATTTCAAGTAAAAAGGAGGACAATATAAGTGTAGATATAGGAGGTCTTATGAAACTCATTACTCCTTTCACTATTCTCAATCGAAAATTCAATGAAATGGATTTGATTAGAGACGCAATGAAAAAAAGAAGACTAGCAACAGAAAGATTGCATGATGATTACAGGAAAATGTACAAAAATCATCAATTTGCATATTGAAAATAGTTGTACTGAAGTTGCTTAATGATGATTTCCTACACCCATCTATTTCATTTCCTACCCCATTTCCTACACCCTTATACTTAATTTCCGTGATATTGTGTGAATATACCTGACTTACTATTTTCTTCTAATTAACTGGTATAACTTAATTCTGGGATTCTATGAATTCTTCTGACACCTAATAATCACGGAGAGGGAGGGATTCGAACCCTCGACAAAAGTTACCTCCTGTAACTCCTTAGCAGGGAGCCGCTTTCAACCACTCAGCCACCTCTCCAGTTCTTATACATTATCAATTTTTTTGCAAACATTCAAAATTTTTTATTTAATCGAAATGTCTAATCAACTTGAACTCTCGGTAATCTATTTTTAAAAGAACAAAGAATTTCCCACGGGATAGTATTAGATTTTCTTGCCCATTCAAGAGGAGAAATTGTTTTGTCTCCGTCAGATCCTAGTAATAACATCGTACTACCAATTCTAATTTCATTTGAACCTGTTATGTCCACCATCATTTGATCCATAGTTATAGATCCAACTTGGGGATAAAATTTTTTATTATGAAGGACTTTTATCTTGCCTGAAAGATTTCTTGGAACTCCATCTGCGTAACCAATACTTAATACAGCTAACTTTGTTCTTCTACTACTTACAAAGTTTCCTCCATAACTTACACTTACACCAGGTTCAATAATCCTAATAAAAGCTACTTTAACTTTCAAAAATAAAGCTGGTTTGAGTGATAAATTTTTATCTATTTTGGCTATTGGACAGTATCCATACATAGAAAGCCCAACACGTACCATGTGATAATGAAAATCTTTGTTAAGAAGCATTCCCGCAGAATTAGCCAAATGAATCTTAATTTTATTATTTCTATCAAGATTAATCTGCTTTAATAATTTATTAAACTTCAGTCTTTGTAATTGAGTAACACTTTTAGGATCAAGTACGTTATTTTCATCTGCAGAAGATAAATGACTATATATTCCTTCTATTGAAATATTCTCAAAAGATATAATCTTTTCAAATTGCTGTACAAATTTATTTAATTCGAATCCTAATCTTGACATTCCGGTATCAACCTTAAGATGTAAGGAAAATTTCAACCCAACGTTCTTCCCGATATTATTGCAAATTAAACACTCTCTTATACTACTGATAGTTGGCATAAGATCATTTTTAAAAGCTATTATTAAATCTCTTTTTGTATAAAGATTTCCTAGAATAAGAATTGGTTTTTTAACTCCAAAAGAACGAAGCTTAATCCCCTCTTTTAAAGTAGCAACCCCTAATTGCGAAGCTCCACCTTTAATAGCGTAGTCAGAAACTACTTTTGCATCATGACCGTATCCATCAGCTTTGACAACCGCCATAAATTGACAATTTTTACTTAGCTTTTTTCTTAACTGCTTTACATTTGTTTCAAGTGCTTTGCCTTTAACCTCTATCCATGCTCTTTGTTTTGGATTTATATCTTGATTAAAAGTTGGATATTTATCAAAATTAAATCCCTGATTAATTTGCCGAATTTGCATTAAATTTGCACAAATAAATGCGCTTATTGAAATATACAGTTAGCATGACATGTAATTCCTATTTTGGCATGGGCCAGACTCTAGTCTTAAATGCATCTTATGAACCTTTAAACATCACTTCTTGGAGAAGAGCTGTCATTTTAATGATCAAAGGTAAAGCAGAAAGCTTAGAGGAAGATAAATCTTATTCAATACATAGCGGAACAAAATTGCCGACAGTTATAAGACTTCGTTATTACGTAAAAGTACCATTTAGAGAGGTTTCTTTAACAAGAAAAAATATTCTTCTGAGAGATAATAATGCTTGCCAATACTGTAATTACAGGGGTAGTGACCTATCAATAGATCATGTTTTGCCGAGAAGCAGAGGTGGAACTGACAACTGGGAAAATGTAACTACAGCATGTCTCAGATGTAATGTACAAAAAGGTAACAGAACCCCAGAAGAGGCAAATATGCCTCTAAAACGAAAGCCTTATCGTCCACTTAGTAATCTCAATTTTGAGGCTACCAGACAAATTGACTCTGGCAGACATAAAGAATGGAGTAAATACGTAATAGGAGTTGCAATTTAAAAAAATAAAATCTTAATTTACTTCGTTATTAAAATCTTCCATCATTCTTTTTTGTTCTTGAGCTATGCATGCATCAATTACTTCGTCCAATTGCCCAGCAAGAATTGGCTCTAGTGAAAAATTAGAACCTAATCTATGATCAGTTGTCCTATTATCTTTAAAATTATAAGTTCTAATTTTTTCACTCCTATCACCCGTACCAACCTGGGAAAGTCTTTGTGATCTCTCTTTTGCATTAGCTTCTTTTAATTGAATTTCATATAATTTAGCTCTTAAAATTTCCATTGCTCGTTCGCGATTTTGCAATTGTGATCTCTCTTGAGTACAAAAAACTCTTATTCCTGTAGGCTTGTGGAGAAGATCAATAGCTGTCTCCACCTTATTAACATTTTGTCCCCCTGCACCTCCTGATCTTGCTGTTCCAACCTCTAAATCAGTTGGATCAATCTTAACCTCTACAGGATCAGCCTCAGGCATAACAGCCACTGTAGCAGTAGAGGTATGGACTCTACCTTGAGATTCAGTGGCTGGAACTCTTTGGACTCTATGTACGCCAGCCTCAAATTTAAGTTGACTATATACAGAATCTCCCTTAACGGAAATGACTAACTCCTTAAATCCTCCCATATCTGACTCGGAAGCACTAACAGGTTTTACAGACCATCCAATTTTTTGTCCATATCTTTCATACATTCTTGCTAAATCACCCGCCCAGATACAAGCCTCGTTCCCTCCAGCACCAGCTCTGATTTCCAACATAACACTTCGCTCATCTCTTGGATCTTTTGGCAATAATGCGATAGTTGTTTTTTGAATCAGTTCATTCTTACATTCTTCTAAATTTATTAACTCCTCATTAATCAAAGATTCCATTTCTTTGTCATTTCTATTCTCTTTTAGTAGATTTTTTGAATCTTCGATCTCTTTATCAGTATCAAGCAACTTATTAAAATCTATAACCAAAGGTTCCAATTTTGACCTTTCTCTTGCTATTGATTCTAATTTTTTTGGATCATTAGCTATATCCGGATCTGCAAGCTGCACTTCCAAATTTTCAAAACTTTCTGAAGCAGTTTTCAACCTTGCAATTAATGTTGAGTATTCCAATTGAAATTGTGCTTAATTTTTGAAAGTTTTATTTTTTAGAGTCTTTTTCTTCTTTTTGCTCTTTTGATGTGGCTGAATTAGCTGAACCCATTCCATATTTTTTCATAAACCTATCAACCCTACCTTCTGTATCAAGAATTTTCTGAGTTCCAGTGAAGAAGGGATGATTACCACTCCATACATCAACATGTAATTCAGGTTGTGTCGAACCACAAGTCATAACGACTTCACCGTTACAAATAACTTTTGCATTTGGATACCATTTTGGATGAATTTCTGATTTTGGCATGATTTAAATTCCTTTAACGTTTAGAGAATTGAGGAGCTTTTCTTGCTTTTTTAAGACCATATTTTCTTCTTTCCTTAGCTCTAGGGTCTCTACTGAGATGGCCTTCAGTTTTGAGTGGTTTCCTATTGTCAGGAGATAATTCGCAAAGTGCTCTTGCTGCTCCTTGCTTGATAGCGTCTGCTTGACCAGTCAATCCACCTCCAAAAACATTAACCAAAATATCATAAGAATTTTCAAGGCCCAATGTTTGCAAAGGTGCTTTTATTGAATTTAAGTGCAAAGGATTAAAGTTTAAATAATCATCGCCAGAACGACCATTAATTTTTATTAGTCCATTCCCTGGAATCAAGCGAACTCTAGCTACTGAAGTTTTTCTTCTTCCAGTCCCCCAATAAACAGCTTTGTTTTTTATTTGACTATTCATTTTGATAAATTCAACTATTTAATAATACAGGATTCTGAGCAGCATGAGGATGATCAGGACCTTTATAAACTTTTAATTTTGTAAATTGCTGTCTTCCCAAAGAGTTATGAGGCAGCATGCCCTTTACAGCTTGCTCGATGATTCTTTCAGGAATTCTCTCTTGCAGAGACTCAAATTTTTCAGTTTTCATTCCTCCTGGTCTTCCAGAATGTCTTCTATACAACTTTTGTGATGCTTTTTTACCTGTTACCTCAACTTTTTCAGCATTTATCACAATGACAAAATCTCCAGTATCTAAATGAGGAGTAAATGTTGGTTTATTTTTACCTCTCAATACAGTCGCAATTTCTGTAGCGAGTCTCCCAAGTGTTTTATCTTTTGCATCAACCAAAAACCAATTTCTTTCAATGGTTTCTAAAGGTGGAGTAATTGTTTTATTCATTTACCAAATCTATACAAATAAATTTAAAGTTAGTATTAAATTCTACCTTATCGGAGGATTATTAAACAACAGTATTGAATGTTTTATTCAAAAAATTCGCTCAATTAAACTTTACTTAAGAAAAACCCTTAATTAAAAATACAGGGAAAAAATCATTTTTGTTAACCTTTTTAAAAACACTCTCTTCATAAACAGCATTTACAAAACATAACCCCTTAGCTGGAGCAGATTCTTTAACATCATTTTTCTTTTTGTTTACCCATCTATCTGTAAAAATTTCTGGCGATATTTTTTTTTCTCCAACTAACACTAGTTGACCAACAATTAAACGAACCATTCCATACAGAAAACCAGAAGCTTTAATATCTACTAAAATTAAATCTTCTACTCTCTTAATATCTATATTTTTTATATTCGTAATAGAGTTTGTCCTGTTACTTCCACTTTTCTGAAAAGCAAAAAAATCATGCTCACCTTCCATTCTCTTGGATGCATTTAACATTAAAACTTCATCTAATTCTTTTTGATATCTATGCCATGACCAATTATTGATAAACAAGTTCGGGAATTTACTATTATTAATAACATATCGATAATGTCTATACATTGCTGAATAACATGCATGCCAATTATCTTTAACCTCAACTGATTCCAAGATCCTAATTGTTGATGGTAAAAGATTATTTAAGACATTAGAATAACTGCCCGCCGGCATAACACAATCTACATCAAAGTGTACTACTTGACCTGATGCATGAACCCCAGCATCAGTCCTGCCAGCAGCAAAAGTCTTTACTGTATGTTCTGTAATCTTTAAGAGAGCTTTGTCTAAAATTTCTTGTACAGTGATTGCATTTTTTTGTCTTTGCCAACCTGAATAATTAGATCCATCGTATTGGATTAGTAAAGCTACCCTTTTCAAAAGTTATTTTCTTATAAAAAAGACCCTTAAGTAACTAACTTAAACAAGCTCAATTATAGCCATCTGAGCATTATCACCTTTTCTAGAGATTGTTCTAACTATGCGTGTATAGCCACCTTTTCTATCTCCATATCTTTCTTTTGCTTTTTCAAATAATGAATGAACTAATTTCTTATCATAAATATATCCTATTGCTCTTCTCCTAGAAGATAAACTACCCTCTTTAGCTAGAGAAATCATCCTTTCAGCCTCATTTCTTAAAGCTTTTGCTCTGGCTTTTGTTGTCGTAACTCTACCTTCCCTAATTAATTGTGTAGTCAAACCTCTTAAAAGTGCTTTCCTTTGGTCAGCAGGTTTACTCAATAATGGAATTCTAAGTTGGTGTCTCATAATCTTAAAAATTGTTAAACAGAAGTTCTGCTTTGTGGAATAGAAATTCCTATGCGCTCAAGAGCTTCAATAACTTCATCTGCAGATTTAGAGCCAAAGTTCTTAATTTCAAGAAGATCTTCATAACTAAAACCCATTAAATCTGACACTGAGTTAACTTGTGCTCTTTTTAGACAATTATATGCTCTAACGGACAAGTTTAGTTCCTCAAGGGGAATTTGAGCTTCAGGAGATGGTTCAGGTTCTTCTGGAATTTCCTCAACCATTGTAACAGTTGCTAGAGGTTGAAAAAGTTCTATTAACTGGTTTGCAGCTTCAGCAATGGCATCATCAGGGCTTGTTGAGCCATCCGTCACAACTTCCATTTTTAATCTTTCTCTACCAGTTCCGCCCTCTGCTACAGCAGTTTCATCAATCGTAAAATTAACTCTCTTTACTGGCATAAATACAGCGTCTATTTGAAGTAAATCAATAGCAGTTGTCTCTTCATTCTTGCGATCGACCGGTCTATATCCTATACCTCTTTCTACATGGATTTCTAGTTCTAAGTTATGACCAGCCTGAATAGTAGCAATCGGTTTTTCACCATCAACAATCTCAACTTGAGAAGAGAATTGAATATCATTCGCCTTCACTTCCATTGGACCAGTTGCAACTAGCCTGCCAATTTCAAGCTCTGGATTAGAACTATTAATTGATAATTGCTTACAATTGAGAAGAATATCTAAAACGTCTTCTCTTACGCCAGGAATAGTTGCATATTCATGGTTGATTCCTGCTATTCTAACTGCGGTCACTGCACTTCCTTCAAGTCCTCCCATAAGGACTCTTCTAAGCGAATTACCCAAGGTTGTAGCTTGTCCCCTTTCTAGAGGGCCAATTAAAAATGTTCCTGTTTGGGAGCGATCATCTGCTATTTGATGGTCGATTCTGTCAATCTGGTATTGCAACACGGAAAAAAATAAAGGTTAAAAGTTTTTTTGGGGGTTTGGAGAATGGTTAAGAACTAAACGCGTCTTCGTTTAGGTCTTCTACATCCATTATGAGGTAATGGAGTTACATCTCTTATTAGAGTTATTTCTAATCCGGCCACTTGTAAAGCTCTTATGGCCGTTTCCCTACCTGAGCCTGGCCCTCTTACTAAAACTTCTATTTGTCTCATTCCTTGATCAAGTGCTCTCCTAGCTGCAGCTTCAGCTGCTGTTTGAGCTGCAAAGGGTGTACCCTTACGAGCGCCTTTAAATCCACTTGCGCCTGCGGAAGACCAAGAAATTACCTGTCCGGAATTATCGGTAATTGAGACAATAGTATTATTGAATGTACTTTGAATGTGCACTACACCATTCGGTATATTACGCTTAGATTTCTTCGAACCTGTTTTTTTTACTGTAGCTGCCATGATGAATAAATTTAATACTGGAAATAGTGAGTAAAACTAATTAATTATTTTTTTCTTCCAGCAACTGTTTTCCTTGAACCCCTTCTTGTTCTTGCATTAGTTCTAGTCCTTTGGCCTCTAACCGGAAGGCTCATTCTGTGCCTCCTTCCTCTCACACAACCGATATCTTGTAAGCGTTTTAGGGCCATTCCCTCTTTTCTTCTCAAATCTCCTTCTAAAGTGAAATCCTCTGTAGCACCTCTAAGTTTTTGCACATCAGAATCAGAAAGATCTTTGACACGAGTGTCTGGGTTAACACCCGTATTTTCAAGAATTAGCTTTGATCTTGTTAAACCAATTCCATAAACGTACGTAAGAGCAATTTCAACTCGCTTTTCGCGAGGTATGTCAATTCCTGCAATCCTAGCCACTTGTTTTGAGTAAGTAAAAGTTTATTTAATGGGTTGTAATTTAACCCTGACGCTGTTTATTGCGAGGTCTTTTCTTGTTGATAACAAAGATTTTACCTCTTCTCCTCACGATCTGATCGTCAGGACTAATTTTTTTGACTGAAGATCTGACCTTCATGGGGGTTTGCAAATAAAACGCTAGTTCTTTATTCTACATCATCATCAAGCCATTTTTTGTTTAATTTCAGAGGAAATAGTTTTAAAATCTCTATCAGCGTCAATATACTCTAGCAATGAAAGATCTTTGAAATATTTAATCAATGGTTCTGTAGTTTTTTTATAAATATCAAATCTTGTTCTAATAGTCTCTTCAGTATCATCTTTTCTTCCTCTTAGAAGCAAACGCTTTATTAAAACTTCTTCTGGAATATCCAAGTAGAAAACTATTTCTAAAGGTTGATTTAATTCAATTAAAACCTGGTTCAATGAATTTGCTTGAGATAAATTTCTTGGATAGCCATCTAGAATCCAACCTTTGTTATTATTATCTAGATTTTGTCTTACTATTTTCAAAACAAGGTCATCGCTAACCAGTTTTCCTTTGTTAATAATATCCTTTACCTGTTTACCAAGAGAAGTATCCATTTCAATTTCTTTTCTTAATAATTCACCTGTAGAAAGGTGCAAATAAGAATTGGATTGACTTAGTAATTCCGCCTGAGTCCCTTTTCCCGCTCCTGGCGCACCTAAAAATAATATATGTTTTTTCATTAATTGTTAATTAGTCCCTCATACCTTTGAGAAATAACATAAGTTTGAATTTGCTTAGAGGTATCAATAGCCACTCCTACAAGAATAAGCAATGAAGTTGCTCCTAAGCCTTGAAAAGTCTGAACATTTGTTGCTCTTTCTACTGCGGCTGGGATTATAGCAACCGAACCAAGAAATAATCCTCCTAATAATGTCAACCTATTTTGTATACCTGATAGGTATTTCGCTGTATTAGTTCCTGGCCTAACTCCTGGGATTGCCACTCCTCCTTTTTTTAAATTTGACGCTACATCAACTGGATTAATTGTAAGAGATGCATAAAAATAGGAGAATCCTAAAATCAATGAAAAAAAAGTAAGAGCATACGGCCATGGATTTGAAGATCCGGGATTTAAACTACTAGCCAATTTAATTAAGACTGGATTGCCCGTAATGTTCGCAATGGTTATAGGTAAAAAAATTAAAGCAGATGCAAATATAATTGGCATTACTCCTCCTGCATTTAATTTCAAGGGTAGATAACTTTGCCTCGTAGGAAGCAATGTTGAATTTCCTATTTGTCTTTTTGCACTAACAATAGGTATACGTCTCGCTCCTTCTTGGACAAAAATTATTCCAATAATTGTTAACAAAAACACTCCAAGTAAAACTGCTATACCTAAAACATCTCCTCGATCACCAGTTTGAGCTTTTTCAATAGTTGAGCTTAAAGCCTTTGGCAAAGTCGAGACAATATTCAAAAAAATTACCAGTGAAGCGCCTTGTCCTATTCCTTTCTCTGTAATAATTTCACTGAACCACATCACCAACATTGATCCAGTTACTAATGCTATGGAGGTTTGCAACACAAATGTGGTTTCACTTATCCCCTGAATTGCATATTGTTTAAGAATTAATGAGAAAATAATACTCTGTAAAAAACCCCAGCCTAAAGAAACATATCTAGTTATTTGAGCAATTTTTCTTCTACCCGCTTCTCCCTCATTTTTTTGTAAATCTTCAAGAACAGGCAATGAAGCAGTTAGAAGCTGAATAATAATTGATGCATTGATAAAGGGGAGTATGCCTAATGCAAATATTCCTAGGGTAGAAATTCCTCCGCCAGTAAAAATATCTAAAAAACCTATTAATTGCCCCCCTTGATCGATAAAACTTTTAAAAGCAACTCTATCGATACCTGGCATTGGGATATATATACCAAGTCTTACTAAAAGAAGAAGACCTAAAGTTGTTAAAACTCTGCTTCTAAGCTCTTTATTTAAAAATAATTGGGAAAGTATTTCAGAAGCGCTAGGATTTCTACTTTTGTTAACAAACATTTTGAACTTACCTAAATTTTTTAGTAAATTTATTTTTTACCGATAAGCTCGCAAGACCCACCTGCGTCCTCAATTTTTTGTTTTGCAGCTTTCGTGAATGCATGAGCTTGGACTGTCAATTTTACATTAACCTTTCCGTTACCAAGAATTTTTAAAGGAAATTTTGGCTTAAAGATCAATCCTTTTTTGACTAGTGAATCTAAATTAACAGTATCGTTATCTTTGAAATCATTTAATTTATTTAAATTTATAATAGAAAAATTCTTTTGATTAATTATTTCAAAGTGCTTTAATTTTGGAACTCTTCTATATAAAGGCATTTGCCCACCTTCGAAACCTGGACGTGTAGGTCTCCCAGAACGTGACTTTTGACCTCTCATTCCAAAACCACATGAAGCACCTTGACCCGCAGCAATACCTCTACCTTTTCTTAACTTTTTCTTTCTAGAGCCAGAGTTTGATTTAAGTGTATTTAATGTTGAAGTCATAATTTTCAAGAATAGAGCTGTTCAAGTGAGATTCCTCTCTCCCTTGAGGCAGATTTGTGTGTTCTTAATTGTGAAAGAGCTACCATGGCAGCTCTTGCATTATTCAAAGGTGTTTTACTACCTAATCTTTTAGCTAAGACATTTTTTATGCCCGCTAATTCTAAAACTGTTCTAATTGAACCACCAGCAATTACTCCTGTACCTGGTGCAGCTGGCCTAATAAGTACATTAGCAGCACCGTCTCTACCTTTAGATAAAGTTGGTATTGAGTTATTTGGAGTTAAAGGAACCCTAACAAGATTCTTTTTCCCATCTGAAACTCCCTTTCTCACCGCACCAATTACATCTCCTGCTTTACCGACTCCAACTCCAACTTGACCCTTCTCATTACCTACAACAACTATTGCTCTAAAACTCATTTTTTTCCCACCCTTAACAGTTTTAGAAACTCGTCGAATTTGAACAACTCTTTCTTGCCAGTCAGAATCTCTCTCAAGATTTTTTGAGTCACCTCTTTTATTTCTTTTTCGATCATTACGATTATTCTTTTTTTGTTCAACAGGCATAGCTCCAGGAACGTTATCGTTCTTGGATTGAATTTCTTGTTTTGTTGGAGTGTCAGTCATAGTAAAAATAAATTAGAATTCTAGGCCAGCTTCACGAGCAGCATCTGCAAGTGCCTTTACTCTGCCGTGATATAAATTACCTCCACGGTCGAAAATTACTTGCTTAATACCTTTTTTTATCGCTCTCTTTGCTAATAATTTCCCAACAATGGAAGAAGAATTACAATCAGAAGGTAATTTATCAGATTTTTCTCTTAGTTCCTTATCAACAGTTGAAGCTGAGCAAATGGTTGTTTGAGCACTATCATCTATAACCTGGGCATAAATATGGTTATTAGAGCGAAAAACAGACAATCTTGGACGCGTTGCATCTCCAATTAAGAATCTCCTTAATCTTCTATGTCTTTTTTGGGTTTGTAATTTCCTGGAAAGTTTGGTCATTTTTTTTAATTGGAATTATTTTTTGCCAGATTTACCAGCTTTTCTGAGAATTCTCTCATCATGGTATTTAATTCCTTTACCTTTATATGGTTCTGGAGGTCTAATTGATCTGATTTTTGCTGCCTCATTGCCAACAATTTCCTTATCAATTCCAGATACAGTAACGTTTGTATTACTCTCAACCTTGTATGTTATACCATCAGGGGGGATCATTTCTACAGGATGACTATATCCTGCACTTACAACTAGATTTTTACCTTTTACTTGCGCTCTCGACCCAACTCCAACAATTTCTAGTTTCTTTGAAAAACCTTGAGTAACCCCTTCAACCATATTCGCAATTAAGGCTCTACATAAACCATGTCTCTGCTTTGAATATATTTTGGTTGTAGTAGGACTTACGACAACAGTATTATCTTTCTTATCAAAACTAACTCCCTCAGGCATGAGACGTTTTAATTCACCCTTTGGGCCTTTCACTGTAACTGTTAATCCATCAAAATCAACTGTAACTTTCTCTGGAATAAGTACTGGTGTTTTTCCGATTCTTGACATAATTAATTCTCCTTAATAAACATAGCAGAGGACTTCGCCGCCAATGCCTTGCTTTCTAGCATCACGATCACTCATAACGCCTTTAGAAGTTGAAATTATGGCAACTCCAAGACCTCCAAGAACTTTTGGTAAACCTCTAGTATTTTTGTATACTCTCAAACCAGGTTTACTAACTCTTTGCATAGATCGGATAGTAGGAAATTTGTTTTTACCACTATATTTGAGGCCGAGTATTATTTGTGATTTATAACCTTCACCTTCCTCATTAATATCAGAAATAAATCCCTCCTTTTGAAGCACTTTGGCGATACTTAAGGACATTTTTGAACCTGGGATTGTTGTGGTTGTATGCTTTTTTTGACTCGCATTTCTAATTCGAGTAAGCATATCTGAAATAGGATCGTGATTTGACATAGTTTTAATTTAATTCTTACTAAAAGGCATTCCTAACTCCTGCAAAAGAGCTTTACCTTCTTGATCTGATTTTGCACTAGTGACAATAGTTATATCCATACCTCTTATTGAATCTATTTTATCAAAAGAGATTTCAGGAAAAATCAATTGTTCTTTCACTCCAACGGTATAATTCCCTCTCCCATCGAAACTTTTTGGATTAACTCCTCTGAAGTCTCTTATTCTTGGTAAAGCAAGATTTATAAATCTCTCCAAAAAGGAATACATCCTATCTCCTCTCAAAGTAACAGTACAACCTATCGGCATGCCCTCACGAATTTTAAAACCCGCGATAGCTTTTTTAGCCCTAGTGACGAGGGCCTTTTGTCCTGTAATTGTTGCCATTTCGTTTAAAGAGGCTTCTAGAGCTTTCGAATTTGAAGCTGCCTCACCAAGACCTCTGTTAACGTTGACTTTGACAACTTTAGGTACTTGATGAATATTTTTAAGACCAAGGTCCTTTAAAAGTTTTGGTCTTATTGATTCTTTGTAGCGATTTTTTAGAGTCATAATTTTTTGTTAATTCTGGTCTTTGTCAGAATTGATAAATTAGAAAAAGTTGAAATCTGGTTTCTGATGAAAAATTAATCAATTACTTCACCAGTTTTCTTCAATCTTCTTTTCTTAACCCCCTCTTTATCAATAAAGTACTCAATCTTACTTGTAAGATTTTTATCCTTCGAAAAAAACATTACATTTGATGCATGTAAAGATGCTTCTTCTGTAAGTATTCTTCCACTTTCTCCTTCCTGTGTTGGTTTTACATGTTTTGTCCTAAGGTTAATTCCCTTAACTATTACTCTATTTTCAAGAGGGATTGTTTTTAAAACTTCGCCAGTTTTGCCTTTTTCCTTTCCGTTAATTACTTTTACTAAATCTCCAGTTTTGATTCTCATTTTAATTTTTTGGAAATTCTTTTTTTGTTTTAATGAATCCAGCATTTAAATTACCTCCGGAGCAAGAGAAACAATCTTAGTATAATTTTTATCCCGCAGTTCTCTAGCCACAGGACCAAAAACTCTAGTACCTTTTGGATTCTTATCCTCATTTATCAAAACGGCAGCATTATCATCAAATCTGATTGAATTACCAGTATTTCTTCTTAATGTTGCTTTTGTTCTAACAATGACAGCTTTAACAACCTCAGATTTCTTAACTCCCATATTAGGAAGAGCATCTTTAACAGTTGCTACTATTACATCTCCGACATGAGCGTATCTTCTATTAGAACCTAAGACCCTAATACATTGAAGTCTTTTTGCACCGCTGTTATCAGCAACTGTTAAATATGTTTCTTGTTGAATCATTTTTTTACCTCCTTTGCCTCAGTTGTTTTATTAAGGATCTCTTCTATTGCCCATCTTTTATGAGCGCTCAGAGGTCTGGTTTCTCTAATTTTAACTCTATCACCTAAAACACATGAATTTTCGGGGTCATGCGCCTTGTATCGAGTAGTTCTACTTACAATTTTTTTATAAGTGGGATGTGGATATCTGTTAATAACAGCAACAACAACTGTTTTGTCCATTTTGTCGCTGACAACAGTACCAATTCTTTCTTTAAGTGCCATAACTAAAATAATTAATCAGAAGTAGTTTTAGAAGCAGATTGACTTTTACTGAGAGTTAGTAATTGCGCAACTTGTTTCTTGATGATTTTAAATTTATGAGTTTCATTGAGCTGTCTCGTAGCTTGCTTGAATCTCAAATCAAAGAGATCTTTTCGTAATTGGTCAATCTTTTCAGAAATTTGATCAGAATTTAATTTTTTAAATTCTTTAAGAGACTCTGAGTTTTTCATTGTTTAACCTCCTCTTGAGATTTTTTACTATTTTTTGCTTCTTCTTGATTTTTATCAATGGATATAAATTTTGTTTTTACAGGAAGTTTGTATTGCGCAAGACGCATAGCTTCCTTTGCAATTTCCTCAGTGATATCATCACCACCCATTTCAAAAAGTATTCTGCCTGGTTTTACAACTGCAACCCAAAACTCTGGATTACCCTTACCAGAACCCATTCTAGTTTCGGCAGGTCTCATGGTTACAGGTTTATCAGGAAAAATTCTTATCCAGATTTGACCTCCACGTTTTATATATCTTGTCATAGCTCGTCTACTTGCCTCAATCTGACGTGCAGTTACCCAACCACAGTCTTGAGCTTGGAGAGCAAATTGACCGAAAGCAATAGTATTACCTTTTGAGGCAACTCCCCTCATTCTGCCTCTATGTTGTTTACGAAATTTAGTGCGTTTTGGACTAAGCATTTTTATACCTCCTATGAATTCTCTTTTGAACGATCCTCAAATTGCTGAGGTCTTCTACTAGCTTTCCTTTTTGGGCTTGCACCCACAGGGATAGTTTGTTCTTCTTTAGGAAGAACTTCACCTTTGAAAACCCAAACTTTGATGCCTAGAACACCGTAAGTTGTATTAGCTTCACGTGTTGCATAGTCAATCTCAGCTCTCAAAGTATGCAAAGGTACTCTACCTTCTCTGGTCCATTCAGTTCTAGCTATTTCAGCGCCATTTAACCTTCCACCTACTTGAATTTTAAGACCAAGAACTCCGGCCCTTTGGGCCCTTTGCAGGGCCATTCTTATAGTTCTTCTAAATGCAACTCTTTTTTCAAGTTGTTGGGCAATATATTCTGCAAGTAAAAAAGCATCTGCATCAACTCTCTCAACTTCTACTACATTTATTCTAACTTGCCTTGTCCTATCCCCTATAGTTTTTTGAATTCCAGATCTTAATTCTTCAATCCCACTTCCTTGTCTTCCAACTATCACCCCTGGTCTTGCTGTTTTTAATTCAAGTTCCAATTGATCAGCTTTTCTAGCAATTAATACATCGCTAATTCCCGCTGCACCATATTTTTTCTGTATGAAATTGCGAATTTTAAAATCTTCTTGGAGAAGAATTGGATACGTCTTTGAAGTAGCAAACCATTTGGAGCGATGTTCTTGTGTAATTCCTAGTCTTAGTCCTGAAGGATGTATTTTTTGTCCCATTAGTTTTGTACCTCCGCATTAGTTTGAGTAGGAGCAGATTCAACAGAAATACTAATATGGCAAGTCTGTTTTTTAATTGAAAAAGCTCGACCTTGAGCTCTGGGCCTATACCTTTTCATTACAGGACCATTATTAGCCCATGCAGATGAAATCACTAGGGTAGATGGATCCATACCAAGATTATGCTCTGCATTAGCAACCGCAGATCTTAAAACTTTAGTAATGGGATCAGTAGATCTGTAAGGCATAAATTCCAACATAATCAATGCATCTCTGTAAGACCTACCCCTTATCTGATCCAAAACTCTTCTTACTTTAGAGGCTGATCCTCGAATATAGTTCCCATGAGCAATGGCTGTTTTTGTTATTTCAGGTGTTTTTGTCATGATTTTGCTCCTTTCTTATCTCTTATGTGACCTCGGTAAGTCCGTGTAGGAGCAAATTCACCGAGTTTATGACCAATCATTTGTTCAGTAATAAATACTGGAATGTGGCTCTTGCCATTATGTACAGCGATTGTGTGACCAATCATTACAGGTAAAATAGTAGAGGATCTCGACCAAGTTTTGATAACAGACTTGTCATTATCAGTATTTTGTTTTTCTACCTTTTTAAGCAGGCTATCTGCTATAAAAGGTCCTTTTTTTAGTGAACGTCCCATGATTATGTAATAGAAATTGGAATAATAAATGAAGTAATCAAGAGTCTCTTCCTCCTCTACTCCTCTTAGAAACACGACGACGTCTTCGAACAACTAATTTATTACTTGGCTTGTTCTTTTTACGTGTCTTTAACCCAAGAGCTGGTTTACCCCATGGAGTAACTGGGCCTGCTCTACCAATTGGTGCTTTTCCCTCTCCTCCTCCATGTGGATGATCACATGGGTTCATCACGCTACCTCTTACTTGTGGCCTTCTTCCAAGCCATCTTCTTCTTCCTGCTTTACCTAGGCTAGTATTCCTTATTTCTGAGTTACCAACTTCTCCAAGAGTTGCGTAGCATTCTTTTCTAACAAGTCTAACTTCAGTAGATGGGAGTTTTAAAGCAACATAATCTCCCTCTTTTGCCATAACTTGTGCACTAGCTCCGGCAGATCTAACCATCTGAGCACCTCTTCCTGCATATAACTCAACACAATGAACACTAGATCCTAACGGCATAACAGAAAGTGGCATTGCATTTCCATCTTCAATTGGAACACTTTCTCCAGATATAACAATCTGTCCAACTTTTACACCTGCTGGAGCGATAATGTATCTTTTCTCTCCATCTTCATAAAATAAAAGCGCAAGCCTTGCATTTCTATGCGGATCGTAGTGTATAGCTGCAACTTTAGCATTAATATTTCTTTTATCTCTTCTGAAATCGACTAATCTATATTGCCTTTTATGTCCACCTCCACGATGACGACAAGTAATAACTCCACGATTATTCCTTCCTTTAACTCTGTGTTTTGAAACTACAAGTGATTTCTCACGTTTTGAACTTGTTATTTCACTGAAATCTGTAACTACTCTCTGTCTAGTGCCAGGTGTATAAGGTTTAAATTTACGAATTGCCATGATTAAAACTCCTTAGGATTCTGGGAAAAGTTGGATTTTGTCTCCTTCTGCAAGACGTACAATTGCCTTCTTGACCTGAGAACGTCTACCGGAAAATTTTCCGACTCTTCTTGTTCTCCTAGGAGGATTCATAGTGTTAACTCCTATAACTTTAACACTGAATAAGGCTTCAATAGCTGCCTTTATTTGTGGCTTTGCCGCTCTATGATCTACTTCAAAAGTATATTGGTTAAGATCTAGCGCGTTTGTAGCTTTCTCAGTAATAACTGGCTTTCTTATTACATCGGCTAAACGAGAATCGAATAACTTACTCATGATGCATAAACCTCCTGAATTTTATTTACTGCAGATTGACCTATTACCAATTTATTAGCATTGAGAATATCAAATACATTTAATTGATCGGCGGCAATTAATTTTACTTTTTCAATATTGTTGATGGATTTTTTTATGACATCGGACGGATTATCAAGAATAACCAAAACTTTTTCAGTTTTTTGTATACCTAATCGAGCAAGGCCATTTATGATATCGCTTGTTTTAGGCTGCTTTAGAGTAGATCCAAAATCTTCAACAGCCTTCATATCAGATACTCTGGACATAAGTGCTGTTCTAAGAGCTAATCTTCGTTCCTTGCGATTCATATCAAGATTATAAGAACGTGGCTTCGGTCCAAAAATAATTCCGCCACCTGGTCTTAAAGGTGTCCTTATTGAACCTTGACGAGCTCTTCCTGTACCTTTCTGTTTGTATGGCTTTCTGCCGCCGCCACGTACTTCAGATCTTGTCAAAGTTGATGCTGTCCCTTGTCTTTTATTTGCAAGCTGCCTAAGAACTGCTCTATGAATTAAGTCTGCTGAAGAGGTTTCTTTAGCAACTGCTAAATCAAGATTAACTTTTCCTGATTTTTTGCCGTCCCACTTGAGAGTTTCGAGTGTTGTCATGATTTTTCACCTCCTTTTTTGCCCACAACATTATTTGGCTTAATGTTGACAATTGAACCAGGTTTACCTGGGACAGAACCTTTCACTACAAGCAAATTTTTCTGATCATCAATTTTTAGAACTAACAGACCTTTCGTAGTTATCAGTTTTCCTCCATATCTTCCTGCCATTCTTTTCCCTGGATAAATTCTTCCTGGAGTTGTTCCTGCTCCTGTAGATCCGGGAGCCCTGTGATTTTTTGAACCATGACTCATAGGACCTCTGCTAAAACCATGTCTTTTCTGGTAACCAGCAAAACCTCTACCCATAGATTTGCCACTGATATCAACTTTTTGACCAACCTCAAAGTTTTTTACAGTTATTTGATTTCCTATTTCATAGGGTGAAGTTTCCTCAACCCTATATTCTTTCAAGTGCTTTAAAAGTTCTGTACCTGATTTCAACAAATGTCCCTTTTCAGGTTTGCTTATATGCTTATCTTTAGACAAGCCATAACCTAACTGAACGGCAGTATAACCATCCAAAGCTGTAGTTTTTAATTGCGTGACACGGCAGGGACCAGCTTCAATAAGAGTAACTGGTACGGCATTACCTTTGTCGTCGAAAAGTTGGGACATGCCCAATTTCTTTCCTAAAATTCCGATAGACATAAGACTAAATTAGGCTAGCTATTAATGATTTTTAAATTAATTAAATCTTCAGTGATTGAGATTTATTTGAATAAAAAAACAATTAGTAAGGTTGAGACTTTTCTAAAACTAAGATAGTTTCTCTTGAGATAAACCCACCTGAATTTTTTAACGAAACGCTAAAAAATGTGAAATTTTGTAGAGGCTCGGCTAGCTTGCGAGCTTAAAAATTCACTAAGTTACAATTGTACATCATCAAGTACCATAAAATAAAATAATATAGAAATAAAGGAAATTTTTATGCCATTACTTCTCACAGGGAAAAAATTTCATAACGATTTAAAAACTAACAAATGTCTTGCAATATTTGCCCCTCTTGAAGGTGGTTATGAAACTCGTCTTTTGAGGAGAATGAGAGCCAAGGGCTTTAAAACTTACATAACATCAGCAAGAGGGCTTGGAGATCCAGAAGTATTCTTGCTCAAATTGCATGGCGTTAGACCACCTCATCTTGGTCATCAAAGTGTAGGAAGAAACGGAGCGCTCGGGGAAGTTCAACAAGTAATTCCTCAAGCTTCTGAATTATTTAATGAAAATGAAAAAAATAAATTACTTTGGTTGTTAGAAGGTCAAGTATTATCTCAATCTGAATTAGAGAGCTTAATAGAGATTTGCACTAAAGATAACAAACTAACAATTGTTGTTGAAATGGGGGGTTCAAGAAAACTTGAATGGAAGCCATTAAGTAATTATATTTTGGATGAATTTGAAAGTTAAATTGTTTGATTAAAATCAAGAATAAAAACGATAAATGGATTAAGTTAATTTGTGGTGCCAGTAATGAAGATATTGTTGCCATAGAGGATTTATGTGCAATTTATACTGCTGCCGGTGTTGACTATATAGATGTTGCCGCAGAAGAATCTATAGTTCATGCAGCAAAAAAAGGAATCCAGTGGGCAAAAAAAGTCTTTAATAACTTCCCTGGATTAATGATAAGCATCAGTGACGGTAATGATATCCACTTTCGTAAAGCAATATTTGATCCATTAAAATGTCCCCCTAATTGTCCAAGACCGTGCGAAAAAGTCTGCCCAACCTTTGCAATTGATCATTCTGGGATCACAAAGAGTAAATGTTATGGATGTGGAAGATGCTTAAATAGCTGTCCCTTGAATCTAATTAGTGAATATGAATATAATTTGTCAAAAGATGATTTAGCATACACACTTCAAAAAATAAAGCCTGATGCAGTAGAAATTCATACAGAAATCAATCGCCTAGATTCTTTTACGAAAGTTGTCAGTATCCTTAAAAATTCTGGAATGAAATTCGACAAGATCTCTGTAAGTTGTGGATTAAATCAATCTTTCAAAAAATCACGAGAACCCGAAGATCTATTGAAAGCTCTTTGGGAAAGATACGAAATTCTTAATGAGCTCAATATTCCCCTCATTTGGCAGCTAGATGGAAGGCCAATGTCTGGTGATCTTGCTCCTGCAACAAGCAGAGCAGCAGTTAAGTTGTTTGAAAAAATCGGTTCAGATCTGCCACCAGGATTAATTCAATTGGCAGGAGGAACAAATGCAAAAACTCATGAATTTTTGAAGTCAAACAATCTTCCAGACGGAATAGCATTTGGAAGTGCTGCAAGAAAAATTATGCAGCCACTTATTGAATTTGCTCAAAAAAATAACAAAAGAATCTATGATTATCCTGAAATAATGGCTATAGCGATCAAAAAAGCTAAGAAATTTCTAGAGCCATGGAAATCGAGCTAATATATAAATACTTTGTATTTTTTTGATAGAAAAAAATCTTTTCGTGTATTAAAATAGAAAATCAATGGGCCGTCGCCAAGTGGTAAGGCATCGGGTTTTGGTCTCGACATTCCTAGGTTCGAATCCTAGCGGCCCAGTTTTACTATTCAATTAGTGTCTTCTCAAGAAATATTTTTATTTGATTTTGATGGAGTAGTTGTCGATGGAATGAACGAATATTGGAATAGTTCCTTACTCGCCTGTGAAAAATATTTAAATTCACCATTCATCTCTCTTGATCAAAAACTTTATAAAAAAGTACCTAATTCTTTCATAGAAATTAGGCCTTGGGTTAAATATGGCTGGGAAATGATTCTAATTGTTCACGAAATTATAAAAACAGAAAATCCATTAAAAAATCATAATAAAGATGATTTCATTAATAATTATCATCAAAATTGCCAGAGGATTTTAAAAGACAATTCCTGGATTGCTGAAGATTTACAAAACATATTAGATAAGGCTCGCAAGTACCAAATTGATAAAGATTTTAAATCGTGGGTAAATTTACATAATCCATTTTTTGAAGTTATAAATTTTATGAAAGAATTAAGGAGAAGAGAAATAAAAACCGGAGTTATAACAACAAAAGGTGGAATATTTGCAGAAAAAATTCTTAAACAATTAGATATTTTTCCAGAATTAATTTTTGGTTATGAATCCGGAACAAAAACCAAAATAGCTGAAAAGCTCACACAAACGTATGAAATATTAGGTTTTATAGAAGATAGAAAAAAAACACTGATTGATATTAAACAAAATTCAGCAACTTCTCATATTCCATGTTTCCTAGCTGATTGGGGGTATTTAAAAGAGTCAGATAGATATAATTTAAGTAATGAAATCAAATTATTAAAGTTAGATAACCTAGAGGCATTTAGTTGCAATTTAAAGAACATTAGCTAGAGTACGGATGTACTATAATTTGTATTTATGAAGTTTGGTTTAAATAAAAAAATCCAAATTTAGAATAATTACAAGCACTTTAACCGATAAATCAAACAATGAGCCTTGAAGAACAGAAAAAAACTGAATCAAAAGAAAAAGACAAAGCATTAAGTCTCGTCTTAGGTCAAATAGAAAGAAATTTCGGAAGAGGATCAATAATGAGACTTGGTGACGCCTCAAGAATGAAAGTAGAAACAATATCTACTGGAGCGCTTACCTTAGATTTAGCATTAGGAGGAGGCTATCCCAAAGGAAGAGTAGTAGAAGTTTACGGACCAGAAAGTTCAGGAAAAACTACCTTAACGCTTCACGCGATTGCGGAAGTCCAAAAAAATGGAGGAGTAGCTGCATTTGTAGATGCTGAGCATGCACTGGATCCAGTTTATGCAGCTTCTTTAGGAGTTGATGTTGAAAATTTGTTAGTTTCACAACCAGATACTGGAGAAATGGCTCTAGAGATAGTTGACCAACTTATAAGATCGAGTGCAGTAGATCTTGTAGTTGTTGACTCGGTCGCAGCACTAACACCAAGAGCCGAGATAGAGGGAGAGATGGGAGATCACGTAATTGGAAGTCAAGCAAGGCTAATGAGCCAAGCAATGAGGAAAATAACAGGTAATATCGGTAAATCTGGATGTACGGTAATATTCCTAAATCAATTACGACTAAAAATTGGCGTTACATACGGCAATCCAGAGACAACCACAGGAGGTAATGCATTAAAATTTTATGCCTCAGTGAGACTTGATATCAGAAGAATTCAAACTCTTAAAAGAGGTACTGAAGAATATGGTATAAGAGCAAAAGTGAAAGTAGCAAAAAACAAAGTTGCACCACCATTTAGAATTGCTGAGTTTGATATTCTCTTCGGAAAAGGTATTAGTACAACAGGATGTTTATTAGATTTAGCAGAAGAGACTAATATCATAATAAGGAGAGGTGCTTGGTATAGTTATGAAGGAGAAAATATTGGACAAGGAAGAGATAATACAATTATTTGGCTTGATCAAAACTTAGAAATCAGGAATAAAGTAGAATCCATGGTTAAAGAAAAATTAACAGAAGGTACTGAAGTCAGTTCTAATTCAATGAAAGCATTAAATAGCAATCCTGCTAATACAATCGCTGTTAATGATATAAAAACAGTAGCTTAGAATTTACAAAGTATCAGCCAAAGTCCACCATCCAGCAGCAGGACCTATAAATCTAACAACAATCCATAAGATTACTAACCCTCCGATTCCAAACCAACTAGCCTTAATACTTAATTTAATTAGTTGATCTCTTTGATTAATGGTTAAAGGAAGCCATTCAAACAATCTTGGAGAATCATCAAATTTAGTTTTAGTGTTATTTTTTTTTGGAGGTAAACCAAGTGTTTTACGTCTTTTTGCTTCTCCCATATTTATTAAGTTATTTACAAAATCATAACCTAATCAAAAGGTAGCATATAGTTAATTTGTTTTGAGGGTTGAATGTTTTGCAAAAGTAATCTTCCCCAGTTTCTTTTATTTGCTCTTCCATCTAAAATTATTAACTTACCTGAGTTCCTTCTTAAAGGAGAAATAGATCTTTCGAGTTTTATTCTGGCTTGAGGAAGAAAGAAATCTCTAAACCAATCTTGAGAAAGCTTGTTTTTGTGAGAAACTGTAATTGCATTAATAGGTTCTGTCATATTAGGAATCGGAAGTAGAGGAATGATAATTTGTTCTGGAATTTGAATTAAATTAGAATTCATAATCCACCAGTCAAAACTAGAGCAAAGAATTTCATTTTTACCGGAGGGAATTGTCTCTAGCAATACCCTCTTACCGTACTTAGAAGCTAATTCTGTAGCAAGATTAGTTTTTAAATCAATATCGTCAGTCAAAACTAAAGTTAAACCCTTTCTAAAAAGTATTAACTTTTTACATTTATCTAAGATTGAATTGATAAAAAGAGGATTATTAGGAAGCAACTGTCTAGGAGGTACATATAATGATATTTTTTTCTCTTCAAAATTACTTTTAAAATTAATAACCAAGTCAATATCTAAACTGTGCTTTTTAAGATACTTTTGAAAAAAATTATCTTTTCTCAATGCTGATAAAAAAACAAATTTATTATTTGAAAAGAATTCCCTAATTTGAGAAAGTTCATCGATTGGCTGCAAATACAAATTCCACTCTAAATTCGTATCATTTAATTTTACCCAGCATGCCCATCCTTGAGATAATGCTTTATTAACACTTAAAAATTTTTCAGAAAAAAAAGAATTCTCATAAAAAAAATTTGACAAAAAACTAATTTCTTTTTCATCTAAATTAATAAAACTATTGCCTAAAACTTTTCTCATGAAAAACTTTTTCTTTAAAGAATCATATACGTTTATAAATTTTTGATTGATTAATTCAAATTCTTTAGTATTTCTTGTCCAATCCTTTTTTAGTAAAGAAATTCTAAAATGATTTTTTAAATCTTGTTTTATACCCTCAATTCCAGAGTAAACTATTCGATGATTTTTCAGATTAAGTAAATTGGGATCATTGAGTAAATCTTGAATTGTTATCAAGCGAACAAGATGATTTGCAAAAATTAGTTGATCATTTTTAAGAATGAAATTAAAACCTAGATTCTTCATTAAATCAATCTGAAATTGCCTTATATATTGAATTTTTTGTTTAGATAAAACCAAAATTGAATCTTTTTCTTTTAAAAAAAGAGAAATTAAAATTGGAGGTAGCCATTCATCAGTAAAAAAAATTTCTGAATTAATTAAATATGTAGAATCATTTTCAATACACTTTGAAATTATTCTCCCAAAAGAATATATATGTTTCCATTTGATACTTTGATCTCTCAAAAAGTTTTTCAAATAACGATGACTTAAAATTTCAAGCATTTATAATTAATTTAATTTCAAACATATGCAAAATTTTATGAACCTAATATACAAAAAATTGTTATCAATATAAGAAAGTCTCGAATTTATTAATTTATGAAAATTGGAATAGTAGGATTAGGTTTAATAGGAGGATCATTAGGATTAAAACTCCAAAGTCTGAACCATACAATTTATGGTATAGCTAATAATGAAATTAATAAAAAAAAAGCTAAAGAAAAAAAGCTCGCCAATTTTATTAGCTGTGATCTTAACTTATTAAAAGAATGTGAACTCATAATTTTGGCATTGCCTATTAAGGATCTAATTAATCCATCTGAACGATTAGTAGCATCAATACCACAAGAATCTTTCTTAACTGATGTAGGCTCTGTTAAAGAACAAATTGTCGATAAATGGGAAAAATTACATCCTAAATTTATTGGATCTCATCCAATGGCAGGTACAGAAAAAAGAGGAGTTGATTCGGGTTTTGAAGGTCTTTTTAAAAATGCAATGTGGGTTATTACCCCTACAGAAAATAGTGATTTAAATGCAATTAAAACTATTTCAGAACTAATCAAGTCGATGGATTGCGCAATTTGTCAAGCCACACCAAAAGAGCACGATAAAGCAGTATCTCTAATTTCTCATTTGCCTATATTTTTAGCTTCTGCCCTAATTGAAGCTGCACATACAAAAAATAATCAATCCGTAGCAGACCTCGCACAAAAATTGGCATCTACAGGATTTTCAGACACTTCCAGAGTTGGAGGCGGTAATGAACAACTAGGCTTAGAATTAGCTATGAATAATCAGATGAATATTTTAAATGCAATTAATATTTTTAAAAATAAACTAAATTTATTGGAATCTCTTATAAAAGAAAAAAATTGGGAGTTACTTGCTAAAAAACTTACTGAAGCAAAAGAAATCAGGAAAATATTTATAAATTAAAATTTTTTATTCCTTTGGAAGCTAAAATTTGCCTCGAAACCATTAAGGCAGACTGACTCACACCTGCAGTTCCCTCTCCTGGATAAATTGAATCTCCACATATCCATAAACCTTCAAAAGGAGTCCTACTTGATAATCCAAATAAACCAAAAATCTCTGGATTTTGACCAAGTCCGCCAACTATTCCATTTGGTCTATTTGTCCATTTTTCAAATCCCAATGGAGTTGCTAATTCCCTATGTAGCCAATTTTCAGGAAGAATATCAAATTGACTTTCCAATTCAAGTGATATTTTTTTCATGAAATCTTTTTTTCTCCTTAAATAATTTTGTTTATCTAAATCAAACCAATCTTTTGTCTTAGTAAAAATACTTGCTATTAAAGTAACCTCTCCTATAGGTGCTCTGCCATCACCATCTTCGCTAATTGAAACAAATAATGAACCAAATTCATTCGAAACAAATTGATAATGATTAGAAAAAATTTTTTTTATATGTTCTTTTTTTAATGCGGAATAGAAAACTACTGCTCCACTTGGATCAGGCAAATTAGTAAGTCGATTTTTATAAGTTAGTTTTCTATTAAGTGGTCCCTTCAAATGCTTCAGCAAAGATTGAGGTGGCGCGGTATAAATCAAATCTTTTGCTTCATAAACAAAAGAATTTTTTTTCGAATTAGCAGATAATTTCCAACGAATATTTACATCATCAAAATTTATAGAATTGACTTTTTGGCCAAAAATCAAATTAACTCCAGTTTTTTTTAATGAACTTTCTAATGCTTCACTTAAAGACTGCATAGATTTTTTAAGATGCCAAAGACCATGTGGTTGTTGACATATTTGTAAAACAGTTGATCCATATAATGCTGCAGTGTTATAAACATCCTCTTGGGAATAGAGTTTAAGTTGAAGATTTAAGAATTTTATCAAGCGCTCGTTCTTAGATAATCCACATATACGCAATAAATCAAAGATAGTAGATTTAAGTAAGATCCCAGTGACGAGGTTTGACGGAACTAGTGCTTTAAGAAGTTGAGAAAAATCCCAAAAGTTACTGATTGGCAGCACTGGATTATTATTTGCAAATAACCAATTGCTTTGATGTATTCGGTTACAAAGATTCCAAAATCGACTACTTCCTGGAAACTGCATTTCTTGTTCAGCAATCCATTTACTTTTTTCATACCAAATAGATATTGGCTTTAGACCATCTTTCAAATCCACAATGCAAGCAGGGTCTAAAATAGTAGCTTCAGGAGATTGAATATCTAAAAAATTAAAAATTCTTGAATGTATTCCTCCTTTCTCTAAACCCGCAACTTGAGTTGCGCCAACATCAAAAATATAATTCTTTCTTTTAAAAGTGCCTGCACATCCACCTGCTTGCGAATGAGATTCTATTAAAGTTACAGATAAACCTTGCTTTGATAAAATTGCTGCAGATGTTAGTCCTGCTATACCAGCACCCACAACAACAACTTCAGACTTACTCATTACAATGCAAAAATTATCACCTTTTGAAGTTAGCGAAATTTGTAATGAATTAGGTGAACCTTATCCAAAAAGTATTGAACAAGTTCATGGGGGTGATATTCATAGTGCATGGAAAATAGAATTTGCAAACAAAAAATTATTTCTCAAAAGAAACGATAGGCACAAAAACTTTCTTGAATTTGAAAAATATTGTCTACAAAATTTGAGAGATTATAGTAACGAAAAAAACTTAATTATTCCTGAAGTTATTACATTTAGAAATTTTAAAAATGTAGAAATTCTTCTGATGGAATGGATAGATATGCAAAATTTTGATCAAAAAAACCTTGGTAAAGGTTTAGGAGAAATGCACTTAAATTCAACAGAATCTAATCCAAAAATTTTTGGGTATCCGATTGAAGGTTTTATAGGATTAACAGATCAGTTGAAAGGCTGGGAACATAATTGGGTAGATTGTTTTTTAAACTTACGAATAATACCTCAATTATCAATTCTTAAATCAAATTTTTTAAACAAAGAAACCATAAATAAAGTTAATGAAAAAATTAGATCAGAATTGCTGAAGCATAAACCAATAAATACTCTTATTCATGGTGATTTGTGGTCAGGGAATGTTGGAATAGATAAAAGTGGTAGAGGAGTTATATTTGACCCAGCATCTTGGTGGGCAGATAATGAAGTAGATATCGCTATGACAAGACTATTTGGAGGTTTTGATAAAGAATTTTATGATGAGTATCATAAAATTTTTCCCATAAGAGAAGGATTCGAAAAGAGAATTATAATTTATAATTTTTACCACATATTGAATCACGCCAATATGTTTGGAGGTACATACTTTAACCAAGTAAAAGATTACGTTAAATCAATACTTAAAATGTAATCTATAACTAACCAAGATATGTTTTTTTAAGATTTTGTACTTTATCTAAAACAGCTTCACGATTTTCACTAGTGCGAAGATTTTGCCAGCTCCATTGACCAACAACAATTACTCCAAGAAGTTCTAGTAATCCAGGTAGAATTGGGAAAAAATTAATTGTGTCAATAATAACTTTAATTATTATCTGAGCTATTACGACAACAGCAATTATGCCTGCCGCTTTGCCATACTTACCCATTTGAGTCCAATCAACCTTACCAAGGGTCTCATTGACTTTTCCCATTACATCAGAGTACTTGTCTGAAAAGCTTTTAGTTTCTGAGCTTGTAGCGGAGCCGGAGTCTTGATTAGACTCTGGTGTGTTATCACTCATGAAATCAGTAATCTCAATATATTGACCAGACAATAACGGAAAATTCTTCTATTTGCTACCTTTTTTTCATGTGTGATTCCGAACCGACACATTTTGTATTTTTTTGGATGTATTGATATATTTCAATATTGAATATATTTTTGAAGAAAATTTTATTTATGAATAATTTTCATTATTAAGTTGTTCTAACAAAAACATTAATAAATCACACAAATAGCGATTCTTCAAAAGATTAAATTTTTAATTGTAATTATCATACCTTCATAAGATTAATTTGCGAAATGAAAAATGACATTTTCAAAAGATATCAAATTTAATTTATTAACTGCAGACGAACAAGAAAGATACCAAAAGCATTTAACACTCAAAGAGATAGGAAACGAAGGGCAATTAAAACTCAAAAACAGTTCAGTACTATGCATAGGAGCAGGAGGCCTAGGATCTGCAGTATTAATTTATCTAGCGGCGACTGGGATTGGGAAAATCGGCATAGTAGATAATGATCACGTTGAGAAGTCAAATCTCCAAAGACAGATAATTCATGAAACAAAAACTATAGGCAATCTTAAAGTTGATTCTGCCCGAGAAAGAATAAAAAAATTTAATCCTAATTCTGAAGTATTAACATTTGCAGAGAGAATTAATCCAAATAATGCCCTAGAAATAATTAGAGAATTTGATATTATTTGCGATTGTTCAGATAACTTTGCCACTAGATATTTGATAAATGATTCATGCCTGATACTTAATAAACCTTTAGTCTTTGGAAGTGTACAAGGCTTTGAAGGGCAAGTAAGTGTTTTTAACCTTAATAAAAAGAGTCCTAATTTGCGAGACTTGCTTCCAGAATCACCTTCAAAAAAGGCTGTCCCTAGTTGCACAGAATATGGGGTAGTTGGAGTTTCAACAGGTTTAATAGGAATTTTTCAAGTAAATGAAATTATCAAAATAGTTTTAAAAAAAGGTGAAACTCTGGATGGAAAAATTTTAGTTTTTGATCTCTTGAATATGAGTATGAAAAAATTGCATTTAAAAAGAGATATTTTAAATCAACAAATTAATAATCTTTCTAAGTTTGCAGATTTTTATGATGATGATGATTATTGTTCTGAAAAAAATCATAAAATCAGGAGAATCAATGCTATTGATTTTCATAACTTATACAAAGCAAATCCTAACAAAATTCTTCTAATTGATGTTAGAGAAAATGAAGAATTTTCTGATTCTAGAATAGAGGGTTCCATATCAATCCCCCTAAGTCATTTGGACCAAGATTTTGACTTAGAGTTTATTAAAAAAGAAAGTTTAATTAAAGAAGTTTTTACCATATGTAAATCAGGGAAACGTTCTGAAAAAGCTTCAAAAATCTTATCTCAATTCAAAATTCAATCAAGATCTATTGAGGGTGGTATTGAAAAGGTAAAAAGAATTTTATCCAATTAATATAATAAAAAATACTTAATAATCCACACCTCTTTTCAAATCAACTCCAACATTTGCATAATGCTTATGACAGACCATTTCAGAGTAAACATCAGCGAGTTCAAAGTATGAAGGTTCATTTTTACATCTCCCAGTAATAACAACTTCTGTTTCTGCTGGTTTTTTTAAAAGCGTCTGATGTATTGATTCAACAGGTAGCAGCTCTAAATCAACAGTTGGGTTCAATTCATCCAAAATAATTGTTTTATACAAACCACTCAAAATAGCAGCTTTAGCAATTTCCCATGCTCTTTCAGCCTCAACATAATCAATTGGTTGTTGCTGACCTCTCCAAACAATCGCATCTCTACCTGAGCGCAAATGATCTACCAAGTGTGGGTAACTTTCTCTCAAAGCTTCAATAGCGGCATCTTCGGTATACCCATTCCCACCTTTTAACCACTGTAATATTAAAACTCTATGACTTTTATCTTGAGATATTCCTTTGCCTATAGCTTGAAGTGCTTTGCCAAGCGCACTCGTGGACTTCCCTTTCCCTTCACCTGTATAAATCTCAATTCCACCATTAAATCTCTTTTGCCCGGATTTGTTTGATAGATCTCCTATTAAACGTGGTCTCATTTCTGAATGAAGTTGCGATATTCGTACCAATGAGGCAGGTGCTGCCCTTCCAGTTATGATTATTTCTAACCCGTCAGGACGATTTTGAAGAGAATCAACTACTTCCTGAGTATCCAGCATTCCTAAATCAAGAACTGGATTCAACTCGTCTAGTACTACTACAGAATAAAGAGAACTAGCAATTGCTCCTTTAGCAATATTCCAACCTCTCTCAGCCTCCCCTATATCAAACTTTGTCACCTGATCAGCATTAAAGAATTCAGATCTTCCTGTCCTTACATGGTCAATTAAATGTGGAAAACCTCTTTGCAATGCCTCTATTGCTGAATCCTCATCATATGACCTCTCAGGACCTTTCAAAAATCTCAGAAGTAGGACTCTCGACTGTCTGTTTTCGCATATTCCTAATCCTATGGTCCTAAGGACAACACCCAAAGCAGCCTGACTTTTACCCTTACCTTCACCATCATAAATATGTAGTTGACCTTTTGATCTTTCTTGACTGTCACTGGCTGTGACAATACCAATACCTCTATTTCTAATTTTATTCGTCAATTGAACAAAGTTAATGAACTTAATCTAAGATATAGTTAAGAATATTATTAAAAATTTAATAATAAATTCAACCTATTCATAGGTACTTTGAATTTTAAAGTAAATAGCATGTTCAATCAACTAGAAATTCTTTCTGATGAACAAAGTGAAAAGCTTTATACAATTAGAAGATACATAAAGAATCTTGATAGTGTTTGTATTGCTTATTCTGGGGGAGTTGACAGTACATTAGTAGCATCATTAGCATTCGAGCAACTAGGTAGCAAGGCAATTGCGATTACAGGAATTTCCCCTGCATTAGCCAATACACTTCGTGAAGAAGCAAGAAGTCAAGCAAAATGGATTGGTATGAAGCATATAGAAATTGAAACATCAGAATTAGACCAATCAAGATACAGTAAAAATCCAAAGGATAGGTGCTTTGCATGCAAAAAAGAGCTTCACAAACATACAACATACATATCTAAAAAGTTTAATTACAAAAATGTTGTAGATGGAGTCAATCTGGATGATCTTAGTGATTATAGGCCAGGTATAGAAGCTGCAAAAAAAGCAGGAGTCGTCTCGCCCCTTGCAGAATTAAAGTTCTCCAAACAAGATATTAGAGATATATCAAGAGCGTTAGGTTTTCCTTGGTGGGATAAGCCTGCTCAGCCTTGCTTATCATCAAGATTTCCTTATGGCCATGAAATAACCAGTGAGAGGCTAAAAATGGTTGAAAGGGCTGAAGAATATCTAAAAAAAGGAGGTCTATCAGAGGTTAGAGTAAGATGCCAAGGCTTAACTGCAAGAATCGAAATCCCCCGAAATGAACTAGGTTATTTTTTTAAAAAATATAATTTTGATGATTTAGTGGAGTATTTTTCTAATTTAGGATTTAATTGCACAAGCCTGGATCTTGAAGGACTTATTAGCGGTAAATTAAATAGATAAATATTTCATCTAAACAACCGTTCGCATCTGTTTCAGCACTGTCGAAGGAGGGTTTCGCTCAATGACACGTAAGGAATGTTCTTTAGCATTCAAAGCTTTAATTAAATATTGACTAGCAAGTTCAGGCAACATATTTTGACCACACGTAAATATATCGATGGCAGAATAATTAGATTCAGGCCAAGTATGTATTGAAATATGAGATTCAGCCAATAACGCAATTGCTGTAACACCTTGGGGCTCGAATTTATTACTTATCAAATTAAGAACAGTTGCCTTTGCCAATTTGGCAGCTCTATTTAATATACAACGCAAAAAGGATTCATCATTTAATTTTTCGTAATCACATCTATAAAGTTCCAACAATAGATGTTTACTTTGATGAATTAATTTTTGTTCATTACTAAACGTATTGAAACTTTGGTTATTTTTTTGGACTTCCATTAAATGAGTTTATATAAATCTAAGATTAGCTAAAAATCGTAACTTTTAGAACTACAAATGAATCATTTGAGAAGAGCCTAAGAAAGACTGATTGAATTTGTCTAGGTGTGTTGCACTAATAAAACATTGACTATCTTTACCAACAGAATTTAATAACAAATTTTGCCTAGTTATATCTAATTCTGCCAAGACATCATCCAATATAAGTATTGGCGGGGCTTCTAGTGTTTTGGTTAACAAATCTAGTTCAGCCATCTTTAAAGCCAAGACAAAAGTTCTTTGCTGACCGGATGAACCATATTTTCTAACTGAAATTTTATTAATTAGAAACTCAATATCATCACGATGAGGTCCAAAATTACATTTTCCAGTCAATGCTTCTATTGAACGTTGATTAAATAGTTGTTCTGCTATTTTCTTACTAATAAATTCTTCTTCTTCTTCTTCTGGGCTTATATTTTGCATCCCAGAAAGATAATTTATACTTATTTGCTCCCGAGATTTGCTTAAATGATTATGCCAATATTCAACATATGGTTTTATTTTTAATAAAGCCCTTCTTCTACGCCTAAAAATTCTTGTACTAATTATTGACATTTGAATATCAAAACTTTCAATAATGGCTGAGGATTTGTCATTAAGGAAGCTTTCTGAACGCCAAAAATGGCTTCTTTGTTTTAAAAGTCGGTTAAATCTAATTATTAAATCTAAATATACTGGCTCAAGCTGAGATACAACTTTATCAATCCATGTCCTTCTATAACTAGGGTCACTTTTTACAACATCTATATCATTAGAACAGAAACATACGCTCCGAATATAATTCTTTATTTCACTCTGCCTTTTCAAGATAGATTCATTGACATAAACTCTTTTAGGACCCTTTCGGAATAAATTTAACTTTAAATCATCTTTAAAATTTATTTGTCCCATGATTTCAGCCATATCACTATCATTTTCTATTAAATCTTTATCACTCAATGCTCTATTCGATTTCAATTGACTTAAAAATTCAACAGATTCAAGTAAATTTGACTTGCCAATACCATTACAGCCAAGAACAATTGCTCTTTGTTTTTTAAGGTCAATTTCAAAACTTTTATGGTTCCGAAAATTTTTAATTTTTAATTTATTTAAAAAAATTTTTTTTGTGCATTCATTAATTAAATTAGCTAAATTTAAATTATTTAAATTTTTCTTAAAGAAATTGAAAAATTAGAGGGCATGTAGCTCAGTTGGATAGAGCATCAGATTCCGGTTCTGAGAGTCGGGGGTTCGAATCCCTCCATGCTCGTAAAATGATTTTTAAAGTTTATATCCCATTACTCTTATCCCATTGGGATCTAATATAAATCCACTTTCTTCTAAACTTTTAAATGAAGAAACTGGAGCCTGGACAGAAATACTGCAACCAGGCATTTCTCTATTTATTTTCTCGAGAGTCACCTTAAGCAATATTGAATAAAAAAGTTGCTGATTATTACCTGATGCAGCACTTAAATTCCATAAGTTTGCATTCAATCCTCGGTCAGATGTAACTCTTACAAAGCCATATAATTGATTCTTAAATTCATTCTGAATGGTAAAAAAGAAATTACTTTTCTCAATAGCCTCAGAAAGAGGTTTTATTGGAAATATCTCACAACCACAGTTCGCTAAAAGTTTATTAACTTCTTTAGCTGATGGGACTTGAGAAGAATTAACAAAATAACCCTCTGGAAGAACAAGTTTCTTTTTAGGAAAATATTGCAATTATCAACCTGTATTTCTCATACCTGCTGCTATACCATTAATAGTTAAAAGTGCCCCTCTCAATAGCTCACTTCTACTATAAGCTCTTCTAGATTCATCTTTTTCAATAAGAAATTCGCTAATTGGAGGTTGTCTTGTTTGATCTCTAAGTCTTCTTAAAAGTGAAACCTGCAAAAATCCCAATGGGATAATCGTCTTATTTCTTAAGCTTACTGATGATTTTAGATCTCTATCAGATTCAAGGAGCATATTTTTGCCGGTAATTTGAAGTATTAAAGATTTTGTAAGATTATATTCTTTAGATATTACTTCAAAAATATCATCAAAAGAATCTTTATTTTCTTTACTACCAAGAGTATCAACATAATATCTAGCAACCTCTAAATCCACTTTAGATAATGTCATTTCTACTTTAGATATAAGCATCCTAAAAAATGGCCATCTTTGATGAAGAACTCTTAATAATTCAATTTGTTGTGGGTCTGAATTCAATTCAGTTGATAATGCAGTTCCCACGCCAAACCAACTTGGCAACAGAAATCTACTTTGTGTCCAACCAAATACCCATGGAATAGCTCTTAAACTTGACAAATCTTTTGCACCTTTTTTTCTTCGTGCAGGCCTGCTTGATATCTGTAATTTACTTATTTCTTCTATTGGCGTGACCTCTTGAAAGAAATTTAACAAATCAGGATTCTCATGCACTAATTTTCTATAGTGAGACCTTGATGTCTCTGCCAGCCTAGACATTAATTGATTCCATTCTGGTGTAGCATCAAGTCTATTATTTACCAAACTATTTTGGATAACAGCTGTAGTGACAGTTTCAAGATTATACAAAGCTAATTCAGGGAGACTATATTTAGAAGCTAAAACTTCACCTTGTTCTGTTATTTTTATTCGCCCTTTTAGAGTGCCGCTCGGTTGAGCCAATATTGCCTGATACGCTGGTCCACCCCCTCTTCCTACAGAACCACCTCTTCCATGAAACAGTCTCAACAAAATGTTATTTCTACTAGCAAGATTTTGTAGAGCTATTTGGGCTCTATGAATTTCCCAATTACTAGAGACAAATCCTGAATCTTTATTGCTATCAGAATATCCAAGCATTAATTCTTGAAGAGGTTTAAAAGATTCGCCAACTTTTGGCAATAATGATTTGTAAAAATCTAATTTAAACAACTTTTCCATTACTTCTGGCGCTCTTTTAAGATCTTCAACAGTTTCAAAAAGAGGAACGACTAATAATTTTGACTTTTGTGAATGTTGATCAAGGAGTCCCATTTCTTTTGCCAGCAAGAGAACTTCAAGTAAATCAGATGCACTATGACTCATTGAAATTACATAAGAATGACAAATACGACTTCCAAATTCTTGTTGCAGCCTCTTTACCATTTTAAAAACTGAAAAAGTTTCTTCAGTAGTTTTTGTCCAGTTAACTTCAGAAGGAATTAAAGGCCTTTTTGTATTTAATTCGCTTACTAGCCATTTAATTTTCTCTTCTTCAGACATTTTGTTATATGGCAAAGATAAATCAAGATAATTTGTAAGCTCTTGTATAGCGTCGCTATGCCTTGTGCTTTCTTGACGAATATCTAAACTTGCTAAAGAAAATCCAAAAATATGAACCTGAGTAAGTAAGGTATTTACAGCCTCACACGATAAATCTGTACTAATCAAGCTATTTTTAATTAGTTCGAGATCATAGGTAAATTCGTTTACTGATTTGTAATATAAATTTTCAACTTTATCTATATTTTTAGTATCTACTTCTCCCTCCAACTCAAATTTCCAACCATTGTCAGCTAGCAAATTATTCCTTTCTTGAGTTAGTCTTAATTTTTCTAAAATGTAACTTAATTTCAATCTATAAGGCTCTGATCTGTATCTTGTCGCCCTAGCTTCATATATTTCTGGGAACTTAACCCTATCAGTTTCTAAAGATTCTAATAGAGAGGAACTGACTTGACTCCATTGCATTGAAACACTTAACTGATCCCTTAGGTTTGATGACGCATTAATATATCTTTCCAACATCAACTGTCTTTGGTAGCAAGCAGTTCTCCATGTTATCTCAGGAGTTACGGATGGATTACCATCCCTGTCTGAGCCTACCCATGAACCAAAGTTACAAAAAGATTCAGAGGGCATTTGAACATCTGGATAGTTTTCCGTAAGAGCTTCAGAGATTCGGCCTCTCAATTGAGGCATTGCATTAAATAAAACTTGTTGAAAATAATGCAAGGCATAATCAACTTCGTCTAGAACTGAAGGTTTAAATTGATGTAATTCATCTGTCCTCCACCAAAGTCTTACCTCCTCTTTTAATTGTGTTTTTAGAGAGTTTTTTTCTTCTTTTGTTAAAAATTGCTCAACCTGTATTTTTTTTAACAAATTTGCAACTATCGTTTGCTTATGTCTAATTGTATGTCTAACTATCTCGGTCGGATGTGCCGTAAAAACTAAACGAATATCCATCTCCTGCAGTAAAGCTTCTAATTTACCTGGTGGTACATTTAATTTCCTAAGCCTATAAAATAATTCTCTGAAAGTTACAGGAGCATTTTGTCTGGCCAATGCCGGGGCAAAAGGATCAAGATTATCGGGCGATTTTTGAACATTTTTATTAGTAAAGCTTTGTATGTATCTATCTTCCTCGACTCTTTGTTCTAAGATATTGACTAATTGAAAATACAATGAAAAAGCCCTTGCTGCTGCTATGGATTCTGCTAAATCCATTGAATTCACAATATCTACAATTTCATTCTTCAAACTTTTTGAACTTTCTCCATCAATATGTTTTGAATAACTTAATTCTTTGAGCTGTATCAATCTCTCTGCCTGATCATCTGGGCATTCTTCTCTGAGTACAGATTCCCACAGATCTTCTATTAGAAGACGATTTTTATCAAGTGGATCATTGTTACTTATCAGATCCACGTTATTATTTTTTATCTGTCGAAAAGATTCCATATACTCATTATGTCATAAGTGAAAATATTCAGATCAAAAGTTTATTTGAATAATCAAACATTCTCGCCTTCACTCCTAATCATATCTTCAATAGAAATTTTCATTATTTGCTCAATAGAAAGACCTTTTTCATATTGATTTATCCATTTCATTGATTGATTACCTTCTGCAAGTACTTTATAGATAGGATTCAAAAGATGCTTCATACCAAAATTTTCTGCTGTGGATGACAAATCTGACAATAAGTTTTGAATCCACTCTCTACAAATAACTTTTTTGCCATCTTGCCAGTGAATTAATTCTGAATTCAGACTATCTTTAGCAGCATTAGTTTCATTTTGATCACATATTTCTGATAATTTATCAATAGAACAAAAACTGGCATTCAAAGGATCTAAAGTATTTATATTTTCAAAAAGATTTAAAATCCTTAGTTCTATCATGGCTGTTATTCCTAAAAGCAAGTTAATATCAAAAACAAAATCACAGATTCTTAATTCCAAACGATCAAGAATAAAAGGTCTTTGAGGACCATTTGGTCTTATTGAAGACCAAAAATGTCTGATATTTTGCATATTTTTATTAGCTATATTTTCCTCGATCCAATCGATGTAAGAATTATGATTCACAAAAAAAGGTACTTTACTTGGAGTTTTAGGAAACTGCATCCATCTTTGAGAATGATTTTCCGTAATTTTATTATTTAAAAAAGGTGAACTAGCACTTAGTGATAAATACAAAGCAGCCTCAGATCTTATTAGTCTGATAGCAGCAAAAAGCATATCTAAATCATCTATTCCTAAGTTTATATGTACACTAGAAGTTGCAATAGAGGTTCCATAATTATCTTGTATAAATTGATGATACACATTTTCAATATCAGATCTTTGGAATTGATTATCGTGTTTAAAACAAAGAGTAGATGAAGGAATGATTGTTAAATTTTTAGTATTGAGCCACTTTCTTAACTTTTTTCTTGGATTTATTAATTTCTCATATAAAAAATCGTAATCTTTTTCAGGTGTTGTTATGTATTCAACGTTTCTGTTATCTGGCTCTTTGACAAAATCAGGAAATTTTTTCTCAATTTCAGCCGAAACACCAATATGAGAATTTAACGAACCTGTGAAAAGTTCTACCTCAAAACCCTTATAAAGATTATTTTGATCCATTTATTTATCCAAACAGGCTAATGCTTTTAGTATCCCCTTTGCTTTATTAATAGTCTCTTGATATTCATTTTCAGGGAAAGAATCAGCAACTATTCCAGCTCCTGCTTGCACTGAAACATCATATTTCCCATCTCTTGATGGTTTAACTATCATTGTTCTTATCGTGATTGCAGTATTTAATGCCCCGTTAATATCAATAGATCCGTAAACACCAGCATAAGGTCCTCTAGCATCTTTTTCAAAGTCTTTAATTAACTGCATAGCTCTTATTTTTGGTGCACCAGTTACTGTACCTGCGGGAAAAGATGCTTTTAACAAATCCCATACATCAGCATTGTTTTTTAAGATTCCCTCAACTTCACTAACTATATGCATAACATGTGAATATTTCTCAATAACCATTAAATCCTTGACCTTCACAGTACCAATTTGACAAACTCTTCCAAGATCATTTCTCCCAAGATCTATTAGCATTACATGCTCAGCTATCTCTTTTGGATCTTTTAGTAAATCCTTTTCTAATTCCAAGTCCTGTTGATTATCAGTCCCTCTTGGTCTTGTGCCAGCTATTGGTCTTAAGCTAGCAATAATCTGATTATTTTTATTTTTTTCAGCTTTAACCATAACTTCAGGACTTGAACCTATCAGATACCAAGAGCCAAAATCAAAAAATGACATATATGGAGATGGATTAACCATCCTCAAACTTCTATATAAATTAAAGGGGTCATTCTTGACTTGCGTTTGAAATCTTTGACTTATAACTATTTGGAAGATATCGCCCTTTCTTATATATTCTTTTGCAGAGAGAACTGCATTCTCAAAATCTTTTTTCTTCCAATTACTTTCTAGATTTAAATTCAAATTCTTATTTTCATGCCAATCTAAAAACTCGTTTTCTTTTAGAGGAACTCTCATTAAATTTCTAGTTTTCTCAATTTTTGAAATTGAGTTTAGATATATTTCCTCAATCGAGGACTCTTTTGAAAAAGTGGTATCTGCATAAACCACTGCAGTAATACATCTTTTTATTTGATCAAAAACAACTAACTGATCAAAAAACATCCAGGATCCAGAAGGGATATCGTTTTCTGGTAATTCATTTACTGGAACACTTGGTTCTATTCGATTTATTAATTCATAACCCCAAGAGCCATATAACTGTCCAATTGATGGCAAGTCATCAAGCATGGTTGACTTATATTCCTTTGTCCAACTTTTTAAAATATCAAAAGGATCACCTTTATGTGTTTCAGTTTTTCCATTATTCCAAGTTCTAACAATTTCATCTCCATAACAGACCGCTTCCCAAAGAGGCTTAGTAGCAACAATACTCCACCTACCCAAACTTTCACCGCCCTCAACAGATTCAAGAAAAACGCCATGGGAATTTTTTGAGGACAATTTTAACCAAGTTGACAATGGAGTCTCTAAATCTGCTGGCCAAGTTTGAGTAATAGGTATAAAATTTTTACCTTCTTTGTAAGCTTTTAAAAAACAATCTTTCTGTGAGCTGATCATACTAATACTGTCAACCCAAATTATAATTATTTTCTTCTTTTATATCAACTTTAAGAAAGTTAATCAAAAGTATTCTTAGTTGTAAATTTCAAACCAGCTGGATTAGGATTCTCACCTATTCTTCTAGGATTATGACCAACTTTCTCTCTACCTTCATTTACTTTTTCAGAGAAAACCCCATCTTTTGGATGTAAAAATTCAATATCGCCACCTGGGAAAATTCGGTAGATTTTAAAGTCTTCAATTCTTGGCTTGAAAGCTCTTAATTGTGTGCCTAATGCAAGGCATTGTTCTTTTCTTGCAAAGTACATTAAATTATCACCTTCATGCATAATAGCCGCTCCACCAGTGGGCAATTCAAATGCTTGTTCCTTTGAACTTTTCCATACAATTGCATATTTTTCTTCGGTTTCTGCTGAGTTTAATAAACCACCAGTACTTCCTATATGCTTTGGAAATTGACCAACTAAAGTTTCAGTCATCCTAGATTTTGAGTTATTTATAATAAGAAATTAGCATTCATATTTTGCAAAATTCGAAATTTACATGAAATTTTCTACATTATTTAATATATGAAAAATTTATTTTCATTTTATTTTGAATCTGAAATGGGAAAAAATACTGTCAAACCTGTATCACGTCTTTGTGTGACATGCCCTCCTAAACTAGCTAACAATTTTTGGGTGGCATTTTGACTAAGTTGCAGACTTCCCGTTTGAGGATTCCAATTTAAAACAGGGCCGATATCAGAACCATTGTCTTTTTTTAGAATTTCTTTTTGATTATTATCTAATTTTTGTACTTTTAATTGAAGTTTTAATTTTTGACCAGCGGGTCTTAATTCTAAAATCAATGTACTGCCTTCTTTTAATCCTCTAGTATTTTTATCAATTAATCCTCTTAACATTAATTCTAATTTTTCAGAATCACTCATAATTTGCGGAAGTTGATTAGGAATATCAATCTTTAAAGAAATCCCACGTCGATTTAATTGGTCATTCCATAAAGGAGCAAGCTTATTAAAAATTTCGGATAAATTAATTTTTGCCAAGTTATTTAATGACGGAACTTCATTACTAACTAATTCTGCTGCATTAAAGATTAAACCAAACCTATCTATTTGTTCATTACATTCATTATCTATTTGAATTAAACGATTTTTCATTGATTCGTCCATCTTATATTTTTTTAAAGTAGAACTTATTAGGGTTCTTATTGTTGCTAAAGGCGTTCTTACTTCATGAGATATTGCACGTAATAATTTTGCTTCAGTTATTTGCACATTTTTCTCATCGTTTTTTCCAGAATTCTTTATTTTATGGTTTGGAGTAATAGACGCTAATCTTGCCGATAATATTGGCCAAAATAATTCTTCAAATTGATTATTAATATTAAGCTCACCTAAATTATTAATTGCATTACGAAATTTTACTCCTTCCTCAAAATTTTCTTGATTTAATTTTGCATGCATTAATTCAATTGAAAGTTTTAGACTTTCTTCATCACACTTCATCAATAGAATTTTCTTACCTTTTTCTCCTACGATTGATAATACACACTGAAAATTTGGGGTGATTATCATCAAAAAAGGTTCATAACCATCTTCTTGACTAAGATTTAAGACTTTATAATTACAAATTAAATCTTTTTTTATCTTGTCTGAATTATTGATTGGCAAAAAACCTGCATTCTCATTTTGAAAGTACGGAAACCCCTCAGGAGACCAAAGCCATCCATGAAGTTGATTTAAAAATTTTTTATCATTAAAAGCTGGCAAAGGCGAGGCAACCCAAATCCCCCCGTGTTTATAATTCTGAGATAAGAAGTCTTTTTGAATAACTTCTAGAGAAGCCCACCACATTCTTCTGGATGTATCATCATCCACATAAATAGTTTGAACTCCTTTAAGCAATAGGTCTTGAATTTTTTTTATAGTTGTTTGTGATTTCATCAATTTCTTAGTGATCTAGAACGTTTCAATATAGATAAAACAAATCCAATTGATATAAAATTAGTCACCAATGAGGTTCGACCATAGCTCATAAAAGGAAGAGGAATCCCAGTAACTGGTCCTAATCCAATAGTCATAAATAAGTTAATAATTATTTGGAATAAAAAAGTTGAGGCTATTCCAATAACAATTAGAGATTCAAAGCTAGTCCTAGCAATTATTGCAGTATTAATAAGATTTTTAATCAAAAAAAAGAACAAAAATAAAACTATTATGCACCCCACAAAACCCAATTCTTCGCCTAAAGCACTGAATATAAAATCAGTATGTTGTTCTGGTATAAATTGCAAATTAGTCAGCTTACCTCTTAGCAAACCAGTCCCAAATAATCCTCCAGAACCAATTGCAATTTGACTCTGTATCAAATGATATCCACCACCTAATGGATCTCTATTTGGATCTAGAAATAAAACTAATCTATCTTTTTGATATTCCTTTAGACCATATTCCCATAAAATTGGTGTCAATTTGGCAACTAATAAATGGAAAGAAATCGCAAGAGTAGAAAAAATAATTTTCTTTTTCGAAGATCTATATGCAAGATATCCTATAACTGGAATCCAGAAAATAAGAATATTTGGTAGGGTTAAATACAATATAGAAGTGACAATACAAAACACTAATATCAAAATCCACTCTATAGGCATTTGTGACCAATAAAGCATCACACCTGTTAAAACAAGTAAAACTAAAGAGGTACCCAAGTCCGGTTGAAAGAAAATTAATAACCAAGGAACTGCTACTAATAATAAAGGCAATACTAAATCTCTTGCTGTTGAAATTAATTTTCTATCGAGTACTAAAGCGAGAGTTAATACAGTACTCAATTTAGCTACTTCAGAAGGCTGAAAAGAAAAGATGCCCAAGTTTAACCATCTTTGAGCTCCAGAAACTGTGATCCCAAAAAAATAAATTAGTAATAAGGATATTAAAGTAAACAAATAAAATGGAACCAAATATTTTTTTATTCTCTCTAAGGGTACATAAGAAATAAAAAATGCTAAAAAATAACCTAGAAAACCAGTTAGGATATGACTTAAATAATTCGATACAATTAGATTTCCCTGAACACTTTTTATTAATAAACCCGAAATTATAACTAAAAACAGGGGAATTAAAAGTAGTGGGGAAAATAAAAAACCTCTACTAAAGTTGCCTTTTTTTGATAAAAATCCTCGCTTATTTAATAAAGAAATTCTCCTAACCATCAATTATCTTTTAACAAAATTTTTTCTTAATTAATTGAGCTAAATTACCAAATACAATAGAACTTTCTATATTTGGCTGGCTTATTGAGATTGGTACACCTTTATTGCTTTCATCAACGAGAGGGATTTCAATAGGAATTTGGGCTAATAATGGTAAATCATTTTCTTTAGCTAATATTTGTCCACCACCTTTGCCAAAAATTTCATATTTTTTACTTGGCATATCCGGCGGAATAAATACTGACATATTTTCTACAATTCCCAGTAGAGGCACTCCAAGTTGTTTAAACATTGCTAACCCCCTCCTTGCATCTTGCAAAGATACTTGTTGAGGAGTAGTTACAACAATAGCTCCAGAAATAGGAACAGATTGAGAAAGGGAGATTTGAGCATCTCCTGTTCCTGGAGGCAAGTCAATAACCAAAAAATCAAGATTATTCCATTCAACTTGGTACAAAAATTGTCGGATTATACTATTAAGCATTGGTCCTCTCCATATAACTGGCTGACCTTCTTCTATGAGAAAACCCATTGATACTAATGAAATTCCATATTTATTTATTGGTATTAACCTTTGATCACTGCCACTACCTTCTGTAACCTTTGGATACTGTTCGGCAACTCCCATCATTGAGGGAGTATTAGGTCCATATATATCCGAATCCAGTAAACCAGTTTTTAAGCCTAATTTAGCTAGAGAACAAGCTAAATTAACAGCAATGGTACTTTTTCCCACTCCACCTTTACCACTGCTAACAGCTATGATATGTTGAATTCCATCAATCTTCTGCAAATCAGGAACATTACTTTGATTTTTAGATTCTGTTTTGGAAGGATTATTATCTATCTCTATTTGAACATCATCAATATCTTCAAAATCCAGTAATACTTTTCTAACCTCTTTCACAATTCTTTCTCTCTGAGAATTCGCAAATGATGGTAATGATAATGTTACGATTACTCTCGGTATAGATACTCTTACGTTTTTAATCCAAGCTAATTCAATTACATTTTTCTGTGATCCAGCATCTAAAACTTTCTGTAAAGCAAAATTCGCATCTTCTATTGTGGTCATTAAATTTTTAAATATTTTGGCAAGATAGTCGACTGTTTAAAAGATTAAGAACTATGTCGAACTATCAAATAATAGGCAATAAGGACCCCCTAAGAGAAATTATAAAGGGAAACTTATAATTAACCAAAACATTTTTTTCTTCAATATTTACTAAATACATGTTCAGAGAACCTCCTAAAAACTCGAGAGAGAAAACTAAAAATCTCTTATTAACTCTACAAGACAAAATTTGTTCAGGACTTATAAACGTTGATGGAAAAGGTAAATTTATAGAAGAATCCTGGCTAAGAGAGGAAGGTGGTGGTGGAAGATCAAGAGTATTAAAAAATGGTTCCATTTTTGAGCAAGCAGGAGTAAATTTCTCTGAAGTACATGGAAAAGAATTACCTCAATCTATAATCTCTCAAAGGCCCGAAGCAAAAGGTCATGAATGGTTCGCTACGGGAACTTCTATGGTATTGCATCCTAAGAATCCTTATATTCCTACAGTTCATCTGAATTATCGATATTTCGAGGCTGGTCCTGTTTGGTGGTTTGGAGGAGGTGCAGACTTAACCCCTTTTTATCCTTATCTTTCTGATGTGCGAAATTTCCACAACGAGCATAAAAAAGCTTGTGAGAAAATTGATAAAGATTTGCATAAAGTTTTCAAACCATGGTGTGATGAATATTTCTTTTTGAAGCATAGAAATGAATCAAGAGGTATAGGAGGTATTTTTTATGATTATCAAGATGGTTCAGGGAAGATTTATAGAGGAAATAATAAAAATGGAGAGGCATCAAAAGCTTCACAAAATATCGGCAAATCTAATCTAAATTGGGAGAATTTATTTTCTTTAGCGAAAAACTGCGGGGACGCATTCCTACCCTCTTATCTACCAATTGTTGAAAACAGAGCTTCTCAAAAATATACTTCTCATGAAAGAGAATTCCAGCTATATCGAAGAGGTAGATATGTCGAATTCAATTTAGTTTGGGACAGAGGGACAATTTTTGGACTACAAACCAACGGCAGAACTGAATCTATATTAATGTCATTACCGCCTTTAGCCAGATGGGAATATGGCTATAAAGCTAAAAATGGTTCACGAGAGGAATTTCTCACATCAATTTTTACAAAACCCCAAGACTGGTTAAATGATAAAAAGTTAGAGAAATTCTGTATAGAGAATAATATCTTTGATTAAAAATTATCGAACAAATAAAAGTACCTTAAATAGGTGTTTTAAATAAAGAACCGTCACTTTTCAATTGGAGCTTTTCTCCAAGTTCATTTTCTAAAGAGATTAATTCATCTCTATGGGCCCTTAATCTCATTAAAGTTGAATCATTATCATTTTCATTTATCAACCTTAATTCAAACTTCTCCTCTCTTGCTGATTTTTTGAAATAAACAATGCCCGACAAAGGGCCACCAATTAATCCTAAAAGAATTGGCCACCAACCAAATTCAGGATATATTTGAATAATTACTAATCCCAAAGCACAAGAACCAAAACCGCCAAGAAAACCTAAAAAAATTGCTAAAAATTTACTAGAAACAACTTGTCCCTTAAATATTAAAATTCTTTTTTCAAAATCTCCTCCTGTTTGCTTCCATCCCCTCAAATTAAGCCATTCACATAAACCATTTAAAACCTTTATTGGTTTTTGAGAAGATGAAATCTCAACGACGGTTGTTCTATCTTTGCTTGAAGCCCTAAGAAAAAAAAATAATCCTATGAATAAAAGAATTGTCAGCAATAATGTTGAATTTAAGGAATAGGACATTAAATAAATATTTTTAGTAGCTTGAAAATAAAATTAAAGTTACATCATATTATAATTTTTCAGTTTTATTCTGTAAAATAAGCTCAGTTTTATGTAAATTCTTAATTAAGTAAATTCCTAAATAATATCTTAAAATCTTAAATTACTTTGATACTTATTAAATATGACTATTGAAAATATAAATATTGATTTTCTTTATAACGATTTAACAGCAGATTTATACAATCTTTATAAAAAATCATCCTACTTAGCTATAGACAGTGAAGCAATGGGTTTGATTCATGGAAGAGATAGACTTTGTTTAGTACAAATATGCAATGAATTCAAAAGAACATCCTGTATAAAAATCGAACTAAACACATCTTCTTCACCTCATTTAAAAGCACTTCTCGAAGATGAGAAAATTACAAAAATTTTTCACTATGCTAGGTTTGATGTAGCAGCGCTAAAATGCAATCTTGGAATAAATACAAAAAATATTTTCTGTACAAAAATTGCTAGTAAATTAGCCAGAACTTATACAAATAAACACGGTTTAAAAGATTTAATTAATGAATTGTTAGGCATAGAATTGGATAAAAGCTCACAAAGCAGTGATTGGGGTAGCAAGGAAGATTTAACAAAAGATCAATTATATTATGCAGCAAATGATGTTAGATATTTAATTGAAGCTATGCATAAATTAAAAGTTATCTTAGAAAGAGAGAATAGATATGAATTAGCTAAAAAATGTTTCGAAACAGTTCCTGTTCATGCTGATTTAGACATACTTAAATTCTCAAATATATTTGAACATTAAAAAATCAATCTTCAGTTAAAAAATTATCTTCACCATCAAGAGTTTCCATTAGCTTATCAAGTAATCTTGAAGAACTTAATTTATCTCCATCATTTTTTTCACAAATTTCTAATACTTTTTGCGCAACTTGTATTTTTTCTTGAATAGTTTTCGAGCCTTCTTTTGCAATTTGAATTTCTACTTTCTTCTTTGCAGAAGATAAGCTTATACTCATAATTTTTGCAATTTCTGCGCAAATTTTTAGATATTGCCGATCATTTATTGGATACATAAAAAAATTAATAATTAATACGCTAGTCCCATTTACTAAGATAACAAATGCAGGTTTATATAATCTACAATTTTCTTACTAGCGCCGGATTCTCCCATTCTCTTCTTTCCAATTTTTGCTTGTTCTAACCTATCAACTTTTTCTTTCAAAAGTAAACTTAAACGTCTTAAAAGGATTTTTTTATTCTTACAGACTAAAACACTACCTCCCAGTAATCTTGATTGCCTTTTTGCAAATGATTTTGTAAATTGTGGTCCAGATCCCGGTAGAGAAAGAGATGGAATTCCAAGGCCAGTAATTTGCTCTGTAGCAGTTCCTGCATTAGACAAGCCAACTTCTGCCATATTGGCCCATAAATTGAATTTTCCTTTTCCAATCAATATGTATTGACCTTCCCTTTTCCATACTGAATCTTCATCAATTAGAAATTTAACTTTACTCTGTTTTTTAAAACCATATTTATTTAAATAACTTTGAATTTTAATTACATTGGCATTAATGCTCAAAGGCAAAAGTATTACCAAATCCTTTGATAAATATAAATCTTGCAAACAACTTAGAAAATTATCAAGATTTTTAAAAGCCTCAGGGTATCTACTTCCAACTAATAAAATAATTCTATTAAAAGAAATAATCTTTGATAAATTCTCATTTTTTGTATTAACAAAATCCATCATCGGATTACCCAAATATTTTGCATCAATATTTTTTCTTTTCAAATTACTAGCCGTGATTTCGTCTCTCATAATTAAATTTTTACATCTTGGAGATGTCATTAAAAACATTTCCCATGGATCCCATTCAGAACCTTTTAACTTATGATAAAAATCGCTTAAATCCCAACCGGGGCCACTACTCCAAGTATGATCACTTTTGGGAGTTCCAATAAAACTAAATTCGCATTCTGAACTCCAGGCATAAAGTAATGGCAAGAAATCGCCTACTGCAACAATTTTGTAGTTATGTTTTGACTTTTGTTTTACAAGTAAAAAATTCCTTAAATTATCAATTAAAAATCCTGCAAACAAATCAAGCAAAAATCCCTTCAGACTTTGATTACTAAAACCTCCACTAGGTAGCTCTTTTAAATATCCTATTTTACGAAAATTCTTTGATTTAATTGAATTAAATACATCTCCATTCCCTACTAACGGTAAAACTTCAATACTTTTATTTTTTATTTTTTTTAGTAATCTTTTGATTATTTCCAATGCTATTACATCTTCTCCATGACCATTACATATAAATAATAGAGAATGAGACACCTTACTGTTAAGATCATAAAAAGATTCAATCGAATCTTTTTCGGCGGCATGGCCAAGTGGTAAGGCAGAGGATTGCAAATCCTTTATCCCCAGTTCGAATCTGGGTGCCGCCTTATTTAATTTTTTTACGCTCTTAATTATGAAGTTTTCGAAGAACTTCAATTTCAAATAAAGGGTATCAAGTTTCAATTACTTATTGATATAAAAAAATAATCTTTTTTATTATTGATAAATAATACCTTATATCCATTAATAAATAAAATTAAATGAAATTATTAATTATTTAATCAGATTATTTATATATAAATTTGAATTATTTTAGTAATCATTATCTGCTACACACATTCCTAAACATCTAACACCATTTGATGCAGTCCTTTTGCAATGATTACATAAAATGGGTTCTTTCTCTGAAGTAAGGTTAATTTTTGAATTATTTTTGTCCTTAAATCTTGTTAACTCTTGTGTTGAATCAAATAGAGTCATTCTTGGAATCATCACTTGAATCGATACTAACAACAAGTGAAGCATTTGTGTTGGAAGAGGGTATATCCATAATTTTTACAGTTTCTTTAGGCTCATTAATAACTTGATTTTCTTCAGAACTCTCATCAACTGCACAAGCTTCGAGAGCCTCCCGAAGTAGTGAATCAAAAGTTGCTCCAGGCAATCTATGTCTAGCAACCTCAAGAAAAGTTCTCGGTAACGATTCAGATGCAGCATCTCGTAAAGCAGGATTATTCTTTCTATGTTCTTGTTCTTCTTCTATTGATTTAATAAACCTCAGTGTGACATCTCTTTTGGTAGAGGCTTTTATCAGAGTATCATTTTCAGGATTACTAACACTAGGTTCATTTTCAAGATCATTCAGTCTTTTTTCCAAACTATTTAAAACTTCATTAGCTTCCTTACTAATATGAGCTAATTGACCATCGGACAAATTGGGTAAATCAGCGACAAAAACTTTCCCATGATCTCTTAGTGTCAAGAAAGTTGGTCTTGGGCCTTGAGCCTGCCTACCAAATGATTCAGAATTATTAGCTATTGGTCTTTTTGGAGGTGTAGGGCCAGCTGAACTCCTTCTACGTGTAATTCTTTGATTATTTGCAAAGGGCATTGAATAAAGGTTAAATCTTAATACTTAAACTTCCGATATAATTCGGCGGTAATCTTATTATATTACACCTAACTTTTTCATTTGGGTATAAAAAATAATTTTTTAAAACTCATTTAAAAAAGATAAAAAAATTCAAGTTAAAATTTCTGGCAAAAATTTACTAATTTTTGAATCATTTTTTCGCACTATCTTTCCAATTTCCCAACTATCTAAGTCATGATCTTTACAAATACTTAATACCGCATCCTTAAATTGATTATCAATAATTAGACAAAATCCAACTCCAAGATTGAAAGTATTCCAAAAATCTTTTTCAGGAATCGATCCTTTATCTTTCAGGAATTTAAATAAAATAGGTATTTCCCAAGAACTAGTATTGATATAAGGAATAAAATCAGGCGGAATACATCTCGGTAAATTTTCTGGGATTCCTCCTCCAGTAATATGCGACATTGCTTTAATTTCTACATTTTCAGATAACATTTGGTTAATTACATTATTGTAAATTTTTGTAGGTTTCAGTAACTCATCATAAAAATTTAAGTGAGAAACTTTTTCAAATTCTTTATCTATTTGATTATTTTTTTGAATAATTTTTCTTACTAAACTAAAGCCATTACTATGAACTCCATTACTTTTTAAAGCAATTATTAAGTCATTTTCAGATACTTTTTTACCATTAATAAGCTTATCCTCATCAACTATCCCAACACAAAATCCTGCAAGATCATACTTATTTTTTGAATAGAATCCAGGCATTTCAGCAGTTTCTCCGCCGAGTAATGAACAGTTATTTTCTCTGCAGCCATATGAAATTCCCTGAACAACCCTCAATAGTTGTTTCTTATCAAGTTTACCAGTAGCAATATAATCCAGAAAAAATAAAGGTTTTGCCCCACTTGTAATGATATCGTTCATGCACATAGCAACTAAATCTATACCAACTTCAAAGTGAAAGTCTTTACTTTGGGCTAATTCTAATTTTGTTCCAACACCATCAGTTCCTGAAACAAGAACTGGTTTTTTAAAACTATCGATAGGAATTCTAAACAAACCTCCGAAACCACCAATACCCTCAATCACATTAGATGTATGAGTTCCTTCAACTGCCTGTTTAATTTCGGAAACAAATTCTCGCCCAGCTTCTATATCAACACCTGATGTTTTGTAATCCATAAAATAAAAATGATAGACTTTCCCTATATAGATATTCCTCCTAAGATTGCTTTTGTCCAGTAATTATTTATCAAATAGATTTATTTTTTAAAAACAAAGTGAAGAAAGTAATCATAAGGAAAACTGAAGATATAGAAAATTGGAGGAGAAATTTAAATAGTGAAATTAACTTTATTCCAACAATGGGTAATCTTCATAATGGACATATAAAACTAATATCAACAGCAAAAAATGACAATTCTAATGTTAATTTAGTAAGTATTTTTATTAATCCACTTCAATTTGATAACAAGTTAGATTTAGAGAATTACCCTAAAACAATTGAAAATGATATAAAAATCTCCTTTTCAAATGGCGCAGATGCCATTTTTATCCCAAGTAATGAAGATATATATCCGCAGGATGATAAAAATATTAAATTCCTAAAAGCTCCAATAGAATTAACTTCTGCATTATGTGGATTAAATCGAATTGGACATTTTGATGGAGTTTGTACAGTAGTTTATAGATTTCTTAATCTCATCAAGCCAAAAAATCTTTACTTAGGAGAAAAAGATTGGCAACAACTTTTAATTTTAAAAAATCTTGTCCTAAGCAAAAAATTAAATGTTGCTATTAGATCTATTCCTACACAAAGAGATTTTGATGGAATTCCTTTCAGTTCACGTAATGTACATTTATCAAAAAGCGAAAGAAAATTGATTCAGTTTTTTTCAAGTGAATTATTAGAAGCCAAAAAAATTTTTCAACAAGAAAAAAAGATCAATTTAAACAAAATAATTAAAAAGCTATCAGCAAAAAAAATTTCAATTGAATATTTAGAACATTTACACCCTTATACACTCCAAAAAGCAAGACTTGAGGATAACATTTCGTTACTGGCTGGTGCGATAAAATGTGGAGAGACAAGATTAATTGATCACGTTTTTCTTATGAAAAGAAGGCCGATTATCGCAATTGATGGTCCTGCAGGGTCAGGTAAAAGTACTGTAACAAAGTTAATAGCGAAGAAACTTAATCTTTTATATTTAGATACTGGAGCAATGTATAGGGCATTGAGTTGGCTTATGCTAAAGGAAAATATTGATTATAAAAAAGAAATAAAATTACAGAATATTCTTAAAGATATATCTATTGTTTTCAAGTCGAATACAAATTCACATCAGGATGTTTATGTAAATAACTACTGTGTTACTGAAGAAATTAGATCGCAAAAGATAAGTTCCATCGTTTCAAAAATTTCCTCAATAAAAGAAGTAAGAAAATTCTTAGTAGAAGAACAAAGAAAAATTGGAGAATCAGGCGGACTTGTAGCTGAGGGAAGAGATATAGGAACTACTGTTTTTCCTCATGCAGAACTTAAAATATTTTTAACTGCTAGCATCGATGAAAGAGCGAAAAGAAGAAAATCTGATAAAAATAGTAAAGACTCCCAAGAAATAGACCTCCATACATTAAAAGAACTTATAAAGAAAAGAGATTTTGAAGATTCAAATAGGGAAATTTCACCTCTAATAAAAGCGAATAACGCAATAGAAATTATTACGGATGGATATTCAATTAATGAGGTGGTAGATAAAATTATTGATCTTTATAATGACAAGATTCCTAAAGAGACTGAGATCAAATAAATTCAAGAAATACTTTCTAAAAAACCATTTACAGAGTCTTCTAAAATATCAAGGACATAATCAAAGCCCTCATCACCTCCAAAATATGGGTCAGGAACTTCTTGCTCATTAAAAACTGATCTAAAATCTTGTATTTTTTTTATTGATGCAAAATCAGTTGAATCTGTTCTATTTTTTAGATCTTGAATATTTCTAAAATTTGAGTCGTCCATCGCAAGAATATAGTTAAATTTTTCAAAATCTTTGATAGTAATTTGACGAGCCCTGCTTAAGATATTAATATCTCTTCTTTCTGCCGCAATTCTCATCCTAGAGTCAGCTTTTTTTCCAATATGCCAACTCCCAGTTCCTGCAGAATCGACAATAAAGCCATCTGTTAATCCCTTACTTTCAATTAGACTTATAAAGATAGCTTCTGCTGCAGGAGACCTACAAATATTTCCCAAACATACAAAAAGAACAGAAATTTTTTTCATATGATTTCAAATTTCAATAAATTATAAGACTTTTAAGTAGTAAATAATACTTCTTCTATTAAAGATTCAGTAAATTCTTTACCAAACAAACTCGATAACATTGGCCTTGCTGGATCGTTATCTCTTCTATATTTCAAATAATTATTTTGACCATTTATTAATTCTTGTTGTAGTTCTATATTGGCTTCTTTGCTTTCGAAAAGAATTTCCAAATACAAATCAAAATATTCCTTAAATGAGTTATAAAGCTGATTGTCAATTAAAAAATCACTTCTTTCTTCTTTTGGTAATTTTGACCAGATTACTCCTGGAGAAAAAAAACTAGCTACATCTGCAGACATTTTTTTAGCTAATGGAAGTGATAAATGACAATTATTTTTGAGTTTTATAAGTTTTTCTAATAACTCATCATTGTATTGATTTTGTATTTTTAATGAAGGCTGAAAATCTAATACTAATAAATGACTATTAGGAAGAGAAACAAAATCTACTCCAAAAAATGGAACATTATAAATAGTTTTAGGAATAATTAAAAAATTTAAAACAGAATAATTTGGACTATTTATGCACACTGCTCTTGCGAATTGAATTCTTTTTTTATGCGTTACACCCCAAGTAGAGAGATTCACATTTTTTTTTGATTTTTTTGAACCATAAGTTGATTCTTTATAACAATATTCCGAGGGAATTTTTTTTTCTAAACAGTTATGCTTACATAAATTATTAGTTAAATATTTTAGAAAATTATGCCATCTCCAATCTGGCCTGTAAAAAATAGAATCCTTTATTAACATTCAGTGAATAATCTCATTGTTTAATGTAAAAAGAAATTTATTAATAAATTTTTTTGTCCATTTTTCTCCAAAAAAAGATTTAAACAATTTATCTGCAGGGTCTTTTTCAAAACTGTACTTATCATATTTAATTTGATTAATCTTTATTTCTTCTGCATTTAAAAATTGATTAACAGGATTCGATTTATAAATGTTTAAATAGTTCTTTACAAATGAATGGAAAATATTATTTAAATCTTTATCAAGATTTAATTTACTTCCTCTACATATAATCACCCACGGGGAAAAATACTTTTTTGAATCATATATCTTCTTCATTTTATTATTATCAAATGCAGAATATTTTTTCTTAATACTACCTAAACTTGAACAATATTTTTCAAGATATTTGCCTTCTTGAATTAAAGGTTGATAATCAAGTATTGCTAATAACTTTTGAGAAGTTCCAAACCATAAAATATCAGCTCCTAAAATAGGCATTTCACTATCAAAATTTGGATATGCGACCGTATTAAACACTTGCAGTTTTTTACCTCCATCTAATCTTGTTATTCGCCACTTTCTATATTCTGGAGATGAATAAAGCCAATTTTTAATAATATATTTTGAGTCTTCATTATGATGTTCTTTAAATTCGCTAGATATTTCTAATTCATGACCACTTAATTCATCAATATTGGTTTTAAGGAAATCAACTAATGAATCAAACATAAATTACATGGTCTCTGTGCTTCCTTTTCTTACTTTTTTTGTAATGTAATTAAATACAATCTTGCCTAAAACAGCAATCAAGTTACCTTCAAGCTCCTTAAACATTTTCATATTGTAATTAAAAGCTTGATTAGCTTCATCAATAATTTGATCAGCAGTCTTTTGATTTATTGGAAGTTGATTCAAAGTAAGGGAATATTCTTCCTTGAATTTCTTTTCATCAGCAATTAATTCAAACTCATAAAAATTTAAACCATCATTTCCCTGCAAATTTAATGCTTTTTTAGCGATCGTTTTCAAAATTTGCCCTCCAGATAAATCTCCTATATAGCGAGTATAGTGGTGACCAACCAATAGCTCTGGTGTATTTTTTGCGACCTCTCTGATTCTGTCAACATATTCTTTTGCTGAGTGAGAAATATTAATTTCATTCTTCCAGTTTTCACCAAAATAAAATTTAAGATCTTTTACAAGAGTTTCTTTTCTGAATAATGATTTAAAACCTATAGGTTTTATTATGGGATGTTCCTCATTGACCAGTCTTTCAATTTCTTCTTCCATAGCTTCATAAACAAAATATAAATCACTAATTAATTTTCTATAAGATTTTTTTTCAACAACTCCTTTTAAAAAACAAGCCACAAAGCCGGTATTTTCTGCCATAGTATGGGATTTTTTTGTCCCTTCTCTTAATTGTCCTGCAAGAGCGACTGCCATATTTTTTGAATTTTTTTTGTAAGTGTATTTAATCTACAAGGAAAATACATAAAACAGCTAATTTTTGTTACCAGCGGATGTTGTAGAGAATAGCTTATAAAGTTCTTTACAAACCAAAAAAAGGTTATCTTTTTGTTCCTTTTGCGGGAGATGAGTGCCAGTCATTTCCCAATCACCGATGGTAGCCACTCTCCATCTTTCGGAGGGAACAATCATACCTCGCATTATTATTCCCAACAATTTCGGGACTCTATCATTATTATCGTTTTCAATTCTTAGTTGTAAGAGTATTGCTCTACATTCAATAAGAGGGCTCCAACCAGGGAAATGAAACGCAAAATCAATACTGTCTTGCATGAATTCTTTATTTGAATTATCCCAAGGGCTAAAATTTACACTTGCATCTGGAAAATATTTCCGAAACAAAGCTGCAGTAGAAGCAATTTTATTAGCTATTTCAACATTACTTACATTTGAACTTGCATTCATAAGTAGCTGAGTATTTTTTTGAAAATGACATAATTTGCTTTAACTTGCTTATTAACTACTTTTTCTTTTAATAAAGATGTTGAAATGCTGATCAATAAAGTATTCTCTATTCACATTTGAATAATAAATTTCTAGGTTTTAAAGAAAAGAACTCATCGCAAATTAAAATACGGGGAACTTCAAGGAGTTATCTTTTATTAATTCAATGCTATGCCAAAATTTGAAAAATTAACTTTACCTAATGAAGGCGAGATAATAACATTTAATAAAGGCAAACCAAATGTTCCGAATAATCCAATTGTCCCATTTATTAGGGGTGATGGGACTGGAGTTGATATTTGGCCTGCCACTCAAATCGTTCTCGATTCAGCGATTAAAAAAAGCTATGGGGATGAAAGAAAAATTAATTGGTTTAAAGTCTATGCAGGCGATGAAGCTTGTGAACTTTATGGAACATATAATTATCTCCCTCAAGATACTATTGAAGCAATTAAACACTATGGTGTAGCCATCAAAGGTCCTTTAACGACACCCATCGGTGGAGGTATTAGATCTCTTAATGTTGCATTAAGACAAATCTTTGATTTATATAGCTGTGTTAGACCATGCAAATATTATTCAGGAACTCCAAGCCCTCACAAAAATCCCCAAAATTTAGACGTTATTGTTTATCGAGAAAATACTGAGGATATCTACATGGGAATTGAATGGGCAGCGGAGGATAATGATTGTCTTGAATTAATTAATCACTTAAATAACGTTGTCATACCAAAAAGTAAAAATTTAAAAAATAGATCCATACCAAACGGATCAGGTATTGGAATAAAACCGGTGAGTAAATCTGGTAGCCAAAGGCATATTAAAAAAGCTATTGAGCATGCTAAAAGATTATCAGGAGATAAAAGGCATGTAACTCTTGTACATAAAGGCAATATTATGAAATATACAGAAGGTGCATTTAGGGATTGGGGATATGAATTAGCAGTAAATGAATTTAGAGAAGATTGCATTACAGAAAGAGAAAGCTGGATTTTAGATAATATTCAGAAAAATCCAGAAATTACAATTGAAAATAATGCTCGAAAAATTGAACCAGGGTTTGACAAGCTTACAAATAACAAAAAAGCATTCATCTGCGAAGAAATTAAAGAAGTTATTGCATCAATATCAAATTCTCACGGAGATGGAAAATGGAAAGAACTTATTCTTGTTGATGATCGTATAGCTGATAGTATATTTCAACAAATTCAAACCAGACCTCAAGAATATTCAATTCTTGCAACATTAAACCTTAATGGAGACTATGTTTCTGATGCAGCTGCAGCAATTGTTGGAGGCCTAGGTATGGCTCCCGGTGCAAATATTGGAGATAATGCAGCAATTTTCGAAGCTACGCACGGTACCGCTCCAAAACATGCAGGCTTAAATAAGATTAATCCAGGTTCAGTAATTCTCAGTGGTGTAATGATGCTTGAATATTTTGGTTGGGATGAAGCAGCTAACTTAATTACTAGTGGTTTAAGTAAGGCAATTGAGCAAAAAAAAGTCACCTATGATCTAGCACGCTTAATGGAACCAAAAGTAGAACCCTTATCCTGCAGCAGTTTTGCTGAAGAAATTATTTCAAATTTCTAATTTTAAAAATTATTTTTATTTTCAAAAACCTTCCAAATATTAACCAGTGAATCTTTAGTGCCAATGTTTCCAGGATGGGTAACAATAGGAAGTTTTTCGCCATTTTTTAGGTTGTAAGTCACCACTGAAATACCTGAAAAAATCTGTCCTTCAAGATGAACATAATCTGCATTAAGTCCATTACTAAGAATCAAATTAGTTGTTATTCCACCTTTTGAAATCAAATATCCTATTTCATACTTTAAATCTGCGACTAATTCAGCAATAAAACAAGCAACCAAATTATAAAAACTAAATAGTTTAGAAGAATCTAAAGACATAAATTTTCTTGAAGTAAACAAAACAGGAGTTTTTCCTTTTTCAAAAGAATATCTAATTTCTTTCAAAAATTTATTTTTAAGTAAATTCCTTCGCTTCTGATTATTATCTGATGAAGAAATTCTAAAAAATTCAAAAACATCTAATTCAACTGGATTGCAATTACTTATCTCTAATAAATTATTCAATTGTATTGTTGAAAGTTCTACATAAGATCCAACAATTATCAGTCCTGGAAGAAAACTATTTGCTTTATTTCTTATTCTTAAACTAGAGAAAAATATTTCACTCTGAGGAACACTTTTTTTATCAGAAATTGAACTTATAAAACTTGCTGCAGTTCGAAAAAGGAACTTTTTGTGTTTAATTAATTTTTTAATTACTAAAGAAAATTTTCTTAGTTGAGAATAATTTTCTACATCTACAATTACATGTTTATTATTCTTCAACTTCTTTAATTTTTGAAAAACAATATTATTTTCATCATCATTTAGCATTTCGATATCTGACAATAAAAGATTTTGAATATCTTCGAAATTTATTTGAGATTTACTCTGCTGAAATAAAAGATTCTTGACATTACTTGTCTCATATCCAAAAATTTTATCTGTTGCAAAAATTGTTTGACTTATAGGGACTTTATCAACAAAATGAGATCCATTAATTGTTAATCTTTTACCCTCTATGAAAGCTGGAATATGAAAAGTAGCATCAAAAGGACCTAAGTAACTATTTAGAGAACTTGGCTCTAAAAAGTTATGTCCTCGAAGAGTAGAGTCTCCTCTACTTATAAAAATAATTTCTTCTTCATAGGCTTGGGAAGTAATAACAGTCTTAAGATTTTTGCAAATTTTCTCTATTGTTAATTTCGCATCATTTTCCGATAGTGACCTTGTATTAGCCAAAATGAAAAATAAATTTGATTTAGATTCAAAACCTTTGACTAAAGTTGAGCAGTCCCACTTAAGCAGTAATAAGCAATCCTGAACAGTTTGAGAGCCTGTTGGATCATCATCTATAACGACAAATTTCATAAGTATTGTATATTTACTTCAAAGATTTTATTTGTATTGAGGCATTAAACCTTTTACAATCATTTGAAGGAATCATAATGTTTCTAAATCCATCAACAAAAGAATTTCGAGGACTAGTCCAAGGTTCGAGACATATCATTTTTCTTGGAGGATCACTCCAAATAACACCTAAATCAAAAGGATATGGATGATTTAAAGTTACCTCTCTTTTAAAAATTTTATCTCGAAAAGAGCTTCTACCGGAAGTATACATAAGCAGATCAACTCCTAAATTAATTTTGTTTAATTCATCCAAAGTATTACTTATAGTATTTCTCTCTTGATCCTGACAATTAAGTGGATAATCTATAAAATCTAAATTTTTGAAATCTGAAACATTAAAATAAGGATGCAAACCAAAATTTACAGGCATAGCTAAGTCTGTTTTGTTTTGGATTGTAATTTTAAATTCTAAAAAGTTAATCTTTAAGTTAACTTCTATTCTTAGTTCGAAATCGAAAGGATAATATTTTTTAGTTTTTTCAGATGCATTTAAGAATAAGCATAAAAAATTTTCATTTTCATTGAAGGAGTATTGCCATTGCAAATCTCTAGCGAAACCATGCTGTGGTAATTGCAAATAACCATTTCCAAATACTGAACTTGAGTTCTTGAGATTTCCACATATTGGAAACAAGATTGGAATACCTCCCCTAATACTTTTTGTCTTGTCCATAAATCTTTTTTCATCGAAATAAAGTATTTCATTACCATCGGAAACCCAATTTGTTATGACTCCTCCTCTTTCAGGACAAAATTTAATGTAGTTATTTTTATCTAATTGAAATACAAAAATCCCTTGGTCTTTATTGGATAATACAAGTTTCACAGTTGTTACTTAAAGAGAATCAACCCAATCCAATATATGCTGATTAACTAATTCTGGTATCTCATCATGAGGACAATGTCCTGCATCAAGAATAATTTCTTTTGTATTCTTTGGTGTAAATTTTTTATATAGATTTCTTTTTTTTGGAGTGTTCATCCATGGATCTTTCCCTCCCCAAAGAAGTAATAATGGTGCATTTAGCTTTGCGAATAACTTATCCAACGGCAATCCCTGAGGACCTGATGGGTTAAATACACTTCTAAAAACATTAAAAGCTCCGAAATCTAGCGAAGGCTTCCTTATAGACTCAACTAAAAAGTCATCAACATTTTTTTTATCAACATAAACTTGATTCAAAGTTTTTTTTATATTTTTTGGATTTCTCATATTCTCAAAAATCAAACGTTGAAGAACAATATTTTTCAAAAATATACCAGCAATTGTTTCAATTGAAGTCTGCAACATATTCTTTTTAATAGTTTTTTCTTCACTAAAATATCCAGCAGCATTAAGTAATATCACTCCTGCGTTTAGCTCATTTAATTCTGCTCCAGCTGCTAATGCTGCATAACCACCTAATGAATTTCCAACAACAATTGTAGGTTTTTTTATTTTCTCTTTTACATAAGCGACAACCTGATCTTTCCATAAAGATCCTGAGTATTCGACGTCTTGAGGCTTAGGACTTTTTCCAAAACCTAGTAAATCCATAGCATGGACTTCGTATTTTGTACTCAAAACAGGGATATTAAATCTCCAATGCTCCGTAGAAGCACCAAAACCATGAATTAATAAAATTGCGTAATCTTTTGATGTTTGTTCAGGATTAGCTGAAACAGTATGTATTGGGTAATTTAAAAAATTCCAGTCATAATTCACATCACTATTTATCAGAGCTGATTTTTCCATTTATTAAAAATCTTTTTGTTATTTGATTCTAATAAACTTATTTCCTAAAGAAGACCCACAGGATCAGCTGCAACATCATCTGAAATTTTATTGCCATCGTTAGGGGGCTTATCTTTTAAAACAATTCTCAAGAGAACAGGTGCAAGAAATGTAGTTCCAATAACCATTAACAAAATAGCTGCTTCAAGAGAAGGAGTTAACAACTTAGCGCTTGTTCCTAATCCTAGAAAAATTAAACCAACCTCTCCTCTAGGCATCATACCCAAACCTACAACTAATCTATTTGTAGGTTTATCACTTGAAAATACCCATCCTGCTGCAATTTTTCCAATAATTGCTACAACTAATAAAAATCCTGCGACTACCAGAGCTGATCTACTTGTTGGATCAAGTGGATTGATAACTGATAAATCCATTCCAGCTCCCACTAATACGAAGAAAATTGTTGCGAATAGGGATACTAAAGGTAAAACAGATTGTTGAATTGCGTGATTATTTTTAGAACTACTAAGAATTAATCCAGCTGCAAAAGCACCTAAAGCTGCTTCCAATCCAATTGCTGTTGCTACAAAACAACACAAAACTAGTATCACAAAAGAGGCTACTACTACGGCTCCTGGGGCCTTTAATCTATCTAATAACCAATCAAAACCTGGGGCTGCTGTTCTACTTAATGCGATAGCAGCAATAACAAATACTACAGCTGCAGCAACTAATTTGACGATAGGAGCAATTTCTAAGGAACCTCCTGCAGCAAGGGCGACTACAACAGCAAGAATCACAATACCCAAAATATCATCCAAAACAGCCGCTCCAATAACAATCTGTCCTTCTCTAGTTTTTAAATATCCCAACTCACCAAATACACTTGCAGTAATTCCTATACTTGTTGCCGTCATAGATGCTCCAGCAAAAACTGCTGGAATTAGATCTACTTGGAAAATAAACATTAATCCAAGAGTTCCAAAGGCAAACGGTAAAATTACACCAGCCATAGCAACTGTGAAAGCCTGAGCTCCCACGGCTACTAATTCCTCTAACTCACTTTCTAATCCAGTTAAAAATAAAAGAGCATATAACCCGAGAGTTGCTACTGCTTGGAGAGATGGAAAACTTTCAAAATAAACATCAGGTACAGCTTCTGGGGGGATTGACGCTAATGAACTAATAACATTGACAAGTCCTTCATTTAATTCAGTTCCAGCTGAGGGCGGTATCAATAAATGGAATCCTGATGCTCCTATTACAACCCCTGCAAGAAGCTCACCTACAATAGTTGGTAAACTTAGTCTTACTAATACTTCTGCTAATGCTCTTGCTGCTAAAAAGATCATTAGAAATCTTATAACTCCTATCAACGTTTCAGCAACTTCTAAATCATGTGCACTTAATTCAGCAAGTAAAGAGTACATTTAAGTGTAAAAATAAACTATCTTATTGGAAGATAGTTTATTGAGGGCCCACTTTAAGAAATATGTAAGAAAAAAGCAAAAATACTCAACAAGTGTGGATCTGAAGTTACAACAAAGAAATTTTCTAAAAAATGGCTATTGTCTGTTATATGGCTAATCCAACGAACTCCAACGAACCCTTTGATCTACGTTTGCCTACTCCAGGGTGCTACCTAGATCCTGAGAAAGCTGGCATGGATTCTGATGCTGTTTTTCAAGGAATGACAGCCCACCTCTTTTACACTCTTGGAAAGTTAGCTACTTCTGCAAGTCATCATGACTTATATATGGCTTTAAGTTACGCAGTTAAAGATAGGCTAATGACAAGATATTTAGCCAGTCAAGAAGTCATTAGAAAAAAACCACAAAAAACAGTCGCCTACCTTTCAGCTGAATTTTTAATAGGCCCTCAATTAAGTAATAATCTTCTCAATCTTGGAATAACTCAAGAAGCAGAAGATGCTTTAAAGAGATTTGGCATTGAATCATTATCAACAATACTTGAAGTTGAAGAGGAGCCCGGATTGGGTAATGGTGGACTTGGGAGACTTGCAGCGTGTTACATGGAATCATTAGCTTCTCTACAAGTTCCAGCAGTTGGTTATGGTATTAGATATGAATTTGGCATATTTAATCAGTTAATTAGAGATGGTTGGCAGGTTGAAGTAACTGATAAGTGGCTTAAAGGTGGATGGCCATGGGAACTTCCACAACCGGACGAATCATGTTTCGTCGGATTTGGAGGCAGAACCGAAAGCTACAGAGATGATAGAGGAAACTATAGATCACGGTGGATCCCCTCAGAACATGCAATTGGAGTACCTCACGATGTTCCAGTTTTAGGATATAGAGTAAATACATGTGACAGATTAAGATTATGGAGAGCAGATGCAACAGAAAGTTTTGATTTTTATGCATTCAATATTGGTGATTATTACGGTGCCGTAGAAGAAAAAGTTGCATCTGAAACTCTTTCAAAAGTTCTATATCCAAATGATGGAACCGACGAAGGTAGAAGATTAAGACTCAAACAACAACACTTTTTTGTAAGTTGTTCTCTTCAGGATATGTTGAGAAGCCTGGAAAAAAGATCGATACCAATAACTGAATTTTCTAAGCATTGGACAGTCCAACTGAATGATACTCATCCTGCTATTGCAGTTGCAGAGTTGATGAGACTTCTTATTGACCAATATCAAATAGGTTGGGATAAAGCATGGAACATAACAACTTCCTCAGTTGCTTATACCAATCACACCTTACTACCAGAAGCTTTAGAGAAGTGGGATTTAGGTTTATTTAATGATCTTCTTCCTCGTCATCTAGAAATTATTTATGAAATAAATTGGAGATTCCTACAACAATTAAGACTACGTTATCCTGGTGATGACAAAATCCTCCAAAAACTCTCGATAATTGATGAAGAAGGCTCCAAATCAGTTCGTATGGCTCACTTAGCGACAATTGGTGCACATCATATTAATGGTGTAGCGGCTCTTCACTCAGATCTTATAAAAAGACAACTTCTTCCTGAATTCGCAGAGCTATGGCCTGAAAAATTTACAAATGTAACTAATGGTGTTACTCCAAGGAGATGGGTTGCGTTATCTAATCCATCATTATCTAACCTTCTAGAAGAAGAAGTTGGTCCCAATTGGATAACAAATATGGAACTTCTTAAGAAATTAGAAGAGAAAAAAGATGACAACAATTTTTTACACAAATTTGAGGAAACTAAATTAAATGGCAAAAGAAAATTAGCTAGTTTTATTCATTCAAAAACTGGAATACTTGTAGATCCGTCAAGTTTATTTGATGTTCAAGTAAAAAGAATCCATCAATATAAAAGGCAACATTTAAATGCTCTACAAATTATTGCTCAGTATTTAAGAATCAAAAATGGTACAAACACTTATGAAGTCCCAAGAACAATAATCTTTGGAGGTAAAGCTGCACCAGGTTATTTTATGGCGAAGCTAATGATTAGATTCATTAATGGTATTGCTGATGTAGTTAATTCTGATCCAGATATGGAAGGTTTATTAAGAGTTGTTTTTCTTCCAGACTACAACGTTAAACTTGGTGAAATAGTTTATCCTGCAACTGATCTATCAGAACAAATTTCAACTGCTGGAAAAGAAGCATCAGGAACTGGAAATATGAAGTTTGCTATGAATGGAGCATTAACTATTGGCACCTTAGATGGAGCAAATGTGGAATTAAGAGATCTTGTAAAAAAAGAGAATTTCTTTCTTTTTGGTAAAACTGAAAGCGAAATTATGAATTTAAAAAATAATAATTATTCACCCAGGGCTTTTATTGAACAATGCCCAGAGCTTAAAGAGGTTATTCGCCTAATTGAAATTGGACATTTTAGCAATGGAGATAAAGAATTATTTAAACCTTTATTAAATAGCTTGACTGGACATGACCCGTTTTTTGTTATGGCTGATTTTGAAGATTACTTAAAGAAGCAGGATGTAGTTAGTGAATGCTGGAATAATAAAAAATCTTGGAATAAAATGGCATTATTAAATACTGCTAGATCAGGATATTTTTCTTCAGATAGATCTATTAGAGAGTACTGTAAAAGTATTTGGAAAGTCTCTCCAATGCCAGTAGAAATTACTTGCGATGTCGAAGAATTAACTAATTAATATTTTTCTTATCTGGTGAATCTGGAGTTTGATGAAATAATCTATTTAAAATTAATCGATCCATATTTAATGGATCTGGTGCTAATTCGTTCGCAATTTCTTTAAATTTTGATTCAATATTGTTTGAAATTTTTGTATCAAATATTCTTTCCATTAATGCTTCAATTGAATATAAATAAGCATTTACAGTTTCAAGTTCATCTAAAGCTTCAGTAATATCTGTATCAGAAATATGTTTTTCTTCTTGACTGTTATCTTCATGTAATTTTTTTTCAGATAATTTTGTCTGCAACTCTTCAGTAACTTTGCCACATAGAGTTCTAAAAGATTGAATTGATGCCCAATTTAATTCCTGTTGCTGTTTGAATGTTGGAAATTCTCTAATCAGACGATCATGCTCTTTATAAAATCTCTGACAATCAGGGCATTGGCATGGTTCTTCAGTCAAAAGAAAAAAATAACTCTCGTAATATCATCTCATTATTTAGGCAAAATTGTAGGACCATCCAATAATTCGTCATTTTCATCAAGCGAATCTGGACTTTCTGGTAAAGGTATTTCAATACTAGTTACTAAGTTTATAACGTCTCTTAATCTCATTGAATCAGCAAACCATCCCATTGCTTGTTCGGCATCTCCTCTCTTTTCTGCATCATTTGCTTGGTCTTCATGAGCTTCTGCCAACAAAGCAAGCCAGCATAAGCATCTTGCTTGAACTATTGAAAGATCTAAATCATTAGGTTGGGATTTAGAAATACGTTCATGCTCTTGTTGTATTAAGAGCTTTAAACGTGCATCATGCAACTTAGCCATAAAAGATTTATTACTAATTATACGCTAGCTAGAGAGTAGTAGGTTTGCACACGTACTACATATAGTTTATTACTTTACGGGACTGGCGGGAGTCGAACCCACGACCTACGGTTTAGGAAACCGTTGCTCTATCCTGCTGAGCTACAGCCCCAATAGATGATTTTTGGACTAATAAGCACTATGCTAAATGAAAGCAGGAGAGGCAATCGCAAAAAAGTTTTGTTTTGAAAAGAAAACAAAACTTTTTTGAGGAAAGTCCGGGCTCCCATATGGTCAGGCTTGCTGGGTAATTCCCAGTGCGGGTAACCGTGAGGATAGTGCCACAGAAACATACCGCCTAATACTATTTGTATGGTAAGGGTGCAAGGGTGCGGTAAGAGCGCACCAGCAACATTGAGAGGTGTTGGCTAGGTAAACCCCGGCTGGGAGCAAGGCTAAGTAGATTTATGACCATTACACAATCTACTTTTAAGCGCCGCTTGAGACTGCGAAGTAATTCCAGTCCTAGATAGATGATTGCCCATCTTTTTTAGATGAACAGAACCCGGCTTATGACCTGCTTTCTAATTGTTGTGATTATTTCAATCAAATGAATAACACTATTGACGGAAACAGAATTAATCAAATAATAAATTTTTTAAAATCTTTAAAAATTAGATCAAAAAGGTTTTCTGAAATAACTAATAAAGAAAATATTTCAATAATTCAAAATTTTAATCAAGCATTAATCCACTCCTCAGATGACAATGAAATAAATTATGAGACATTAGAGTTCTTTGGAGATGCAGTTCTCAGATTAGCCGCTTCAAATTTTATTGAAAATAAATATCCGCAAATGAGTGTTGGAGAAAGATCAGAACTAAGATCACAAATTGTAAGTGATGCATGGTTAACTAAATTAGGGAAAAAAATTGGCATAGAGAACCTAATAATTAAAGGTCCTAAAGCTCTTGGTGATGAAAATTCAAGAAATACCATTATTGGGGAAGCTACAGAAGCATTAATTGGTGCCCTTTATAAGTCCTTTAACTCAATTCATGAAGTTAATTTATGGCTAGATGATATTTGGGAAGAAGATGCAGAGATCTTTTTAAAAGCCCCATATAAATTCAAACCTAAAACAGTATTACAAGAGTGGTGTCAAAGGAAAGGTTTAGATTTGCCGGTCTATCAGTTGATTGAGGCCTCTAAAGTGAATGGAGACCCAAAAAGATTCTTTTGCGATATATTTATCGATGGATTAAAAGAATCATCTGGATTTGGGAAGTCCCACAAACAAGCAGAAACAAATGCAGCTAGGGAATTAATAGAAAAATTTAAAACCCTAGGCAAAATTTAACAATAAGAACTAGTTTTTAAACTATTTCTAAATTAGTTATTTGAAATGTTATGAGTTTATCCCAATTACCACCTTCAAATAAAACAGCCGCTCTTTTTTTTGTAACTCTTTGTACAAAACCTTTATATCCTCTGTATATGGAGTTAGTGTCTTTTACAACAACAAAAGAACCGGGCAATATGGGTTTAGTAGATAATTCCATAAAAAACACTTTCTAATACAATATATGATAAACAAAGATGAATGGTTGATTATTGGATTGATAACATCATGTCATGGAATTAATGGACAGGTAAAAGTTAAATCTCTAAGTGATTTTGAAGAAAGATTTTTAAAACCTGGAATGCGATGGTTGCAAAAAGATAATGAACCTCCTTCAAAAATAGAACTTTTATCTGGTTTTAAACAGCCTGGTAAAGAAACCTTTATAGTTAAGTTCCAGGGAATTAATACAAGAAATAATGCAGAGCAACTGAAGAATTCTAAAATTCTTGTCAAAACCGATAAACTACCCAAATTAAAAAAGGAAGAATTCCACTTCTTGGAACTTATAAACCTAGAGGTCAAGACTCTAGAAAATGATGAATTAAAAACAATTGGGAAAGTTATAAATCTAGAAAATGAAAAAAATAATTTACTTGTTATTGAACTATTTAAAAATCAAAAAGAAGTTTTTATACCATTTGTTAAAGAAATAGTCCCATTAATAGATATAAAAAATAATTTTATAATAATTAGTCCACCAAATGGACTTTTAGAACTATAAATTTAAAAATAAAAATTTGTTAGAAACTCATCATTCCACAGTTACACTTTTAGCTAAATTTCTTGGTTGATCCACGTCAAGTCCTCTATGAGCTGCAATATGGTAACTCAATAATTGTAGAGGCACTATGTTAAGTAAAGGTGAAATCCATTCATTAGAGGAAGGAACTTTCATTAAATAATCAAAAATTTCAGTTCCATTACATTCAGGGGCAATCCCAATTAAAAATGAATCTCTAGCTTTTGCTTCTTGAGCATTACTGATCACTTTATCGAAAACTTCACCAGGAGAAGCAATAGAAATAACGGGGACTTTTTTATCTAACAAAGCTATTGGGCCATGTTTCATCTCACCAGCTGGATATCCAGCCGCATGAATATAACTAATTTCTTTGAGTTTTAACGCTCCTTCAAGAGCAATAGGATAATTAATACCCCTTCCTAAAAAAATAACATCTTTAATATTAAAAAAATCATGTGCTAGCTTTTCTGAAGATTTATTATGTTGCTCTAAAAGATTTTCTATTAATGGAGGCAGTTTTATAAGATCAGTTATTAAATTATTTATTTCATTTAGGCTTCGACTACCTTTAATTTCTGCAAATTTTATAGCTAAGCCATAAAAAGAAAGTAATTGAGCAAAAAAAGTTTTTGTAGCTGCAACTCCCACTTCTATTCCTGCACAAATATCAATTAAATTTGAAACCTGCCTTCCTATCGAGCTCTCTTTTCTATTTGTTATAGCAATAAGATTAGGTTTAAAATTTTTATCTTCAATCGAAGACCGTCTTTTAATTTCCATATCAATAGCTGCAATTGTATCAGCAGTTTCTCCAGATTGTGTGACTCCAATAGTTAATGTATTTGGCAGCAATGGAGGTGGTGAATATCGAAATTCACTTGCGTAAAAAACATTCGTGGGAATACCTGAAAATTGTTCTAGTAAAAAACTACCAACCATTGCAGCATGTTTACTTGTACCACAAGCGATAATTTCAATTCTTTCTATTGATTCTAAAAACTTTGTATCAAAAGGATAATTAATTTGATATTTGCCATCTTCTAAGTTTTGAATTAAATAATTTTCCAACCAGTTTTTTACGGTCTGTGGTTGATCATATATCTCCTTTAACATGTAGTGTTTAAAATTCATCTTATCCATTATTTGCTCTGAAACTTTGAGAGAAACTGGATTTCGATATTGCCTCTCATTGTTCGTGTCATATATTTCTATTCCAAGCGGAGTCAACAAAGCTATTTCTTCATCCTCCATAGGCAAAATAATATTTGTGAAATTAGCAATAGCTGGAGTATCACTTGCACAAATAAATTCACCTTCACCCAAACCAATAATCAAGGGTGCTTGTCTTCTTGCAACTACCAAAGAGGTTGGAGCATCAGCCCATAAAACGGCTAGGGCATAAGATCCTTCCAAATCAGATATTACATTTCTCACAGCAACTAATAATGTTGAGCCATTATTTTCAAGGTTAAGTTTACTTAATGTATTTAATTCTCTTTTTATTAGATGAGGAATTACCTCAGTGTCTGTATCAGAGTTAAAAATAATGCCTTCTTGTTCTAATTTATTTTTTAAATCTTGAAAATTTTCAATAATTCCATTTTGAACAACTGCTATATTTCCTGAACTATCAGTATGAGGATGTGCATTTTTAACCTCAGGTTTACCATGAGTTGCCCATCGTGTATGACCTATACCCACAGTTCCAGGTATATTGTGATCTTTAAGATTACTTATTAAATTCTTGAGTTTTCCTTCTGCTTTGTTACAAGATATAGAATTTGTTTCGGAATTTATTATTGCAATACCTGCAGAATCATAACCTCTATATTCAAGTTTTTCTAAACCATTCATTAATAATGGTAAAGCTTTTTTATATCCAGTAACAGCAACTATTCCACACATACGAACTTTTTTTTCAATTATATTGAAATAAATTGCGTATTTATTAAAACATGGACTCTCTTAAAACTGCACTATAAAAATCAATATGCTAGGCCCATACTCCTTGAAGTCTCATCCCCTAAATAAACACGAATACTTAAGAAATCAGTTGGACAGGCTGTTTCACATCTTTTGCAACCTACACAATCTTCTGTTCTAGGAGAAGAAGCTATTTGTCCAGCTTTACAGCCTTCCCAGGGAACCATTTCTAAAACATCAAGTGGGCAAGCCCTTACGCATTGGGTACAACCAATGCAAGTGTCATAAATTTTAACTGCGTGTGACATGTAAAAATTGTCTTTTGAACCTCGTTTTATAATACTATTGTCTTACAAAGAAATTAAAAAAATTAAGATATGCTTCACTCTTGTTAACTCTAGGGCATAAAATCAGATAGATAATTAGTAATTTCCATAAACTATGTCACAAGAAATCCTTGAAAAAGTCTGTTCTATTGTTTCAGAACAATTAAGTGTTGAATCAACAGAAGTAAAATCAGATTCAAATTTCCAAAATGATTTAGGAGCAGATTCTCTAGATACAGTTGAACTCGTTATGGCTTTAGAAGAAGCATTTGACATTGAAATTCCAGATGAGGCAGCTGAAGGAATCGCAACTGTTGGCGATGCTGTAAAATTCATCGAAGAAAAAAAAGGTTAATTAAAGAATGCCAAATTTCCATCGAGTAGTTATTACTGGTATCGGAGCAGTAACTCCAATTGGTAATAACATTGATGAATATTTAGTCGGTCTTCAAACAGGTACTAATGGGGTCTCAGATATTACTCTCTTTGATCCTGTACAACATCCGTGCAAATTTGCTGCAGAAGTAAAAAATCTTCAATCTGAAAATTTTATTGAAGCTAAAGAATCCAAAAGATGGGATCGTTTTTCCCAGTTTGGAGTTATTGCTGCAAAGCAAGCCTTTAATGATTCTGGACTAGAAATTACAGAAGCTAATGCTTCAAGAATTGGAGTGATTATTGGTTCTGGTGTTGGAGGCTTGCTAACTATGGAAAGTCAAGCTCAAATATTAAGTCATAAAGGACCTAAAAGAGTAAGTCCATTTACAGTCCCAATGATGATTCCAAATATGGCAACTGGATTGGCTGCCATCGCTTTGGGTGCAAAAGGACCAAGTTCCGCTGTTTCAACAGCTTGCGCTGCCGGTTCAAATGCAATTGGTGATTCTTTTAGATTACTCCAACTTGGAAAGGCAGATGCAATGATCTGTGGAGGAGCAGAAGCAAGTATTACGCCCCTTGGAGTAGCTGGTTTTGCTAGTGCTAAAGCTCTTTCATTCAGAAATGACAGCCCTCAAACAGCTAGCAGACCTTTTGACGCTGAAAGAGATGGATTTGTTATTGGAGAGGGATCTGGAATTCTTGTTTTAGAAACTTTAGAAAATGCGCAAAAAAGGAATGCGAGAATTTATGCAGAAATAATTGGATATGGAACAACATGTGATGCACATCATATTACTGCTCCATCTCCAGGCGGTGTAGGAGGAGCCGAAGCTATCAAATTAGCAATTGAAGACGCTTGTCTCAGCCTTGAAAAAGTTGATTACATAAATGCTCATGGAACAAGTACATCAGCTAATGATAAAAATGAAACTTCTGCAATTAAATCTATTTTTAAAGACAGATCTTACCTCATTCCTGTAAGCTCTACTAAGTCGATGACTGGTCATCTCCTAGGAGGCTCAGGAGGTATAGAGGCTGTAGCTTGTATACTTTCTTTGACACATAATTTTATCCCTCCTACAATTAACTACGTCAATCCAGATCCTGAATGTGATCTTGATTATGTACCAAATAACGCAAGAGAAGCTCAAGTAGGAGTTGCTCTTTCTAATTCTTTCGGCTTTGGTGGTCACAATGTTTGTCTTGCTTTCAGCAAAATGAATTGAAGACAACCAATTCTATATTTCCAACTTAACTTACTTAAAAACAATGGTCGCTGCATCTGTCTCATTAGAATCACTTTGTGTAAATAGTATAAGAATGCTTGCTGTAGATGCAGTAAATAAATCTAATAGTGGACATCCTGGATTACCGATGGGGTGTGCTCCTATGGGTTATGCATTATGGCAAAACATACTAAATCACAACCCCAATAACCCAAAATGGTTCAATAGAGATCGTTTTGTATTATCAGCTGGTCATGGCTGCATGCTGTTATATTCTTTGCTGCATTTGACAGGATATAAATCAGTTTCTATAGAAGATATTAAAGAATTCAGACAATGGGGATCAAAAACTCCTGGACATCCAGAAACATTCGAAACTGAAGGTGTTGAAGTCACAGCTGGGCCTCTTGGAGCCGGGATTTCAAACGCTGTTGGTTTAGCAATAGCTGAAACTCACTTAGCAGCAAAATTTAATAAGCCCGATTGTAATATCGTTGATCACTACACCTACGTAATAATGGGTGACGGATGTAATCAAGAGGGTATCGCATCAGAGGCTTGCTCATTAGCTGGTCATCTAAAGCTTGGAAAATTAATTGCGCTCTATGACGATAATCAAATTACAATTGATGGGCGAACCGATGTTTCTTTCACCGAAGATGTTTTAAAAAGATATGAAGCTTATGGATGGCACGTACAACATGTTGAAGATGGTAATCATGATGTCAAAGGAATAACTGAAGCTATCGAAAAAGCAAAATTAATAACAGACAAACCTTCAATTATAAAAATTTCTACAACCATAGGTTATGGTTCACCCAATAAATCAGATACTGCTGGAATTCATGGAGCAGCTGTTGGAGAGGAAGAAGCTGCATTAACTAGAGAGTTTCTAAATTGGGAATACCCTCCCTTTGAAATACCAGATGAAGTTTATACGCATTTTAGAAAATCAATTAATAAAGGAGAAAACTTAGAGAAAGATTGGGATTCTAAATTTGAAGAATATCAGAAAAAATATCCCTCTGAAGGAGCCGAGTTAAAAAGAATGTTGGAGGGTAAATTACCAGAGAATTGGGATTCAGATCTCCCCTCTTATACACCTGATGATAAAGGGTTAGCCACCAGAAAGCATTCACAAATATGTTTAGGTGCTTTAGGACCTAACCTGCCTGAATTAATTGGTGGATCAGCAGATTTAACTCACTCTAACTACACAGATATCAAAGGAGAAACTGGATCATTCCAGCCTCATAGTCCTGAAAAAAGATATTTGCATTTTGGCGTACGTGAACATGCAATGGCAGCCGTACTTAATGGTATTGCCTATCACAATAGTGGTCTTATTCCATACGGTGGAACTTTCCTTGTTTTCGCTGATTACATGAGAGGTTCAATGAGGCTTTCAGCACTCAGCGAATTAGGAGTAATCTATGTATTAACACATGATTCAATTGGTGTAGGAGAAGACGGTCCAACCCACCAACCTATTGAAACTATCCCCTCTCTTCGTGCCATGCCTAACATGCTAGTTTTTCGACCAGGAGATGGAAATGAAACGAGTGGTGCTTATAAGCTTGCAATTAAAAACCGAAAAAGACCCTCTGCCCTTTGTTTAAGCAGACAAGGTATGCCTAATCAAGAAAATACTTCAATTGACAAAGTTGCATTTGGCGGATATGTAGTTTCTGATTGCGAAGGAACACCAGATTTAATTTTTATTGGCACTGGAAGCGAACTAAATCTTTGTATTGAAGCAAGTAAGCAGATTTCAAACTTAGGTAAAAAAACTAGGGTTGTCTCTATGCCTTGCGTAGAACTGTTCGAAGAGCAAGACGAATCTTACAAAGAAAGTGTTTTACCTAGTAGTGTTTCCAAGAGAGTTGTAGTAGAAGCTGCTCATTCATTTGGTTGGCATAAATATACAGGTTTTGATGGGATTTGTATTACTATGGATAGATTTGGTGCATCAGCACCGGGTGGAGAGTGTATGAAAAATTTTGGATTTACAGTTGAAAACGTTGTTAATAAGACGAAGGAAATTCTATAAATTTATTGAATAACTAAACTGAAGTATTACATTCTTCAAGTTTATCTTTTAACTGATCGAGAGATTCATTAGAAATTTTTGAATTCATTGGACAATGTTTAGGGCCGCACATTGAACAAAATTCAGCCTTTTTGAAGATTTCTTCAGGTAGTGTTTCATCATGATATTGCTTTGCCCTTTCAGGATCTAATGAAAGTTCAAATTGTTTATTCCAATCAAAGTTATATCTTGCATGGCTAAGTTCATCATCTCTGTTACGAGCTCCAGCTCGATGCCTTGCAATATCAGCAGCATGTGCAGCTATCTTATAAGCAATTAATCCTTCGCGTACATCTTCTGCATTTGGAAGACCTAAATGTTCTTTTGGAGTTACATAACATAACATTGAAGTCCCATACCATCCTGCCATTGCTGCACCAATAGCACTGGATATATGGTCATAACCAGGAGATATATCTGTTACCAATGGACCAAGTACATAGAAGGGAGCTTCTGAACATTCTTCCATTTGTTTTCTCACGTTAAACTCAATTTGGTCCATAGGTACATGGCCAGGGCCCTCAACCATTACTTGAACATTATGCTCCCATGCTCTTCGAGTAAGCTCTCCTAAAGTCTTCAATTCAGCTAGCTGAGCATCATCAGAGGCATCATGCAAACATCCAGGTCTTAGGGAATCTCCTAGAGAAAAAGTACAATCATATTTCTTAAAAATCTCACAAATATCATCAAACCTTGTATATAGGGGATTTTGCTTAAAATGATGCAACATCCATTGAGCTAAAATACCTCCCCCTCTACTTACAATTCCAGTGATTCTTCCTTTAACTTTTGGTAAATGCTCTATTAATAGCCCAGCATGAATAGTTTGATAATCTACGCCTTGCTGGCAATGTTTTTCAATAATGTGAAGAAAATCGTCTTCAGTTAGTCTATCTATTGAACCATGTACACTTTCTAAAGCTTGATAAACAGGAACTGTGCCTATAGGAACAGTAGATTCTTGAATAATTGCTTGCCGCACTTCATCTAAATTTACTCCTCCTGTAGAAAGATCCATAACTGTATCAGCGCCATATTTAACGGCTAGCTTAAGCTTCTCTACTTCTTCATTAATATCACTTGCATTAGGGGAAGCACCAATATTTGCATTAACTTTGCATCTAGAAGCAATACCTATAGACATTGGCTCAAGATTCAAATGATTAATATTAGCTGGAATAATTAATCTTCCTCTTGCCACCTCTTCCATTATTAAAGAAGCAGGTAGATTCTCTTTTTTAGCAACAAAATCCATTTCTTCAGTGATATAGCCATTTCTCGCAAAGTTCATCTGAGTTACATTTTCTTTCCCAAGGCGAGGCTTAATCCAGGAACTTCTCATAAATTTAAAAATTTCTAAAAGTGGTATAACTAAAAGTTGATCAAATCTCCACTTCCCTGGACCAGGATTTATGATTCAGGTTCAAAGGGTATGATCTCAGCCAAGTTAAATGTCTCAGCACCCCTAGTATTAATCTTATTAATAGCTATTTTCTAAAAAATAGTCATCACATATTTCGTAAAAGTTAAATAAAATTTATTTAACTTTTTTATAAGTCTTTATTTTTTTTAAAATATTTTTCCTTTCCAATCTTCTTCTTATATCTTTCTCCAGAATAACTGAAACGCCCACTAAGCCAACAGGTAAATAAAAAATCTTCCTAGAATTATCTCTCAATATCAAGCCAATAGCAGAAATAAGGATCATGAAAGGAGCCACAAAAGACAAAATAAATCTTTTATCAATTTTCATTTATCAACTTTATTAACTATTTCATTATTTAATTTTACTATGGATTCTGTTATCACTTTAATTCCAACAGCAATAGCTTTTTCATCTGGATCAAATTTGGAACTATGTAAAGGTGCGCATCCATTTGAACTAGAAACGCCAAGCCTAAACATAGCCCCTGGGATCTCATTCAAGAATTCTGCGAAGTCCTCAGCACCCAATGATGGTTTTTGTAATTCGATAACATTTTCTTTACCCAAAACTTTAATTCCTGAATCTCTGAGGACTCTATTAATTTCAGAATTATTATTAACTGGTGGAGTAATCTCTCTAAATATTACTTTTGCATCAGCTCCGCAACTATTAGCTAAAGAAGTGATGTTTTCATTGAGCCAATTACCCATTTTCTTAAATAATTTAAAGTTTGTGCATCTAACCGTACCAATTAATGAAACTTTTTCAGCAAGAATATTGAAGGCATTACCACCATTAATTTTCCCAAAAGTTATTACTACGGGATCTAAAGGATCTAACTTCCTTGTTATTGATTCTTGAACTCCTGAGATAATTTTAGAGGCAACCCATATAGCATCAACCCCTTCATGAGGTCGAGCACCATGTCCTGATTTTCCTTGGATCTCCACCTTGAGTTCTCCAGCTGCTGCAGTTAAACTTCCCTCTTTAATTCCAATAGTCCCTACAGATAAATCAGGGTAGACATGAACGCCTAAAATATGGGTTAAACCATTAGTTGCTCCATCCTTAATCATCCATCTAGCTCCGCTTGCGATCTCTTCAGCAGGCTGAAAAATTATCCTAGTCCCAAAATTAAGTTTCAAATCCTTAACAATTTTTGCTACACCCAAACCAATCGATATATGTAAATCGTGACCACACGCATGCATAACACCATCTACTTTTGAAGAAAATGTAAGTTTAGTTTCCTCATGTATTGGTAAGGCATCCATATCCACTCTTAATCCTATGATGCCTTTATCTAAGGGACCTAATTCAGCTACAACACCAGTTCTACCTATAGATTCTCTGACATTCCAACCAATATTTTTTAAAAAACCACTTATCAAAATCGCTGTTTGATTTTCTAGTCCGCTTAATTCCGGATGTGCATGGATATGTCTTCTTAAATTAATTAACTCATCACTAAACGAATCAATTTTTTTAAAAAGCTGATCTTTACTCATTACTTATTTTAAATCAATAAAGTTCATCAATTCTTTAATTGGTCTTGGAGGCCATCTCCTTATTTTTTTTAACCACTCTTCATCACTATACCTAGAATCTAATTCAGTTACTGCTATCCAATTACTCTCTGCTTTACCAGATTCGCCTTTGGACCAATTTAATGCTGTTAAAGCAGCCCTAGCATCTGCAAAAGTGGGATAACGTCTGATTAATTTTTTTAATTCTTCTTCAGATTCATCAATATTCCCCAACTGAAAATCTGCTAAAGCCATACTTGACCTTGCCATAGCAAATCCAGGATTATAAAAAGAAGCTTTTGAAAATAAATCTCTTGCTTTTTCCCATTGTGATGTAGAACCTTCAACGTTTGCCAAATTATATAATGCAGAAAAATTATTACTATCTTGCGAAATAACAAACATATAATCTTTTTTCGCTTGCGACCATAGACCCAATGCTTCCTCAGCTATACCTCTATTAATGTAAGGATCTATTTCACTTGGATTTAGATTTATTGCCTTGTTTTGGTCTTCTATTGATCCTTTTATATCTCCAATTACAAGTCTTATATTTCCCCTATTGCTCAAACCTGCAGCATCATCGGGATATGAATCAAGATAGCGATTCCATTCTTTCAAAGCGAGATCAAATTTTCCGCTTGAACTTAAATTTAAGGCATTTTCAAACAAATCCTCTCTTAAAGAAGATGAAAAGCATGGTGCAATATAAAAAATATTGGCAACAACAAAAAGCAATATAAAGCAAACCTTAATTTTTTTAAAAGTTACCATTTTTTGCATCAATGTACTTTTTACCTGAAGCAGTAAGCAATCTTCCTCGAGGAGTTCTTGTAATGAAACCAATTTGGATTAGATATGGCTCAACTACAAATTCTAACATTGCAGAATCATCCCCCAATCCAGCTGCAATCGAATCCAGGCCAGTTGGAGAGTTATTGTTTTTGTTTAGAAAAGATAAATATTGTCTATCTAAAGAATCCAATCCTTTTTGGTCTATTTGATAAGAATTTAGAGCTTTTTTTATTAAGTTCATAGAGATAACATTTGTGTCTTTTACAACTTGAGCATAATCTCTAACACGTCTCAATAGCCTTAAAGCAATTCTTGGAGTACCACGGGATATCTTTGCCAAATCATATGATGCGTTTTCATCTAAATGTAGGTTTATTAATACTGAGAAATTAACAATTATTTGTTTTAATTCATCAATTGTATAAAATTCAAATTTATGAGATATACCAAATCTATCTCTTAAAGGGGCGCTAATCGAGGCTAATTTAGTGGTCGCTCCAATCAGAGTAAATTTGGGAAGATTAATTGTTCTGCAACGTGCTCCTCTATTTGCTCCCATTGTTAAATCTAGTCTAAAATCTTCCATTGCAGAATATAACAATTCTTCAGTCAACCTATTTAAGCGATGTATCTCATCTATAAATAAAACTTCACCTTCTTTTAATCCAAGCAGTAAGCCAACAATATCCCTAGGTCTTTCAATTGCCGGTGCAGTAGCTATCCTGCATTTTGTATTCAATTCATTAGCAATCAGAAATGCCAGTGTGGTTTTACCTAAGCCCGGCTGTCCATATAAAAGAATATGTTCCAAAGGTTCTTTTCTGTAAATTGAAGCATCTATAGCTATTCTTAAAGAGGACATAAGTTGTTCTTGGCCAATAAATTCTTGTAAACTTACAGGCCGAGCTAAATTAAGATTATTTTTTCTTTTTTCTTCTGGTGTGATTTTTGAATCAACTAACCTAAGCTCTTTTTTACGAAGAGAAAAATCATCATCGCTTATATTAGAGGAAATTATTGCCATAATAAAAGGTTAATTGTAATTGTTATGAGTAGAAAGATTTTTTACATCTAAAATGGCAAAAAATTCAAAAAAAGTTCAAAAAAATACTGAAAAGGGAAATAATTTCAAACGTCTAGCTGATAATAGATATGCAAAATTTCAATACACTATAAATGAAACAATCGAAGCTGGTATTGAACTTTTAGGTACTGAAGTAAAGTCTATTAGAAACGGAAAAGCAAATTTAAGAGATGGATACTGCTCATTCAGAGATGGTGAGATTTTATTATTAAATGTTCACATTTCACCACACACTAATGTAGGTTCTTTTTTTAATCATGATCCATTAAGAAATAGAAAGTTGCTTCTACATAAAAAAGAAATCATAAAACTGAAATTCAATACTGAAAAAAAAGGAATGACTATTATTCCACTATCTCTTTATCTAAAAGGCTCATGGATAAAAGTAACTATAGGAGTCGGCAAAGGAAAAAAATTACACGACAAAAGACAATACGAAAAGGAAAGGAGTATAAATAAGGAAATCAATTCTGCACTAAAAAGGTAAAAATATCACTCAGATTTATTCAACTATGAATCTAAACTTACTGAACTTGGAGGAGGAGAAGGGTCTGGATCTGCAATTAACATATGCTGTAACACTGTTTCAGGTCTCTCACTGTCTCTCCAGCGAATTTTATAAGCAGGCATTTTTGTACCTCTACTGGTAGTTTGTTCTACTGGTTCAATAACCCATCCTCTCCTTGATCGGCCTTGAGGATTTCTTTTAACTATTGCATCCGCGCGTTTAAAACGGAAACCAACACGTTCACCACTCATTTAAAAATTTCGTATTGGATCAATTCTCCTATTTTACTTCATTCAAGGGTAATTTTTCATTTTTATTTGAATTTTTTTCTGGTTTTAATAACGGGAAAGGTATTACATCTCTAATTGACGGGCTATTAGTAATTAACATAATAAGTCTGTCAATTCCTATGCCTAATCCTCCTGTAGGAGGCATTCCAATTTCTAAAGCATTCAAAAAATCTTCATCTATACAATGAGCTTCCAAATCTCCTTCATCTCTAAGAGATTGCTGTAATTGCATTCTTTCTCTTTGATCTACTGGATCTATCAATTCGCTAAAAGCATTTGCGAGCTCCCGACCAACAATAAATAATTCAAATCTCTGAACCATTTCTTTGTTATCTTGATGAGCCCTAGCTAGGGGAGAAATTTCAACAGGATAATCGAAAACAAAAGTGGGTTCTATAAGCTCTGACTCTACTTTTTGCTCAAATACCTCATTAAGAAGTCTTCCCATAGTATTAACTTTAGTTGGAAATTCAACATTTATCCTTTTAAAAGCTTTTTTTGCAGCTTCAAAGTCTCCACTGAAAGAATCAAAATCAATCCCTGTATATTTCTTGACTATTTCTTTCATAGATACTCTTGACCAAGGTTTAGAAAAATCAATTTCTCTATTTTGATAATTTATAACTAAAGATCCACATGCATCAACTACGATGTCTTTTATAAGTTCTTCTGTGAGGTCCATCATATCAACATAATTTGAAAAAGCTTGATAAATTTCAACTGAAGTAAATTCTGGATTATGTTTTGTACTTATTCCCTCATTACGGAAGATTCTTCCTAATTCATACACTTTCTCAAATCCTCCAACAACCATCCGTTTCAAATGTAATTCTGTTGCTATTCTTAGATACAGCGGGATATCTAAAGTATTATGGTGAGTAATAAATGGTCGCGCTTCAGCTCCACCTGCTTCAGATTGCAGAATTGGAGTCTCTATCTCTAAAAAATTTCTTTTATCTAACCATTTTCTTATAAAGCTTATACATTTTGCTCTTGTTTTAAATACATTTTTAGAGAGAGGATTGACTATTAAATCTAGATAACGTTGTCTATATCTTTTTTCAATATCAGTTAATCCATGCCATTTATCAGGTAAAGGCTGTAATGATTTGGATAGCATTTCCCATTTTTCTACTTTAATTGAAAGCTCACCCTTATTAGTTTTTTTAATAGTTCCACATACACCTATCCAATCACCAATATCTACTAATTCCTTAATATCATCGAAAGAAAGTAATTTTTGGTTTTCAAAATTTATAATTCTTTTATCCAAATAAAGCTGAATCTGACCTTCTTGATCACTTATTGTAAAAAAGGCAATTTTACCCATTACCCTTTTTGCCATCACTCTACCAGCTACTTTGACACTAAAATCTTGCTCTTGACCATTTTCTAGATAATCAAATTTTTGAAAAAGAAATTTGGTAGTATGAGTGACTTTAAAACTTTCTGCGTAAGAATCAAATCCTTTACTAACTAGTTTATTAGCTTTTTGTAAGCGGGCTTCTCTTATTTCAGACAAAATTTATCTCAATATGATTGCTTTATTTAATTAAATTATCAGAATAAGGTTCAACTTGCCAAAGATGTTGCTGTTTCACCAACTCTCTGAGATGCATAACCGATACCACGAACAGTTAGTATTAATTCAGGATTTCTTGGATCTGGCTCTAATTTACCTCTTAATCTCGCTACATAAACATCTACCACTCTTAAATCTGCAGCTCTCCTTGGGGGATAACCCCAAAGCTGCTCTAAAATCTCGGCTCGTGGAACAACTTTCCCAGGTTCATCGAATAATAATTCCAAAAGGCTAAATTCAGTATAAGTTAAACTAATTCTTTCACCTGCTCTAGAAACTTGCCTTCGATTAGTATCAACAACTAAACTTCCAAATTTCATAACACCTTTACCAGATGGAACCTCTTTAGTTTCAGTAACTGATACAGTTGGACCCATTCTTCTTAAAATAGTAGCTATCCTAGCTTCTAACTCTTTTGGGCTAAATGGTTTAGATAAGTAATCATCAGCCCCTAAATCTAAACCTGCAACTCTTTCTGAAATCGCCTCTAGAGCAGTCAAAAATATTATCGGAACCACAGATTCAGCTCTTATTCTTCTACAAACTGCGAATCCATCCATTTTTGGAAGCATTACATCTAGAACTATCAAGTCTGGAGAATCTCTGTGAAAAGATTCAAGGGCTTCTTCTCCGTTAGTGGCTGAATAAACTTGGTAGCCTGCAAGTTGAAGTCTTGTAACTAATACCTTCAAAACCGCTGGCTCATCATCAACAACTAAAATTCTTGCTTTTGACATAGTTAAATAAGATTTCCAGATATTTCAAAGCAAAGAATTATTGCAATGAATATTTATTCTAACAATTAAAAATATAACATTACGAACCCTCAATGAGATATTCCATAGGTTTAAAAATTTTAAAATAATTTTAAGGATATGAATTTATTAGCAAATTTTTAATTTTTTTGAGAAATTCATTATCATACTTTTCTCACTGAAGATTTAAAGATTCTCAAAAGTTGGGTACATATTAGAGGAGCAAAAAAACCTGTCAGAAAAATTTCAGCTAATATATTTTGAACACCAGGGATAAAAAGTAAGAAAGAACTATCTGAAAAATTTTTAAATAAAATTTGCAAAAAATGTAGAGTTCCGCATAAAAAGCTTCCAAAAGAACAAACCAATCCATACCTAAAATGTCCGACTAAAAAATGCCTATGAAATTTAATTCTCCCAAACAGAAATCCGCATATAACTAAGCCTGGTATTTGAGTGACACTACTATCCAAAGTTAAAGAATCTAAAATTAAACCTAAAAACAAACCACATATAAGTCCATTAATTGATCCATTAATCATTGACCAAGGCAACAACCAAAACAAAGGCCAATATGGCTGAACACCCAAAAACCCGAGCCAATTTGGGTGCCATAAAAAAATAATTGGAATAATAATTAAAAAAAATATAGGCAATCTTTTTAAGAAAAATTTATTCATTAAATTTTTACTTTTAAAATTTGCACCCAATCAATTGCGTAAGGGTTTGCTAAAAGTGATATCTTTGCTGTTTTTTTTGCTTTAGATGGCTTATCTACAGATTGAATAATACCAATTGGGATATTTGGTGGTAATAAAGTGCTTGCTGGAGAAGATGATACAAAATCTCCAACTTTTATATCAGCATTTTTTGTATATAGTATCAAGCTGGGGTAATCATCTCCGACTCCAACTAATAAACCATTTATTTGAATTCTGTCCAACCACACGCCAACTTTACTTTCTGGTGAGGTTAACAATATTACTGATGCAGTAAATAAAGAAGTGTTATTTACTCTTCCCAATAATCCACCTGGACCAATAACAATACTACCAATTTCAACTCCGTCTTTTGAGCCTTTATTCAATATAATTTGTCTCCACCAACTTCCTGTTTTTCTAGAAATAACTGCAGCTGAAATAATATCATCAATGGATGTATCTTGAAGAGATAAAATTTCACGCAATCTTTTATTATCCTTTTTTAGGAGATTTAAGTTTATTAATAATTCTTGGTTGGTACTTTTAATAATAACTTCTTTTTGGAATTTACCAGGCCAAAAAGGCTTTGAAATAAAATAATAAATATCCTTATAAACAGATCCTTTTGATATTCTTATAAACAATAACAATAAAAAGGTTCCAAAGAATATCCAATTTTTCTTTTTGTGCCACCAACGACTATTAGAAATTCGTCGGATATCGAACATAGTATTAATCTCTTATCGCGTTCCTTATAAAGTCTGGAGTATCAACCACTCTTTTAAGTTTTTTAAAATCATCCAAAACCTCTCCACAACCATTAACCACACAAAGAAGTGGGTTTTCTGCTATGTGAGTAAAAATTCCCGTTTCATCACTCAATAAATCATTAATACCTCTTACTAAAGCTCCACCTCCTGCAAGCATAATTCCCCTATCAACAATATCTGCAGCAAGTTCAGGAGGGGTTCGCTCTAAAGTTCTTTTAACAGCTTCAACTATTTTACTAAGTGTTTCAGCCATAGCTTCTCTTATTTCCCCAGATGTCAAAGTTACTGACCTAGGTAAACCTGACAATAAATGTAGACCTCTCACCTCATAAGTAGTTTTATCAAAATCATCATCTGGGAATGCAGATCCAATTTTGATCTTAATGTCTTCTGCTGTTCTTTCTCCAACAACTAAATTGTGTACTTTTTTAAGATATAGAGCAATTGATTCATTGATTTCGTCACCAGCTATTCGAACAGATTCACTTAATACAGTTCCGCCTAAACTTAATACTGCAACCTCAGTAGTGCCACCACCAATATCAACAATCATAGTTCCAATTGGCTCAGTGACTGGTAATGATGCTCCTATTGCAGCTGCAACGGGTTCATCAATCAAGTGTACTTCTCTAGCTCCTGCTAATCCAGCTTCTCTTACAGCTCTTCTCTCAACACTGGTCACTCCACTTGGAATACCAATAACTATTCTTGGGGCTACTATACCTTTACCCTCATTACATTTTTGAATAAATGTCTTTATCATTTGTTCTGCCGCATCAAAATCTGCTATGACCCCATCTCGTAGTGGTCTTACAGCTCTTATATTGCCAGGTGTTCTTCCTAGCATTAACTTTGCTTCTTTACCAACAGCCAATGGAATCCCTTCTTCTAAATCCATTGCTACTACTGAAGGCTCTTGTAAAACAACTCCCTTACCTGATACGTGTATAAGAGTATTGGCCGTTCCTAAATCTATGCCAATGTCTCTAGAAAATTTAAATCTGTTAAAAATCACAATAAGAATTCTTTTTTCTAAATAATATATCTATTTTTTGTTAAGCTCTCACAATTATCTTGTTTAGTTATGAATAGCACGCAAAACTTTAAGCAAAAACTAAAAAAATGAGTAGTATTAAAAAAAAATAATTATGGAAATTAACACTATTAATCTAGTTGGCAGAGCTGGAAGAGAACCAGACGTAAGATATTTTGAATCTGGTACAATCGTAGCAAATTTCACTATTGCAGTTAACAGAAGAAGTCGAGATGAGGAGCCAGACTGGTTTAATTTAGAAATATGGGGCAAACAAGCTCAAATAGCAGCAGATTATGTTAAAAAAGGATCTTTAATTGGCATTACAGGAAGTTTTAAAATTGACAGTTGGAAAGATAAAAATACTGGGGAAGATAGATACAAACCTGTAGTTAGAGTTGATAGATTGAACTTACTAGGCTCTCGAAAAGATTCTGAAAATAACCAATATACAAGTAGCAGTAATTCTAGTGAAATTCCTTTTTAGGCTTTATTTCTCTTAATAATTCTAATAAGTAACTTTATGAAAAAATATAAAAAAATTAAAACTAATATTGGCTTAACCACATATTTAATTTGATCCAAATAAGTTTCAATAACTGGATAATTTTCACCAAATAAATAACCGGCATAAGTTAGAATTACAACCCATATTAGGCTACCGAATGTAGTCCAAATCAAAAATTTTCTTAATGGCATAAGTTCTATTCCAGCAGGAACAGAAATTAAAGTTCTTATGCCTGGCACTAATCGACCCCAAAAAACTAAAGAGACCCCGTATTTTTCAAACCACCTTTTACTTTTAGCCAAATCATTCGAGGAAATTCCTAAATATTTCCCCTTTTTATCTAAAAAATTTGAAAGTTTTTTTTCATTTACTAATCTGCCTAAGTAATACCAAGGTAAAGATCCCAAGAGCGTTCCAAATAAGCCCCAGAAAACTAAAATAAAAAAATTTAATTTTTGTTGATAAACGAAAAACCCTCCTAATGGCATTATTATTTCCGACGGAATTGGGGGTATTACATTTTCTAAAAACATAGCCAAACAAATAGTAAGGTATGCAATTGTTGCATTTTTTTCGACAGCCAAACTTATAAAGTCAGGAATTGAAGTGAGAAAATTTTCCGGGATTAGATTCAAACTTAATATCTATACAATTCTGGTTTATAAGGTCCATCAACTGAAACGTTAATATAATCAGCCTGTTTTTTAGTTAACTTTGTTAGTTTTGCACCAATTTTATCTAAATGTAATCTAGCTACCATTTCATCTAAATGTTTTGGTAAAACATAGACCTCCTTAGCATATTGATCTGACTTATTGAAAAGTTCAATTTGAGCTAATACTTGATTAGTGAAAGAATTACTCATAACAAAACTTGGATGACCAGTAGCACAACCCAAGTTAACTAATCTACCTTCGGCTAAAAGAATAATTTTGTTTCCGCTCGGTAAAGTTATGTGATCAACCTGCGGCTTAATATTTTCCCAAGAATATTTTTTTAATGAAGCTACATCGATTTCATTATCAAAATGGCCGATATTACAAACTATGGCTTCGTCCTTCATCTTGACAAGATTTTCATGGGTAATTACCTGATAATTACCAGTGGCAGTAACAAATATGTCTATATCTTCGACAACATCATCTAACCTAACTACGCTATAACCTTCCATTGCCGCTTGTAGCGCGCAAATTGGATCAACTTCAGCAACTTTTACAATGGCACCAAGTCCTCTTAATGACTGAGCTGAGCCTTTACCTACATCACCAAATCCCATTACTAACGCAACTTTGCCCGCAATCATTACATCAGTCGCTCGCTTAATGCTATCAACTAAAGATTCCCGACAGCCATATAAATTGTCAAATTTGCTTTTTGTTACTGAATCATTAACATTTATAGCTGGAAATGGTAAAGCGTTTTGCTTTTGAAGTTGATAAAGTCTAGCAACACCAGTAGTAGTTTCTTCAGTAACACCAATAATTTTACTTTTGATTCTGGAATAGAAGCTGCCATCAATTTGCAACTTAGACTTAATAGAATTGAATAAAGCAATTTCTTCTTCATTATTAGGATTATCTAAAACAGACAAATCTTTTTCTGCTTTACTACCAAGTATCAATAGGCCTGTTGCATCACCTCCATCATCAAGAATCATATTTGGAGAATCTGAACCCCAATCAAGTATGTAGTGGGTGTACTGCCAATATTCATCAAGAGTCTCACCTTTCTTTGCATATACCGGAATCCCTTGATCAGCAATAGCTGCAGCCGCATGATCTTGGGTTGAAAAAATATTGCATGAAGCCCATTTAACTTGTGCGCCAAGATCAACAAGAGTTTCTATTAGTACAGCTGTCTGAATTGTCATATGTAAACTTCCAGCTATTTTTGCACCTTTGAGTGGCTTTTCGTTCTTGTATTTATCTCTGAGTGCCATTAATCCTGGCATCTCTGTTTCAGCGATTTTAATTTCTTTACGTCCAAAATTTGATAATGAAATATCAGAGATTACGAAACTAGGAACCGTTGTTTTAATTGAATTTGCGATAACCATATCTTGTAAATACCTTTTCTACTAAACTATATATGATTTTTGGGTAATTTTGTGTTTGTTGAGAACTTAAAAGAGACTTTAAATTTAGGGGAAAAACTCTCACAAAAATTAAATCCACAATCAATTGTTTTATTAAAGGGTCCAATTGGAGCAGGCAAAACTTCATTTGTACAAGGTATTGCCAGAGGTTTATCTATCTCTGAGGATATTACAAGCCCTACTTTTGCTTTATCGCATCACTATAGTTCGGGAAAAATTCCACTAATTCACCTTGATTTATACAGACTAGAACATAGTTCTTCAGCCAAAGAAGTTTTCTTTTCTGAAGAAGAAGAGGCATTACAAAGCGAAGCTATATTAGTTGTTGAATGGCCAGAATTAATAGAACCACTTATTAAAGATTTCTGGAAAATAGAAATTAGTTACGCTAAAAATTTCGGAAGACACTATGAAATAAGAGATCCTAAAAATTTTTTAACCTTTTCATAATCTGGTTGTTGCTCGATTGCACCTTCACCAAGACAAGTTAATAGTCCACAAACACTTGCGAAATTAACACAGTCTTGGATTGCTAATTCATTTAAAGGATAACCAGAAGAAATTAATTTTGAAATTAATCCAGCTAGAAAGGCGTCACCAGCACCAGTAGTATCGACAATTTTTTGTGAATCAGGAGTTTCTGTAGTGCCCTGAAATCCATTTATAAACCATTCAACAGGATTTTTTCCATCAGTTATTATTACATCTGGTCTTTCTGACATTTGTTGAGATATAAGCATTGAATTTTCGTTCTTAAAAAACAAAGTAGCTTCTTCCTTAGCAAGTTTTAAAACATGAGCATGATTTAAAAAATTTTTAATTAAATTCACTCGCGCTGTATTACTAATTTCTGATGAAAAATCCGAATAATCCCAAAAGACCTCTCTCCAATTTAAATCGATAATTACCTTAACTTCATATTTATTAGCAAGTTCAATAAGAAAAAAAATAGTCTCAGCAGAAACTTTAGATGAAATTATATTGGTTCCTGTAACTAAATATTTTGTTTCTAGAAATAATTTCTCCAAATTTGGAAGTTGATTTTCGATTAAGTTCTTACTAAGAGCTTCATCAGCAAAGTATGAATTAGATTTTGCTTCAAATCCTGAAAAAAAACGATCTCCAAATTGATCTCGATCGACATTAACGATCCGAGTAGAAGCATCATTATCCAATTGTAAAAAATCTGAGTTAACCTCCAATTCTTTAAATTGCTTAATAAATTTTTTTCCATAATCATCTTTTCCTAAACGTCCAATAAATGTAGAATCTATTTCTAATTTTTTTAATGCACAAGAAACATTAGCCGGTGCGCCACCCAAAAAATCTGTATATCCTTGATTTGACTTATTACGGATCCTGTCTATTAAAGCCTCTCCAATACATACAACTTTATTCTTTTCCATAAGATGAAACCCTTTTTTCTTATCTAAGAATAATTAATCAATAACAAATATTTTTTTTTTGAATTAAAGTTTAATTAATATCTTATTCGCAGTGTATTTTAATAAATCTGAAATTTGGAAATGGAAAAATTGGGACATTTCATGGTCTTTATCAAAAAAATCTTCTGACGAAAATAACATTACTATTTTATTAGTACATGGATTTGGAGCATCTAAGAAACATTGGAGACACAATCAAAATTTTCTTGGACAATTTTTTAATTGCTACGCAATTGACCTCATAGGATTCGGAGAAAGCAGTCAGCCCATTGCCCTATTAAATTACGAAGCTTATAAACAAAATTCAATTAAATATTCATTTGATTTATGGAGTAATCAAATTACAAAATTTTGTTCAGAGATAATAAAATCTCCCGTTTACTTAGTAGGAAACTCAATTGGAGGGGTTATTTCATTAAAAGCTGCTGAAATTCTCAAAAATAATTGTAAAGGTGTCATTTTGATTGATTGTGCTCAAAGAACTATGGATGATAAACGCTTGAAAAAAGGTGATATTTTAATGAATTTACTCAGGCCTGTATTAAAAACAGTCGTCAGACAAAGGTTAATTAGTAATACACTGTTTACGAGAGCAGCTAATCCAAAAGTTATAAAAAAAATCCTTGAACAAGCTTACCCCTCCGGAAAAAATATTGATGAAGAATTAATTGAAATACTTTATAAACCCGCTAAACGGGAAAACTCTAAAGAAGCATTTCGTGGATTTATCAACCTATTTGATGACTATCTTGCTACAGACCTTTTTGATAAAATTAATATTCCAATACAACTAATTTGGGGAGAGAAAGATCCCTGGGAATCTTTGAGCGAAGCAAAAGCTTGGAAGAAAAACTATGAAAATATCACAAGGTTAGATGTAATTAAGGGTGCTGGTCATTGTCCCCACGATGAAGAACCTGAACAAACGAATAAATTAATCTGTGAATTTATTCAAGAAACGAAATAGGCCTCTACATTATCACTAAGCCTTCTCAAACCTCTTAATCCATCTCTTTCAAGGTTTCTTACACGATCCCTACTTATTCCAAGTACCCTTCCTATACCTGTAAGAGACATTGGCTCATCACCATCCATACCGTATCTCATTCTTAAAACCCTGCATTGCAAATCTGGAAGTTGATGCAAAAGAGAATGAAGATCACCTCTCATGCAATCCATCTCTATTTGTTCATCTGGTAAATCCTCTCCTCCTGCCAATAAATCTAATAAAACAGTGTCTTCACCATCACCAACTTTTGTCTCAAGACTTACTGGCTGTCCAGCTTTGCACATTAAATCTTTAACATCATCTTCTGGAAGTTCTACATATTTAGCAAGTTCACTTACGGTTGGAGTTCTAGACATTTCTTGACTCAACTCTCTTTGACCTTTTTTCAACTTGTTCAACATTTCAGTGATGTGAATTGGAAGCCTTATAGCCCTACTTTTTTCAGCAATTGCTCTAGTGATTCCCTGTCTAATCCACCAATAGGCGTATGTAGAAAATTTATAGCCTCTAGCTGGATCAAATTTTTCAACCCCTCTAACCAACCCTATTGTTCCCTCCTGAATTAAGTCTAATAATTCCATATTTCTTTTAGTATATTTTTTTGCAACACTTACTACTAATCTCAAATTAGCTGCAACCATTCTTTCTTTAGCACGCTGTCCAGCTCTCAGCCTTTTCTTTATTTGGGAGGAAGAAAGATTTAGTTTTTTTGCTAATTCATCAATGTTTGGCTTATCACCAGTTAATTCAATTATTTCAAGTTCTGCCCTTTCTACTTGAACGTATTCTTGAACTTGTCTACCAAGAGTAATTTCTTGTTCATGAGATAGTAATGGAACTCTTCCAATATCTCTTAAATATGAACGAACTAGATCTACATCATTGCTAGCTTTTAAATTTGAAATTGATGCTAATTTATTCTCGCTTATTGTTTCAGTAGACATGAAATAAGGATGATGTTTTGTAAACAATACCATTAAGAATTGTAAAGTTAAACAAAAAAATCCACATTTTCACAAAAATGAGAATAAATACCTAGTTAAATCTATATAAATTTCGAAGCTAATAGCCATTTTGCAGTACTTAAATAAATAAATACACCTGCTATGTCAGTTACTGTTGTTATAAAGGGAGATGACATTAAAGCTGGGTCCAATCTCATTTTGTCAAATAACAAAGGAAGAATAGCTCCAGTGGTAGCTGCCAATGTAGTTATAGAAATAAGACTTATGCCCACGGCAGCTGCTATTAAAGGCCCCTCTCCTTGCCACCAAGCAAAAGGAAGCACAACTAGCATCATCAAGATTCCTAAAAGAGCGCCTGTTATTGACTCTCTAACTACTGCCTTAATGGCACCAAGAGACTTTAATTTTTGAGTACTTAAACCTCTAATTACAACAGTCGAGCTTTGAGCACCAACATTTCCCCCAGTACCTATTAGCAATGGAATAAATGCAGCTAGTAAAACTATTTCTTTTAATATTTGATCATTCATTGCAATAACTTTTGTAGTTAAACCATTTGCAAGAACTAAAATTAATAACCAAAGAATTCGTCGTCGAGTTATCGTGAATAAACTACTTTGAAAATAATCATCCTCATCACTAGGCTGTATAGCACCCGCTGCATAAATATCTCGAGTTGCTTCCTGTTCCATGACATCAATTAAATCATCAACAGTTACTATTCCGACAAGTCTTTTTTCTTTATCAACAACTGGAAGGGCTAAAAAATCATATCTTTGTATTGCTCGTGCGACTTCTTCTTGATTAGTATTGGTTGAAATATTAACTACATCTTTTGTCATTACATCTCCTATAGGTTTGGCAGGATCAGCTGTCACAAGGTCTCTAAGAGAAAGAATTCCTGTTAAATGTCTTTCTTTATCCGTTACATATAAGCTATAAATAGTTTCTGTAAATGGAGCTCTTTTTCTCACCAAAGATAGAGCTTCAGCCGCTGTTTGCATCTCTTTAAGATCTATAAATTCAGTAGTCATTAATCTTCCAGCAGTTTCTGGCTCATATCCAAGTAATTCAGCTGTTACTTTTCTTTCACCAGGACTAAGTGCAGATAAAAATTTTCGTACAACTTTTGCAGGTAACTCATCAAAAAGTTGCACCCTATCGTCAGGTGACATTTTTTCTACAATTTCTAGAACTTCTCCCGAACGAAGTCTGTCTAATAAAGTTTGCTGAACTATTGGATCTAAATATTCATAAACTTCAATTGCCTCATTTTTCTTTAACAATCGGAATGCCAATGCTTGCAGTATTAATGGAAGACTTCCAATAGCATCAGCAATATCGACAGGCTGGGAAGGCTCAAGAAGTAACTTTGCTTCATCATAATTTCCTGCTACTAGTAATTCTTCAAGTTGAATAGTAATTTTTTCTCTATTACTTATTTCTGAAGAAAAGGATCTAATCGATTCAAGTCTACTCTCATTCATTGATATAATTCCTAGTCAAGGTCTTAACAACATTATAAGAAATCTAAGTAATTTTTCTACTGATCCAAAACCCACAAATCATTATAAATAAATTAGTGATGATTATTAAATTAAAAAATATTATGAATTTTATCCATTCTCCTTGATGAAGAATTTCATATAAAAGAAATACGAATCCAGTGAAAGAAGTAAAACAAGAAAAAAAACCAGTTAATAAAATTTTTTTACTTAAGTCATTTAATCTTTTTCTAATTATAAAACCAAAGAAAAATGATCCAACTAGTGAAATAATTAAGTTATCGTCTATTAGCAATCTTAATAAAGTCGCTAAATAGCATGCTAAGAGGATATAAATATAATATTTTATTTTCACATTAATAAAAATTTAACTAGAAAATAACCTAAATAAAATAAAATAAAAGCAATAAACATTACCTCTAAATAATGAAAAAATAAACTTAAGAATTTTCTCTTTTGAAATAAAATAAATAGTTGATATATAAAAGAAGAAAATGTACTAAAAGATCCTAAAAAACCAGCATAAAATAACATTAATAAGTTGTTATTACTAAAATTTAATGCCACAAAAATTCCTAAAAAGAAGGATCCTATAAAATTTACTACTGAAATATTTTGAATGTCAAAACCTAAATTTATTTTTAAATTATTTTGTATGATTATTCTAAGTATTAATCCTAAAGTACTACCAAGAAAAACTATTCTTATTGAATGAAAATCCAAAATTTACATTTTTATCCAGCCTTTTGTAATTTTATAAGGATCGTCCAAAAATTTATTAGAAGCTAATTCAACCCTTACCCAAACTTCGCTTTCGCTAACTTTCCAATTACGTAAAACTGATAATGTAGTACCTATATCAAGAACTAATAATTCTTTTGCATAAATTTTAGGAAAAGAATAAAGAGAAGTATTTGATGTCAATATAATTTCGTTTGTATTACTATAAAACTGATGTTGACTTAAATTTTTTTGAATTCCCCCAGCAGGTAAGGTAATCGGACCTATTAACGCAAATATAATTAAACAAATATTCTTTAGCAGATTATTCATTATATATCTAAAGTTGCCAAATCTAAGTTACTACTATGAGTTTCAATAAACTCTCTTCTTGGACCAACTTTATCTCCCATTAATATATTAAATATTCTATCAGCTTCAAGAGCATCTTCTATTTCAACCCTCTTCATCATCCTGGTCTGAGGATTCATTGTGGTATCCCACAATTGTTTTGGCATCATTTCACCTAACCCTTTAAATCTTTGAATATTATAGTTAGCATTTTCTCCGAATCCTTCAATTGTATCCTTTAATTGATTCTCGTTATAGCAATATTTATGATTTTTTCCTCTTTCTACTTTATAGAGTGGAGGACAAGCTATGTATATAAAACCTTTCTCAACCAGTTCTCTCTGGTATCTATAAAAGAATGTCAATAATAAAGTCCTAATATGAGCACCGTCAACATCCGCATCAGTCATAATAACGACTCTATGGTATCTTAAGGAGCTAACATCAAACTCCTCACCTTTAATTCCTAACCCTAGAGCCGTAATTAACGACTGAATTTCTGTATTTTTGTATATTTTAGTATCATCGGTTTTTTCAATATTAAGAATTTTACCTCTTAAGGGCAATATAGCTTGAAAATTTCTATCTCTTCCTTGTTTTGCCGAACCTCCCGCAGAATCTCCCTCAACAATATAAATTTCTGATTCTGAGGGATCTCTGGAACTACAATCAGCTAATTTGCCAGGCAAAGTCGAACTTTCCAAAACACTCTTTCTTCTTACTAATTCTCTCGCTCTTCTTGCAGCTTCTGCTGCATTAAACGATTGAATTGCTTTTTCAAGAATCAAGTCCAAAATTCCAGGATTAAATTCCATATATTTTGTGAGAGCCTCCCCTATAAGAGAATCAACAATTCCTCTTACTTCGGTATTACCTAATTTTGTTTTTGTCTGACCTTCAAACTCGGGATCTGGAACTTTGACTGATAAAACTACAGTCAAGCCCTCTCTAATATTTTCGCCAGCTAAATTTTTTTCACCATCCTTTCTTTTGCCTCTTTTTTTTGAAAGATTATTAAAAGTTCTTGTCAAAACTGTTTTTAGCCCCTCAATATGAGTGCCTCCATCGATTGTTCTTATGTTATTAGCAAAGCCTAAAATATTGTCTGAATATACATCAGAACACCATTGTAAAGCTGCTTCTACGTAAACGTTTTCTCTCTGTGAATCAACATAAATTATCTCAGGATGAATTGACTCTTTTTCTGCATTCATATACTCAACATATTCTTTAATGCCTCCTTGGTATAGGTAAATTTCTTCTTTAAAAGAACCATCTGATAATTCATTTCTCTCATCTCTAAAAACAATTTTTACGCCACCATTAAGATAAGCAAGTTCTCTTAACCTGGAAGAAAGCAGAGCAAATTCAAATTCTATTCCTCCAGAAAAAATTGTTTTATCGGGTTTAAAACAAATAGTAGTGCCTTTTTTAAAAGGTTTTATAGTCTGCTTTTTAGTGTGCAATTCACCCTTTGATACCCCTTTTTCAAATCTTTGATTAAACTCACTGCCATCCCTATAAACAGTAACGTTAACCCATTCGCTTAAAGCATTAACCACAGATATTCCTACTCCATGCAAGCCGCCAGAAACTTTATAACCTCCACTTCCAAATTTACCTCCTGCGTGAAGAACAGTAAGTACAGTTTCTAAAGCACTTTTCCCTGTCCTTGGATGAATATCTGTAGGTATACCACGGCCATTATCTGAGATTAAAGCTGATCCATCTGATTGAAGAACAATTTCAATATGATCACAATGTCCTGCAAGTGCTTCGTCAACTGAGTTATCAACAACCTCGTATACCAAATGATGTAAACCTCTTGGGCCCGTAGAGCCTATATACATTCCAGGGCGTTTACGAACGGGCTCTAACCCTTCTAAAACCTGAATCTGTTCTGCACCATAGTCATTTGAGATTTTATTAGATCTTTTGTCCTCACTCATTTAATAAAAAAAAAACATTAATCTTTTAAAATGTTATTTTTAAAAGGTCTTTAATTAAACTTATCACTGTAATTAAAGAAAGGCTCGAAGTATATGAAAAATTTAATTACTTTAATTATATAGCCAATAAAATATTCTTCAGAAATTAACATGATTTCTAATTCACCTCATGTAATAGTTTTAATAGGGCCCACAGCGAGTGGTAAAACAGAATTAGCTATAGAAGTTGCAGAATATTTTAAAACTTATATACATAATATCGATTCAAGACAAATATATAAATATATGGATATTGGCACAGCGAAACCATCTAAGAGTCAACAAAAAAAAATAAAGCATTTTTTATTAGATATTAAAGAGCCCTCTAGTCCAATTAATGTAAAACAATTTCAAGAAATTGCTCAAAAATCTATAGAAAGAGAAATTAAACTAAAAAATCTACCTTTCCTTGTGGGAGGAAGTGGTTTGTATATGAACGCAATAACAAAAGGGTTTTTTGTGCCAGATATTCCCCCACAGAATTATTTGAGGAGACAATTAGAAGATCTTGGTCAGAAAGAATGTTGGGAAATTTTAAAGAATTGTGATCCAAAATCAACAAAAAAAATTAATTCTGGTGATCAGATTAGAACAATAAGAGCTTTGGAAGTCCTTTATGTAACGGGTAAACCTTTATCAACTCAAATAGTGCAGAAACCACCTGACTGGAGAATACTAGAGCTTGGAATAGATAGAAATAATTTAAAAGAGAGAATTTTACAAAGAACAAAAAATATGTTTAATACTGGAATTATTGAAGAAACAAAACATCTTATTTTTCAATATGGATCTGACTTGCCAATACTAAAAACCATTGGTTATCGGGAAGCTAAGGAAGTCCTAAATAACAATTTAACGATAAATCAGGCAATTGAATTAACTTCTATAAAAACTATCCAATTTGCCAAAAGACAAAAAACATGGTTTCGAAATAAAAATAATCCTATTTGGCTTAATAACAAAAACCTGCTAAAAGATGCAATAATTAAAATAGAGTCTTTTTTAGGCTAAATTTATAAATATTAGAATTTGCTCATCATCCAATCATTTTATTAATTCAACTGAATGCCACCACGCCCACGCTTTGACCGCCGCGCTCCTGTAAGAGAGCTCCCAAATATCAATGAAAGAATAAAATACCCTCAATTGAGAGTTGTTGATTCAGATGGAAAACAATTAGGTGTCATAGATAGATTGAAAGCATTAGACATCGCCTCTCAAAGAGAACTTGATCTAGTTTTGGTAAGCGAAAAAGCTAACCCTCCTGTTTGTAGAATCATGGACTATGGAAAATATAAATTTGAACAAGAAAAAAAAGCAAAAGAGGCAAGAAAAAAATCTCATCAAACAGAAGTTAAAGAAGTAAAAATGAGGTACAAAATTGACAAGCATGATTATGACGTCCGTATAGGTCAAGCTACTAGATTTTTAAAATCTGGAGATAAAGTAAAATGCACGGTAATTTTTAGGGGTAGGGAAATTCAACACTCAAATTTAGCGGAAACACTTCTTTTAAAAATGGCTAATGATTTAGAAGAACAATCCGAAGTGCAACAAAAGCCAAAAAGAGAAGGTAGAAATATGATTATGTTTTTAAGCCCTAGAAAAACTCCCCTTATTAAGAAAGATTCCGAGTGAAAAATTATTATCGAAAATCTATGACGAATGTTAAAGTGTCACCATATATAAAAATTAATTAGTAAGGATTTTTCTAAAGTGAGATTCCATATTCAGCAAGAAAGTGATATACCAGCATCGACACAACTCTATAATCAAATTTGCTTTGCAATAGCTGCTAGACATTATCCTCCCGGTCATAGACTTCCAAGCACCAGGCAGCTTGCAATGCAAACTGGACTTCATCGTAATACTATAAGCAAAGTTTATAGACAGCTTGAAATAGATGGTGTAGTAGAAGCTATAGCTGGATCAGGCATCTATGTAAGAGATAATTTAACTAAAAAAGACTTCAAAAAATCAATTTACTCAAAAGAAAAAATAAGTAAACCACCAGATCAAGAAGCAAAGAAAGCTATTGATAGCTTTATAAATATTGGCTGCACCTTACAAGAAACTAGAGAAATATTAACCAATGAAATTGATTGGCGTATTAAATGTGGAGGAAGAATTTTAGTAAGTACTCCAAGAGAGGATATTGGTGCTTCTATGCTCATTGCAGAAGACCTCTCTCCAAAAATTAATGTGCCAGTAGAAGTTGTTCCCATGGAAGAACTAGAAAAAGTTTTAAGTAATTCAAATAATGGAACTATCGTAACAAGCAGATATTTTTTACAACCTCTAGAAAAAGTTGCTAAACAGCATGGAGTACGAGCTATTGCAGTGGACTTGAGCGACTTTCAAAAGGAATTAAAAATCCTACAAGAATTTCATACTGGAAGTTGTGTAGGTATTGTTAGCATAAGTCCAGGATTATTGAGAGCTGCAGAAGTTATCATCCACAGCATGAGAGGTAGCGAATTAATTCTTATGACAGCAGTTTCAGATAATAACAGTAGATTACTATCACTTTTAAAGACTTCAAACCTAATAGTTTGTGATGGGCCGAGTTTATCAGTCGTAGAAAATACTTTATTAAAAAATAGGTCTCAGCTTATTAGATTACCTCAAATAATATGTGCTAAAAATTATTTAAGTATCGAAACAATAAATCACTTAAAAAAAGAGATTGGAGTCATCAATTAAATTATTATGTTAACGACATTTAAATCAGATATAGAAATAATCAAAGAGAGAGATCCCGCTGCCAGAGGGATAATTGAGATCTTTCTTTGTTACCCAGGATTTCAATCAATAGTTATTCATAGATTTACCCATAAATTATGGAACTTAAAAATTCCTCTAATTCCACGCTTGTTAAGTCATCTGAATAGGTTAGCAACTGGAATTGAAATCCATCCAGGGGCCAAAATTGGTAAGCGAGTTTTCATAGATCATGGAATGGGAGTCGTAATTGGTGAAACAGCTGAGATAGGAAATAACTGTCTGCTTTATCAAGGTGTGACATTAGGGGGTACTGGGAAAAGTCATGGGAAAAGACACCCAACCCTAATGGAAAATGTTGTGGTGGGAGCAGGTGCAAAAGTTCTTGGATCCATCACAGTAGGATCTAATACACGTATAGGTGCTGGTTCAGTTGTTGTTCGGAATGTAGAGGGTAACAGTACTGTAGTTGGAGTTCCTGGAAGAGTAGTACATCAAAGTGGAGTCAAAGTAAATCCATTGGCTCATTCAGCTTTACCAGATGCAGAAGCTAATGTGATAAAAAATTTGATGGATAGGATAGATTTTCTTGAAAATGAAATTCTTAAATTGCAAAAAACTATACAATGTATTGCTAACTCAGAATCTATTGATATATCTAAACTCGGAGATTCTCAAAATATTAAAGACAAAGAAATTATTGAATTTCTTGGAGATGAATAAAACTTGATTTATTTTTTGTCTTCCGTATCAGTTTTAGGTTGAAACATAAACATTGAATAAATAACATTCCGTCTCATATTAGTCATCATTTCAAGAAACATATCATATCCCTCGTTTTTATATTCGATTAAAGGATCTTTTTGGCCATACCCTCTTAGGCCAACTGATTCTCTTAAGGAATCCATGGATTGCAGATGTTCTCGCCACAAATTATCAATTTGCTGCAAAATGAAGAATCTTTCAGCTTCTCTCATTAATCCTGGACGAATCTTTTCAATTTGAGATTCTTTTAAATCATAAGCTATTCGCAACTGCTCCTGAAGATAGCTTTTTAATTCTTCTACGGAAAGTAAATTAATATCATCAGCTTTTAGGTCATCTAATAAGTAAATAAATTCTTTAACTTTAGAAATCAATTGATCAATATTCCATTCTTCAGGAGGAAGATCGGGATTAATATAAGCTTCTACAATTTCACTCATTGTTTTTTCTCCATATCCTATTACTTGCTTTTTTAAATCAATTCCTTGCAGAACTCTTAGTCTTTCGCTGTAAACTGCTTTTCTTTGATTGTTCATTACCTCATCATATTCAAAAACTTGTTTTCTAATATCGTAATAATATGTCTCCACTTTCTTTTGAGCACTTTCTAAAGATCTAGTAAGCATTCCTGATTCTATAGGCATATCTTCATCAACTCTAAATGCATTCATTAAATTTGCTACCCTGTCGCCTCCAAAAATCCTTAAAAGATTATCTTCTAAAGATAAAAAGAATCTGGTACTTCCTAGATCTCCTTGTCTTCCTGCTCGGCCTCTAAGTTGATTATCCACTCTTCTTGATTCATGTCTTTCAGTACCAATGACATGTAATCCGCCAGCTTGTCTTACTTTTTCCTCTTCATGAATCAAAACTTTTTCATATTCTTTTTTTACTTCTGATAAGGATTCTCTCAAAAGCTTTATTGAGTTATCTTCGGTGGGTGCTTTTTCTGCAGCTGTAGCTATCCTGTCATCTAGCTCTAAGAGAGAAAGTTGTCTATCACCCCAATCCTTGATGAGTTCATTTGATAAGAGAGAGAGTTTCTTTTCAATTTCTTCATCCAGTTTACAAGGGAAAAGACTTATTGAAGAATTTGAAGCTTTCTTTTTTAACTTGGAGCCATTTTTTGAAGAAAAACCGCCTTTCACTTTTGAATTTCTTTGTTTAGGGATAGGTGGCTTATGCTCATTTTCCGGCTTTACTAGCAAAGGAACTAAAATCTCTTTTAATTTAAGTCTTGCCATATAGTCACTGTTACCACCAAGAATTATATCTGTTCCCCTTCCCGCCATATTAGTTGCGATAGTAACAGCACCTGCTCTTCCTGCCTGGGCTATAATTTCAGCCTCACGTTCAACATTCTCTGGCTTAGCATTTAATAAATTATGTGGAATTTTTTCTTCAGATAGAAGTGAACTTAATAACTCACTTTTTTCAACACTTGTTGTACCAACTAAAACAGGTCTGCCATCTCTATGAATTTGTGTAGTTTCTTTAGCAACGGCTTTCCACTTACCAATCTCTGTCTTAAAAACTTGATCGGACCAATCTTGTCTCTTCCTTATTTGGTTTGTAGGGATAACTGTTGATTCTAATTTATAAGTTTTCTCAAATTCAACTTCCTCTGTTTTTGCAGTACCGGTCATTCCTGCTAAACCAGGATATAAGAGGAAAAAATTTTGATAAGTTATGGATGCTAATGTTTGTGTCTCAGGCTGAATTTTAAGACTCTCTTTTGCTTCTATTGCCTGATGCTGACCATCACTCCAGCGCCTTCCAGGCATTACCCTACCAGTAAATTCATCCACTATGACAGCTTCCTCATTTTTAATAATGTAATTTACATCTTTAACAAACAATTCTTTGGCTTTTAAAGCGTTAGTTATATAATGTGCCCAAGGATCTTGAGGATTATATAAATCACTTACTCCTAGATAGTCTTCGCATTTTGCAAAACCGTCATCAGTTAATATGCAACTTCTCTGCTTTTCATCAACTTCATAATCACCTTCTGGATCAATACCATCTTTACTTAATTCTTTTGCTTTAATTAAAACCTGAGATAATTCCGCAGCTTTTTGATATTTTTCTTGCGGTCTTTCAACTTGACCAGAAATAATTAGAGGTGTTCTTGCTTCATCAATGAGTATTGAATCAACTTCATCTATCACACAATAATTAAAGTTTCTTTGCACTACCTCATTTATATCAGTAGACATATTATCTCTTAAATAATCAAATCCTAATTCAGAATTTGTAGCATAAGTGATATCACAAGCATAATTTTTCTTTCTCTCAACTGGGTTCATATCTTGCTGAATTAAACCAACAGATAAACCTAAAAAACGATGGACTTGTCCCATCCACTCAGCATCTCTTCTAGCTAAATAATCATTGACCGTGACGACATGAACGCCTTTCCCAGTCAAAGCATTTAAATAACAAGGTAATGTTGCAACAAGCGTTTTTCCTTCTCCAGTCTTCATTTCGGCAATTTGACATTCGTGTAAAACCATTCCACCTATTAATTGAACATCAAAATGTCTCATATCAAGAACACGTTTGCTAGCTTCTCGAACAATTGCAAAAGCTTTTGGAAGAAATTCTTCTAAGAGTGCCTTTTGTTTTTTTATATCTAATTCTGATGAGATAGTTGATTTTAGGTTATTAGTTTCTTTTCTTAACTCATCATCTGTTAAATCAGAAGTTTCCTTTTCTAAAAAATTTATCTCTTCCACTATTGGTTGATAGCGCTTTAACTTTCGTGCATTCGGATCTCCCAACAAAAGTTTTAGCATAAGTAACAGTCCTTAAAAAATTCATCTTATAACAAACATTATAAATTAGTGCGTTACAACAGAATGAAGAAAAATCATATCTCTTTATTTTATAGAAATGATCGACTAAGGTATTTAAAAACAAATCAAAAAAACGGGATTATCATCAATTTCTTCAACTTTTTTTAAAAATGAAAGCAATATCTCTTTTAAACCATTCCAAGGGAGCTTTAGGGTTAAGATTTTTTGGATTAGGTCCTAATCTAAAACCCACTAATGGATTAAAAAAACTTCAAAAATTGCTACATAATAATACTTTTTGGGCGAAAAATAGAACAATTAATGATCTAAAAAAATGTCTTGCTAACAGTGACGTTGTAATAAGCATTTGGGTTGGCAACGAAATAGTTGGTTTTGGCAGAGCTTTAACAGATGGGATTTATCGTGGGGTGCTTTGGGATATTGTTATAGATCAAAATCATCAAGGCAAAGGTTTTGGCAAATTAATTGTAAATAATCTTTTATCTTCAAAAGAAATTAAAAGTACAAAGAAAATATATTTAATGACGACAAATAAAAAATTGTTTTATTCTCAAATGGACTTCAAAGAAGTTACTTCTCAAAATTTGTTAATTCGTGAAATATAAAGTTCTCTTTATAGAAATTAAATCAAGAAACAAATTTACTATAAAGCCATCTTATAAAAGGACCTAGAATAGGAACTGGTCCAAAAGTTGGACCACAAAAATCAAAGTAATCTCTATGCTCTTTTATTAATCCATTTTCTCCAAATAATAAACGAGTAGTTCCAGGATAAATAAATTCTTTACCCATAATTTTTAAACCCATTGTCCATTCAACGAATCCACAATTTTCAGTAATGGAAATCGCATGAGTTTCTAAAAAAACATCATCACATCTTTTAACCAGCTTTTCTTGAGCTTTAATATAAGAATCTAAGCCTTCTGTTTCCTGCGTTGGGTCTACAAAAATTACATTCTCATTATAAAATTCAGCCCATTTTTGTTTTGTTGGTGCATCTGTGCCATAAGGTTTAGTAAATAATCCCTTTAAATCCTCTATAGAAATTACTCTTGTCATTACAAAATGATTGTTGTAAATATTTTAAAGGATACAAACACTAAAAGCGGATGAAGAGATTCGAACTCTCGACATTCTCCTTGGCAAGGAGATGCTCTACCACTGAGCTACATCCGCATAACTTTTTTATTTTATCTCAAAGAAGGGATCAATGATAGAAATAATAAAATTTTTTCAATTAATTTAAATTTTTAATCAAGGATCCCATCTCAATTGCTTGTAAAGCATAATTCCAACCAAGATTATTTTTAATCCCTGCTCTTTCTAGAGCCTGCTGCATAGTATCAGTAGTCAAAACTCCAAAAATAATTGGAACATTATTTTCATATGAAACTTGTGAAATACCTTTACTCGCCTCAGATATAACTACATCATAGTGGGAAGTTTCCCCACGTATCACAGCTCCAAGAGCAATTACAACGTCATAACTCTTTTTTTTCATGAGGGTTTTAGCTGCGATTGGTAATTCAAATGAACCAGGAACCCAAACGATATCTACTTGATTGCTTAATTCAGAAGTATCTAAGCCATGTCTTTTTAAACAATCAAGACAACCAGATAAAATTTTATTTGTAATTAAATCATTAAATCTTGCTATTACAATCCCAACTTTTAAAGAAGATGCATTAGTAAAAGATCCCTCAAAAATAGCCATTAAATTTTACTTCGATATATTAATAGATTCTCACGAAAAGGTATTTAGTTCAAACTAATGAAGAAACAATTCCTGTAACAAAAACCAAAACAACCCAAACAGCAGCAATAGAATAAATTTTTCTCCTACTTTCTCGCTGTCCTTCCTCAGTAGAAGGTTGAGTCACATATAAAACGGGTACTCCAACTACCGCAATTAAAGAAGCAAATAATAGAGCATTTACGAAAAAAAAGTTAACAGCCTGCATAATTCAGTCTTAGGTTTCAAATTATTATAAATACTATAATCTCATGAAAATGATAATTTTTAGAGAAAATTTACATACTTTAGCTACATTAAATGCAAAAAAAAAATTTCTTCCTAATATCTATTTAGGAATTAAAAAAGTATGCAAGAAGATACGATAATTCAAAAGAATTTATTTGCGATTGGTAATGAAAATAATGAGCAAGAAAAAATAACAAAAATTCCAGAAGATTTATCTTGGGAAGATTTAAAAAAAGAATCGAAAAAAAGACCTAGACAAAGAAAAAATTCAACTAATTTAATAAATAAATTTAAGACTGATTTAATTTCAAATAACAAAAATGTTTGCATCAATGAAGAATCTTATAGCTATAAAACAGTTTCAAAACTGAAATTAACTCCTGTAATGAAGCATTATGTAACTCTAAAAGAGGAAAATAAAGATAGGTTATTACTTTATAGATTAGGAGATTTTTTTGAATGTTTTTTTGAGGATGCTGTATTAATATCTAACCTTTTAGAAATAACACTTACCAGTAAAGATGCTGGCAAAGAGATTGGTAAGATCCCTATGGCAGGAGTTCCCTATCATGCAATGGAGAGATATTGTGCTGATTTAATTAAAAAAAATTATTCTGTGGTTATATGCGACCAATTAGAAAAAAGTTCTGGCAATTATGGGACCCCAATTAAAAGAGGAATAACAAGAATAATTACTCCTGGAACTGTAATTGAAGAGGGGATGTTGATAGCAAAGAAAAATAATTGGATTACTGCTATTTACTTATCAGAAAAAAACTCAGATGAATCCTATGAATGGGGTATATCAAAAGCTGATGTAAGCACGGGAGAATTAATAACTTTAGAAGGTCAATCTCTGTCAAAACTATTTGATGAAATTGTTAAATTAGATTCTTCAGAAATCATTGTAGGAAGCAATGAAGTAAGAAATTTATTAATTAAGGAAAATAGTCAAATAACATATACTGTTTCTCAAGAGACTAATTTTGGCATTAATGAAGCAAATTATCTAATAAAAAAATATTTCCAAATTGCAAACCTAGAAGGAATAGGACTTAAAAATTTAAACAATGCGACTAGATCTCTTGGAGGATTATTAAATTATTTAGAAAAAATTAATCCTTCAAATTTAGATAAAGATTCTTCTGTAAAAATCTCATTAGACTTTCCACAAATTCAATTTGGTCACAACAAATTAATTATTGATTATCAAACTCAAAAAAACTTAGAAATCAAAAATACACAAAGAGAAAACAATTATGTTGGTTCGCTACTATGGAGCATTGATAGGACTTATACTTGCATGGGTGCAAGGTGTTTAAGAAGGTGGATAGATTCACCACTATTAAACGTTAATGAAATTTATAAAAGACAAAATATAATTAAAAACTTTATTGAATCTAAACAATTACGTATAGATACCCAAAATTTACTTAGAGCAATGGGGGATTTAGAAAGACTTGCAGGTAGAGCTTGTGCAGGTCATGCAAGTCCTAGAGACTTAATTGCAATAGCGGAAGGTTTAAAAAAATTGCCTAGACTAAAATCTATAATTGAATTATTTAAATATGATATCCCAAATTGGACTGATCAATTAAAAAATATTGATGCAGGACTCTTAGAATTAGCTGAAACTATAAGTTTTAAACTAATAGAAAATCCTCCTTTAAATATTAGTGAAGGAGGCATGATCCACGATGGTGTTGACAATATATTAGATGGTTTACGTAATTTAATGGATGATTACTCTGAGTGGCTTAATAAAGAGGAATTAAAAGAAAGAAAAATTAGCAAAATTTCAAACCTAAAAATTCAATTTCATAAAAATTTTGGGTACTACATTTCTATAAATAAATCAAAAGTTAATTTAGCTCCACAACATTGGATCAAAAGGCAAACACTTACTAATGAAGAAAGGTATATCACTTCAGAAATTAAAAATAAAGAAAATAAGATTTTCCAAATAAAAAGCAGAGCTTCATCAAGAGAATATGAAATTTTCTGCGAATTAAGAAATTTAGTTGCTGAAAAAACAAAACAAATAAGATCAATCGCAAAATCTATAGCATCTCTTGATGCATTGCTTGGTTTATCAATTACTTCAGTTGAAAACAATTTTATAAAACCTTCATTAATGCCAATAAATGATTCAATGACAAAAAAAAGTACGAAAATTATTGCAGGAAGAAATCCAATTGTAGAGCAATTATTAAATGATAAAAAATTTATAGCGAACGATATCTCTTTTGATGATAATCAAAAATTAATTATATTAACCGGACCCAATGCAAGCGGAAAAAGTTGCTTTATAAGGCAACTTGGTTTAATACAAATTCTCGCACAAATTGGTAGCTTTGTTCCTGCTAATAATGCTGAGATCAAGATTGCAGATAGGATTTTTACAAGAATTGGGGCGGTTGATGATCAATCATCTGGACAATCAACATTTATGGTAGAAATGTCTGAAACTGCATCAATTCTCAATCAGGCAACTTCTAGCTCACTAGTTTTACTTGATGAGATAGGTAGAGGGACATCTACTTTTGATGGACTTTCAATAGCTTGGTCAGTAAGTGAATATCTTGCAAAAAAAATTCAATGTAATACTATTTTTGCTACGCACTATCATGAGCTGAATTATTTAAAAAATTCAAATAAGAATATTCAAAATTTTCAAGTTTTAGTAGAACAAAAAAATGATCAGCTATTTTTTACTCACAGAATTGTCAAAGGGGGCTCAAACAAAAGCTACGGTATCGAAGCAGCTAAATTAGCAGGAGTTCCAAAAGATGTTATAGAAAAAGCAAAATCAGTTTTAAATTCTTTAGAAGAAAATAATAAATATAATTATGATATTCCGTAGATTTTTGACATTTTCTAAAATAGATACTTTTTAGATAGTTTCCCTCAATAAAGCGTTAACTGCAGCTGCTGCCATGGCAGCACCCCCTCTTGTTGAATTCAAAACTATTCTAGGAAGATCAGTAGAAATCAGTTTGTTTTTGCTTTTCTCTACTCCAATAAATCCAACGGGCATTCCGATAATTAAACTAGGTAAATCATTTGCATTTTCTAAAATATCAATTAAATAAGTTAAAGCTGTGGGCGAACTGCCAATAACTACAATAGGTGATTTGCTTCCAGAATTTATAGCAGATAACTCCTTCCAACCTTCACTTAAGCCATATGCAGTTTTAGTTAACTCTATATGCTTATTTTCTCCAAACCACATTCCCGCCGTGAATACTTTATTCCTAGTGGTATTCTCTGCCATAGATTTTATAGCTGCTGCTGCCATATCGGTATCAGTTAAAATAGGAGCACCATTTCTAAGTGCCTGAAGCCCCTTTTCGCAAGCACCTTCACTAAAATTAATAAGATTTTGTATAGAAAAATCTCCTGAAGTATGGACTAATCTCTCTAAAACTTTTTTTTCCAAATAATTTAGATCATTGGCTCCTAAATGAGATCTTATAAATCTGATGCTTTCCAAAAAAATTGGATGATCTATAACCATTAAATTTAATTTGTGTTAGAAGTAATCATAGTTAAAATATGGTTTTTATTGAGCGATTATGCCAATACAAATATTATGGGGTAATGATCTAAATGCTCAAAATACATTTATTCAAAAATTAATTGATAAAGAAGTATCCAAAGAATGGAAGGAAATAAACGTAACTAATTTAAATGGAGATGATGATGAGCAAGTCAATAAAGCTTTTGATGAAGTTCTTACACCTCCTTTTGGAGATGGATACAGAATAGTTACATTGAAAAATAATCCAATTTTTACCGCAAAAAATGAGGATCTAAGAATTAAATTTGAAAAAATTTTTGAAAATATACCTCAAAATACTTATTTGATTTTACAAAATACAAAAAAACCAGACTCACGACTAAAGAGTACTAAATTTTTACAAAAACTTATCAAAAATAATTTAGCCAAAGAAAAATCATTTTCTTTACCAGAAATCTGGGACTATGAAGGACAAAAAAGATTCTTAGAAGATGCAGCAAATGAAATGAATATTAAACTTGATAAAAATGCAGCTGAATTAATTATTGATTCTGTTGGGAATGATAGCTTTAAATTAATAAATGAATTAACTAAAGCAAAAACATACCTTTCTGCATTATCAAGTGATTTAAATTCACAACTTTTTCTCAAAAGTAATGATGTAAAAAAAATATTTAGTGATCATCAATCCAACATTTTCAAAATCATTGATCTTCTCTTACAAAAAAACATTTATGAAAGCCTCATTGAAATAAATTATTGCATACAGAAAGGAGAACCTCCTTTAAGACTAAATGCAGGTTTAATTAGTCAGATAAGAATTCATACAATTATAAAATTAGCAGTTAATTCAGAAAACGATAATACAGAAAAGATTTGCAATCTTGCAGGCATTTCTAATCCAAAAAGAATTTTTTTTATTCGTAGAAAAGTCAAAAATGTATCTCAAGAATATTTAATAAATTTAATGAGTAATTTATTAGATATTGAATCATTACTAAAACAAGGTAATAATCCTATAAATGTTTTTACAGAGAATTTAATTAATTTAAGTTAACCAAATTATAAGTTTAAGAATTTACATTATGATTTAAATATGGCTTTACTAGTAAAAAAATTTGGCGGTACTTCTGTCGGTGATATTAAAAAAATTAAAAATATTGCAAGTAGAATTTGTCAAAGTAGAGAAGCAGGAAATGAAATTGTCGTAGTTGTCTCTGCAATGGGACAAACTACAGATGATTTAAATTGTTTAGCGGAATCAATTAGTAAAAATCCTAATAGAAGAGAATTGGATATGCTTCTCTCAACTGGAGAGCAAGTAACCATAGCTCTTCTCTCAATGGCATTAAACGAATACGGAATTCCTGCAATTTCAATGACAGGTAGCCAAGTTGGGATTATTACTGAATCACTTCATGGGAAAGCGAGAATTCTGGATATTAAAACAGAAAGAATCAAAAATTATATAAATCAGGGTTTTGTTGTTGTAGTGGCTGGATTTCAAGGCACGACATTAAGCCATACGGGTTCAATGGAAATTACAACTTTGGGTAGAGGTGGTTCAGATACATCCGCAGTAGCTTTATCAACAGCTTTAGGAGCTGAGACTTGCGAAATTTATACAGACGTTCCAGGGGTTCTTACTACTGATCCCAGAATTGTTCCTAATGCAAAACTCTTAGATGAAATTAGCTGTGAGGAAATGCTTGAACTTGCAAGTGTCGGTGCTTCAGTTCTGCATCCAAGAGCAGTAGAAATTGCTCGTAACTATGGAATTAAATTATGTGTCAAATCAAGCCAAAGTGACTCAAGAGGGACTCTCCTAGAAAGTCAAATCCAACCTCTCCCGCTAAAAAGAGGAAGCTTAGAATTAACAAAAACAGTCAATAGTCTTGAAGTATTAGAAAACCAAGCAGTATTCAGTCTCTCAAATATTCCGGATAGACCTGGGATTGCTGCACAAATATTTGAAAAACTATCAGAAGCAAGTATTAATGTAGATTTAATCATACAAGCTACAAATGATGGAAATAATAACGATATTACATTTACTGTTAGTGAATTGGAAGTTAAAAAGACTGCAGAACAATGTGAACTTATAACTAGTCAATTAGGAGGAAAATATAACCTAAAAACAAACATGACTAAATTAAGTATCCAAGGAGCGGGAATTATGGGTAGACCTAGTGTTTCAGCTGATTTATTTGATACTTTATCTAAAGCGAATATAAATATCAGGTTAATAGCTACTAGTGAAATTAAAGTCAGCTGCGTAATTGAAATTAATAATATTCCAAAAGCTATTAGATTTGTTGCTGAGAAATTTAAGTTATCCGATACACAAATATTTGTTAATCCAATCAACGAAAAACAAGATATACCTGAAGTAAGAGGAATTGCATTAGATAAAAACCAAGTTCAAGTAAGTTTTCGAAAACTGCCTGATCGTCCGGGTGTAGCCGCATCGATATGTTTAGCATTAGCTGAAAATAATTTACTTTTTGATACTATCGTTCAGTCTGAGAGAATTTCCTCTTTAAAAACTAAGGATATTAGCCTTACAATGAATAAACAAGATAGAGAAAAAGCTAACTTAGTTTTTGAGGCCTTAACAAAAAAATTACCCGGATCATACATTGAAGATGGACCTGCTATAGCGAAAGTAAGTACTGTTGGAGCAGGAATGGCATTTAAGGTTGGAACGGCTGGAAAAATATTTAGAGCATTGGCAGATCAAAATATCAATATTGAAATGATTGCTACTAGTGAAATCAGAACTTCATGTATTGTCTTAGAAAAAGATTGTGACAAAGCAGTGAATGCTATTCATAATCATTTCGAATTAGAAAAATAAGTTCTTTTTAATTATTTCTTGCCAATTTTTGTCTTAATTTTTTGATTCTATCCCGCAAATTTGCTGCTTCTTCAAAATTTAACTCTTTTGCCGCATCTTTCATTTTAATTTCTAACTTTTCTATTAAGTCAGGCAATTCTTCTAGTAAACATTGATTATCACTAGAATTGAGAATTGCATCAGTTTTGTTATTGACTATATTTATTAAATCTTTAGATAAACCACCAGCATCTAATTTTCTAGAAAGTTCTAGAAAAGATAATATTGAATTTTCTATTTTTTTGCCTGCAGGTTTTGGAGTAATACCATTAACTTGGTTATATTTTTTTTGAATAGTTCTTCTTCTTTCAGTTTCAGATATTGCCTTTTTCATTGAATCTGTGAAGTTATCTGCATAAAGCAAGGCAACTCCTTCAACATGTCTTGCAGCTCTTCCTATTGTTTGAATCAATGACCTTTCTGCCCTCAGAAAACCTTCTTTATCAGCATCTAAAATGGCAACTAAGGATACTTCAGGAAGATCTAATCCCTCTCTTAATAAATTAACTCCTACCAACACATCATATTCGCCCATTCTTAGATCTTGAATAATTTCAATTCTTTCAATTGAATGAATTTCGGAATGCAAATATCTAACTCTTACTTTATTTTCAGATAAAAAATCAGTTAGATCTTCAGCCATTCTCTTAGTAAGTGTTGTCACTAGTACTCTTTGATTCTTTTCAGATCTAATTCTTATTTCAGATAAAAGATCTTCTATTTGGCCCTTACTAGGTCTTACATCAATTACAGGGTCTAGTACACCAGTTGGTCTGATAACTTGCTCAATAAATTCACCATCACATTGATCTAATTCCCATTGACCGGGAGTTGCACTTATAAATAATGTCTGTTTTGATTTTTCCCAAAACTCTTCACATTTTAAAGGTCTATTATCTGCAGCACTTGGCAGTCTAAAACCATGATCTATTAAAACTTTTTTTCTAGATTGATCACCGTTGTACATCGCATGAAGTTGAGGACATGTTACATGACTCTCATCGACTACTAACAACCAATCTTCAGGAAAGTAATCTATTAAGCATTCTGGAGGTGACCCTTCCTCCCTGCCTGATAAATGACGAGCATAATTCTCAACCCCATTACAATAACCAACCTCTTTCAGCATTTCTAAATCATATTTTGTGCGTTGTTCTAAACGTTGAGCCTCTAATAATTTTCCTTCGTATGTAAATTTATCGAGTTGAGTTTTTAATTCACTTCTAATTGCACTGATTGCACTCTCAAGTCTTTCTTTTGGGGTAACAAAATGCTTCGCAGGATAAACACTTACTTGTTCTAAACTTTCAAGTATTTCACCAGTAGTAGGGTCAACATATCTAATAGCCTCTACTTCATCACCAAATAATTCGATTCTTATTAATCTATCTTCATAGGCTGGACCAATTTCTAAAACATCACCTTTAATTCTGAATCTACCTCTAGTTATTTCAATATCATTTCTAGTATATTGATTTTCAACAAGAGATCTTAAAGAGGAACGAAGATTGATAGATTTTCCAACTTCAAATTTAACTGCAGCTTTTAAATATTCACTTGGTATACCCAGACCATAAATGCAACTTATAGATGCCACTACAATTACGTCTTTTCTCTCAAACAAAGAGCGTGTTGCAGAATGCCTGAGCATATCTATTTCTTCATTAATTGAAGCAGTTTTAGCTATGTAAGTATCACTTACAGGCACATAAGCTTCAGGTTGATAATAATCGTAATAAGAAATGAAGTACTCGACAGCATTTTTTGGAAAAAATTCCCTTAATTCATTACATAGTTGTGCGGCTAACGTTTTGTTATGGGCTAATACAAGTGCTGGTCTTCCTGTTTGTTGAATTACATTCGCAATGGTAAATGTTTTACCAGTCCCAGTAGCTCCTAAAAGAGTCTGAAACTCTTTACCATTATTAACGCCTTTAACTAATTTTTTAATAGCCTCTGGTTGATCTCCATTTGGTTCGTAAGGAGCTTGAAGCTTATAATTGTTCATCAAGCTAATAGCTAAAGGATATTGCTATACTAAGAAATTTTTTCTCCGATTATTGAATTTTTCAAAGATTCTTTTAAGCCCCTAACAACCGCAATCATTGATATTAAATCATCTAATTTATTAACTACAGATCCAACGCCAACTGCTGAGGCTCCAGAGGATATTGCTAATGGACAAGTTACTTGGCTTAATCCAGAGGCGCTCATGATTGGTATATTCAGAGATTGTTTCTTAAATTCTTGATAAATAGCATAGGTAGCTGCAAGAGTTGGTACTGATTTTTCAAAAAAACCTTGAATACCTGGAGAGTAAGGAGTAGAACTGGTGCCACCTTCTGTTTGAATAATATCAACACCTTCTTCTACAAGCTTTACAGCAAGATCAACTTGTTTATCAATAGGCATAGTATGAGGAACAGTTACTGATAAAGGAACATTAGGCAATAAATCCCTCGTCTCTTTTGTAATGTTTAAAACTTTTTTATCTGAAAAATTAATTCCTTTTTCATAAAAAGTATCGTAATTTCCTATCTCAATTAATGATGCTCCTGCTTTTACAGATTCTTGAAAAGATCGAGGCACTACTGAACTAACACAAACAGGTAATGTTGAATTCTTAAGTGCTAAATCAACAAGTTCAGGTTTACAAGCAATATCGACAAGATCTGCACCTCCTAATGAAGCAGCCTCAACGATTTTTTTAACCGATTGAACATCAAAATTATTCAATCCTGAAATAACTTTGAGTAAAGATTTGCTTCTTAACTCTTCTTTGATTTTTTGTGGCAAAAGATTAATCAGACTCATTTGCTTAATGAATTTATTACCCGATTGTGACATTCTTTTAGTAAAACAGTGAATTTTTTAAAAAATATTATCTGAGAAACACAAAATGTCTGACAAAAAATTAACTCAGAAAAATTGGTCATCATGGCATCATAAGCTTCATAAAGAGATTCTTAGCCAAAAAATATTAATTCCCAAAGGATCGAATATTTTAATAAGTGTCTCCGGGGGACAAGACTCGATGGTCTTATTAACCCTAATTAATGACCTAAAAAAACTTCATAATTGGTCTATTAGTGTTTGGCATGGTGATCATCAGTGGCACGAAAAATCCTCAGTATATGCTCTTGAATTAAAAAGTTATTGCGAAGATAAAAATATTTCATTCTATTTTGATCAAGCAAATAAAGAAAATATTTCCTCAGAAGAAAAAGCACGAGAATGGAGATATAAAAAATTATGTGAAAGGGCCAAAACTTTATTAACTAAAAACCAGCAAGAACATAATATTTATTTGTTAACTGGCCACACGAGTAGTGATAATGCTGAAACATTTATCCTCAATTTATCTAGAGGGAGCAATTTTGCCGGTCTGAGTAATATTGAGAGCAAAAGATTACTAGAAAATCAAATTTTTTTAATAAGGCCAATATTAATTTTCAGTAGAGAAGATACAAAACAAATTTGTAATGATATGAAAATCCCAGTCTGGGAAGATCCCACAAATACAGATCTTAAATTAAAAAGAAATTTTATTAGAAAAAAAATTATTCCTGCTTTAGAGGTTATCTATCCAGGTTGTTCTGAAAGGATAAATAATTTTTCCAAAAAAATGAGCAACTACAATAATGAACGTAATGATCTTAGTGAACTAGCATACCTATATTGTAAAGATGTAAAAGGTATCAATAGAAATCTCTTAAATAATATGTGTATTGAAGCGAGGTGCACAATTTTAAATAAATTTTTAAAAGAAATATCTGCAAAGCAATGTAGTTCTAAAAATCTCACAAAATTAGCAGCTTCAATTTATGAAAAAAATAAAGGTCAAATAAACTTGCAAGAATTTTTAAAAATCGTTTGGAATAAAAACTATATAAATTTTGAAAAAGTTAAGATGTAACAGCAGATCTTCTTCTTCTTGTTCTCCCTTCAAATGAATCTTCTTTAGCAGTCTCAGCTGATAGATTCTGTGAAACTTTTGGACTTTTTTGAGTATTTTGTAGGTTATTTGAACTATTCGGGTGATTATTATGTGATTTCTTATGGAAATTATTATTATTTCTATTTCTATTGGAAAAATTTTGCTCTTCGGTGATCTTTGGAATATAAGCACGAGTTCCACTTGGAGCAGGTTGAACCAAACACAAAATAAGTGGTTCAACTTGTAATTCTCTTCTCATTCTTCTCGATAAACCATTTTCAATTTCTCTTTGTACACCAATCCAATCTACCTCAAAATTATTCGGCCCAGTTTGTCTGGATAATTGTTTCCATCTATTTTCTAAGACCCAGCTTATTTCTCGTTCAGTCCACATAGACATTTTTCTTGGCTCTGCAGTAGTAACAACTCCTCTTAAATTCACTCTGGGAGGCGCGACCATCTTCCCATCAGTACTAATAGGAGCTAATACAGTTACTACACCATCCCCAGCTAATTGCTGTCTTTCTTTTAATACTCGAGCATCTACTATCCCATTTCGTGAGTTATCAAGCAGTTCAACACCAGCTTTTACAGGATCACCCTTTTGAATAGAATTAGGTGTTAACTCAACTACATCTCCATTTTCAATAATTAAGATATTGTCCTTTGGAACCCCCATAGTTTGTGCACTCTTGCCATGACAAACAAGCATTCTATGTTCTCCATGAACAGGAACAAAAAACTTAGGTTTTGCGAGTGCCAACATTAACTTTTGATCTTCTTGAAAACCATGACCAGAAACATGAATATTCTCACCCTTTCCATAAACAACCTTTGCTCCGAGCTTCATTAATCTATCTATTGTATTAACAACAGAAATAGTATTACCAGGAATTGGGCTGGCTGAAAATATTACAGTATCTGTAGTCTTAAGACGAACATGCTGATGTTCACCACGAGAGATTCTGCTTAACGCTGCGAGGGGTTCTCCTTGACTTCCCGTCATTAATAATAAGGTCTCCCTATCTGGCAAATCTCTAATTTGCTTGATAGGAACGAACAAATCATCTGGGCATTTCATATAACCAATATCTCTTGCCTTAGCAATAACATTTATCATCGACCTACCTAACAAACCAACCTTTCTTCCATGTTTCATGGCCAATTCTAAGATCATTGTCACTCTATGAACAGAACTAGCAAAAGTGGTCAGGATAACTCGTTCTTTTGCCTCTGCAATATGTTTTTCTAAAGAAGGATAGATAGTCTTCTCAGAAGGACAAAAACCTGGAACTTCGGCATTAGTCGAATCACTGAACATGCATAAAACACCCTTCTCTCCATAATGCACCATTCTTTCAATATCAAATTGCTCTCCATCTACTGGCATATGATCAAACTTAAAATCTCCCGTGAAAATAATTGTGCCAACAGGTGTTGTAACTGCTAAAGAAAAGCTGTCGCAAATAGAATGGGTATTTCGAATAAATTCAACGGAAAAATGTTGTCCTACTTTTACAACATCTCTTGGATTTACTGTCTGTATGGTTGTTCTATCAGATACACCTGCTTCCTCCATTTTTCCTCTAAGCATTGACATTGCCAGTCTTGGGCCATAAATAATCGGAATATTAAAATGCTTTAGATGATGAGAAATACCTCCAATGTGATCTTCATGCCCGTGAGTGACAATCATGCCTTTTATTCTTCTTTGATTTTCTTTTAAAAAAGTTGTGTCAGGCATAACAACATTTACGCCATGCATACCATCAGACGGGAAAGCTAGGCCAGCATCAACAAGCATTAATTCATCACCATATTCAAAAACGCAAGTGTTTTTTCCTATTTCATGTAGTCCTCCAAGAGGTATTACTCGTAGAGCTGGCGTATTACTTTTAGATCTAGATGAATCATGAGTAGATCTATTTAAAGTTGAATTTGTACTTGATTGCATAATTTTGAAATTTATGAAGGCCTGCTTGTAATCAAATAAGGTTTATTTAAATTTAATTATCAAGTTAAATATAATCCCTATTATAGGGATTTCAGGATAAAAGATAGTTGCTTTTTCATGTCATTGGTTAATGGTGACAATGGACTTCTAGGATTACCTACATCCCATCCCGATAGCTCCAAAGCAGCCTTAATTGGGATTGGATTAGTAGTCATAAAGAGTGCTTTGAAAAGAGGCTGAAGTTTTTCATGAATAGCAAGAGCATTAGAAACCTTTCCACTTTGAAAAGAATGAATCATCTCTTTCAATTGCAATCCAACTAAATGACTTGCAACACTTACAACTCCTACAGCACCTACAGATAACATTGGAAGTAACAATGAATCGTCGCCACTATATACAGAGAGCTCAGAGCCACAAATAGCCCTCAGTTCTGTTACTTCTTCTATTCTACCGCTTGCAGCTTTAATACTGAGAATATTTGAGAAATCCATAAGTTTCTTCACAGTATCAGGTAATAAATTGCATCCTGTCCTGCCAGGAATGTTGTAGAGCATAAGAGGTAAATCATTTGCAGATTTAGCAATAGAACTGAAATGTTTATAAAGACCTTCTTGAGGCGGCTTATTGTAATAAGGAACAACTACCAAAGCACCGTCAGCACCAGAGTCGTAAGCTTTTTTTGTGGCTTCCACAGCTTCGCTTGTACAATTGCTACCAGTGCCAACTATTACTTTACAGCTTGCATCCAAAGATCCTTTTACCGCAATAAATAAATCATGCTGTTCCGCCCATGAAAGAGTGGGAGATTCTCCAGTAGTACCGCATAACACAATTCCATCGGAACCATTCTCAAAAAGATAATTTGAAAGTTTTATGGCTAGTTCATAATCTACATCTCCATTCTCAGTAAATGGAGTAACCATTGCAGTCAATATTCTTCCAAATAGTGGATTATTACACTCAGTTTTGTCTGTAATCATTTTTTTGGAATTAATAACTCAGCTATTTGAACAGCATTCAAAGCTGCTCCTTTTCTTATTTGATCTCCACATAACCATAATTCTAATCCATGAGGCTGACTTATATCAGTTCTTAGCCTGCCAACAGCAACATTATCCCTTCCCATAACGTCATTTGGCATAGGAAATCTATTATTTTTGTAATCCTCAATAACTTCAATTCCAGGAGATTTTTTTAATTCTTCAAGAGCATATTTAGGCTCAACTACATCGGCAAATTCAATATTGATCGATTCAGAATGTGCTCTCAGTACTGGGACTCGAACGCATGTAGCAGAGAGCTTTAAATCAGCAATATTTAATATTTTCCTAGTCTCATTAACCATTTTCATCTCTTCTTCGCAGTAATTATTTGAAAGCATAGGGGAATTATGTAAAAACAAATTAAAAGCAAGGGAGTATGGCAAAACTTCACTTTTTTGAGGATTTCCTTGAAGATATTGTTCAGTTAAAAGTTTTAGTTCCTCCATCGCCAGTTGGCCTGCACCACTGACAGATTGATATGTTGAGACAATAACTCTTTGAATAGTAGAAAGTTTGTTTAATGGAGCTAAAACTAATGTCAGCAAAATGGTAGTGCAGTTTGGATTCGCTATTACCCCATCATGATTAAGTACTTCACTAGCATTAACTTCAGGAACTATAAGAGGAACATTCTTATCTAATCTGAAAGCACTTGAATTATCTATCAATAAAGCATTTTGATCAATAATGGTAGACAACCATTTTTTTGAAATACTTCCACCAGCTGAAGCCAAAACTAAATCAAGATTCTTAAATTCTTCCTTAGTTGTTTTTTTTGTAACTAATTCTTCATCTTTCCAAATAATTTTTTTTCCTTCTGACCGCTCTGATGAAAGCAATACCAATTCTGATATTGGGAAATCACGTTGTTCAAGAATTTTTAGCAATTCAGATCCCACAGCACCTGAAGAACCTAAAACAGCAACTTTTAATGGCCTATTAGGCAAATACGGAGATTGTCTCACTCTTTAAAATGATTTTTATAAATAGATTGACTATTTTTTTTACTTTATCAAAAAATTAACTTTCAAGGAAATCACATAATGTGAAATAATTAAGATTCGGCTCATAGTAATAACTTAGAAAAACATGGCTAAAGATGCACTAATAGTCAAAACAACACCTCTGCCTCAAAGTAGAATTTCATTCGAATTAGAAATACCATCTGAGACATGCAAAACGTGTGTAAATGAAACAATCACTACCATTAGTCGTTCGGCTAAAATTCCAGGGTTTAGACTTGGGAAGATTCCTAAACAAGTCTTAATCCAAAGAATTGGCATCACACAATTACATGCTTCTGCTCTAGAAAAAATCATTGATAAATCCTGGCAAGAAGCATTAAAAATCAAATCTATAGAGCCACTTAGTGAGCCAGAGTTGGTAGATGGATTTGAATCTTTACTTGCAAAGTTTAGTCCTGATAAATCACTTAAGGTTACTCTTCAAACTGATGTTGCACCCGAATTAAAACTAAAAAAATCAAAAGGACTTAGTGTTGAAATCTCAAAAACTAAATTTGATCCAAAGTCAATAGATGAAGCTCTAGAAAAATCTAGAAATCAGTTTGCAAACATTATTCCAGTTACCAACAGAGCAGCAAAATTAGGGGATATTGCTGTAGTTAGTTTCAAAGGTAAATATAAAGATTCTGGTAAAGAGATTGATGGTGGTACGAGTGAATCAATGGATCTTGAGTTAGAAAAGAACAAAATGATTCCTGGATTCGTTGAGGGAATCGTAAAGATGAAAATTGGTGATACGAAAACACTTAACCTTAAATTCCCTGAAGATTATTCTCATGAAGATTCAAGAGGCAAAGAAGCAATCTTTGAAGTAAATCTTAAGGATCTTAAGGAAAAAGAATTACCTGAGCTTAATGACGATTTTGCAAAACAATCTGGAAATAAGGAATCATTAAAAGAGTTAAAGAAAGATATTGAAAAACAACTTAAAGACAATTTTGAAAAAACTCAAAAAGATATCAAAATTGAAGCTTTACTAGATGCCTTAACAAACGAATTGGTTACTGAAATCCCAAAATCTATGATTGATATAGAAGTGAGAAATAATATTGAACAAACAGCGCAAAGGTTTGCTCAACAAGGTCTTGATGTTAAATCTACTTTCACTCCTGAATTAGTTAAGTCATTAGCAGAGTCTACAAGACCTCAGGCTGAAAAAAATGTTCAAAGAAATTTAGCTCTTAAAGCATTAGCAGAAAAAGAAAACATAACAATTAATAAAAGTGAAATTGATTTAAAAATGAAAGAATATGAAGATGCAATCTCTCAATCTTCAAAACAAATAGATATTAAAAAATTAACAGAAGTAATAAGTAACGATTTACTTAAAGAAAAATTGATAATTTGGCTTGAAGAAAATTCTGAAATAAAAGAAAAAACTACAAAAACTTCTCAAGCAACCAAAACCTCCAAAACAACAAAAGCTACAAAAACTGCAACAAAAAAAACAAAAACTACAAAAACTACAAAAACTCAAAATAAAAAAGAAAAAAAATAATTTATGAAATTTCCTACTAATTAAACAAAAACCCCTTAAATTACCTATAAGACGAAAACTAATTTGTGAACTCAGAAAAAAAACATTTAATCCAAAGCTCAATAAGTTCTTACGAAAGTAATAATAAAACTATTGCTGCTATTCCTACGGTTATAGAACAATCAGGTAGAGGAGAAAGAGCTTTTGATATATATTCAAGACTATTGAGGGAGAGAATTATTTTTTTAGGTACTGGTATTAATGATCAAGTTTCTGACTCACTTGTCGCACAATTACTATTTCTTGAAGCTGAAGATCCCGAAAAAGATATCCAAATTTATATCAATTCTCCTGGAGGCTCAGTAACTGCAGGAATGGCCATATACGATACTATGCAACAAATATCCCCTGATGTAGTGACAATATGCTTTGGAGTGGCCGCAAGTATGGGGGCATTTCTACTTTCTGGAGGAGCAAAGGGGAAAAGATTGGCTTTACCTAATTCTAGAATTATGATTCATCAGCCTCTTGGAGGTGCGCAAGGTCAAGCAGTAGAGATTGAAATACAAGCTAAAGAAATACTTTTTCTCAAGAAAACATTAAATTCGCTTTTAGCCGAACATACTGGTCAACCTTTAGAAAAAATTAATGAAGATACAGAAAGAGATTACTTTTTATCTCCCTCAGAAGCAGTCGAATATGGATTAATTGATAAAGTTATCAAAAAGTGACAAGGAATACTTATTTTTTAAGAATATGATGACGAATCGATATTTATAAGCAATCCTAGTGAATAGGGAATATTTAACACCTTTCACTTTAAAAACTTATAATCGATGGCTAAATTCGACGCCCATCTTAAATGTTCATTTTGCGGGAAATCACAAGACCAAGTAAGAAAGCTTATTGCTGGTCCTGGTGTTTATATCTGTGATGAGTGCATAGATCTTTGTAATGAAATTCTCGATGAAGAGCTACTTGATAATCAAGCGAACACTAACAACTCTCCGCAAGTAAAAAAGAAATTACCAACTGATAATCCAAAAAAATCTGTTCCTTTAGAATTAACCTCAATTCCGAAGCCATTAGAAATTAAAAGTTTTCTAGATAATCAAGTTGTTGGACAAGAATCTGCAAAAAAAATATTATCAGTAGCTGTATACAATCACTACAAGCGATTAGCTTGGAAAGTTAAAGAAGATTGTAAAAATAACAATTCAACAGATTCACAAGCAACTAAATTACAAAAATCAAATATTTTACTCATTGGCCCTACTGGAAGTGGGAAAACATTATTGGCGCAAACTTTAGCAGAGTTTCTGGATGTGCCTTTTGCAGTAGCTGATGCAACGACTTTGACAGAAGCTGGATATGTTGGGGAGGATGTTGAAAATATACTTTTAAGACTTCTACAGAAATCAGAAATGAATGTAGAACTAGCTCAAAGAGGAATTATATATATTGATGAAATAGATAAAATTGCAAGAAAAAGCGAAAATCCTTCAATTACTAGAGATGTCTCTGGTGAAGGAGTACAGCAAGCATTATTAAAAATGCTTGAAGGAACAATTGCTAATGTGCCACCACAAGGAGGAAGAAAACATCCTTATCATGACTGCATCCAAATTGATACGAGTCAAATATTATTTATTTGTGGGGGAGCTTTTATAGGTTTAGAAGATATCGTTCAAAAGCGAATGGGTAAAAACTCTATAGGATTTACCACCAATTCAGATCAAAACAAAGTTGATACAAAAAAAATAGTAGATCCAAGAGATTCCCTGAAAAATTTAGAATTAGATGACTTAGTGAAATATGGCCTAATTCCAGAATTTATTGGCAGAATTCCGGTTTGTGCTGTACTAGATCGTCTTACAAAAGAAACTTTAGAATCTATTTTAACTCAACCAAGAGATGCATTAGTAAAACAATTCAAAACTTTGCTAAGTATGGATAATGTTGAATTATCATTTGAGCCTGATTCTGTTGAAGCAATAGCAAATGAAGCATATAAAAGAAAAACAGGTGCAAGAGCATTAAGGTCAATAATTGAAGAGCTAATGCTAGACATAATGTACACTTTACCTTCTGAAGAAAATGTAAAAGAATTCACAATTACGAAAAAAATGGTAGATAATTTGTTCTCATCTAAAATTGTTAAACTACCTTCAGGATCAAAAAGAATCATTAAAGAGTCTGCATAAAATTAGAGTTTAATTTTTTAATTGAATCCCGAATTTTTCTAATTAATGAAAAATAAATGCCAAATATACATAAGCCTTTTCATCAAAAATATAGACCAAACAACTTAGACGAACTGGTTGGGCAAAAATTTATATCCATTACACTCAAGCAAGCACTATTAACAAAAAAAATTGCTCCTGCATATCTTTTTAATGGTCCAAGAGGCACTGGAAAAACATCAAGTGCAAGAATATTTGCAAAATCACTAAATTGCCAGGCATTCGACCAACCTACGATAACTCCTTGTTGTAAATGTGACTTATGCAGACAAATTACAGATGGGAGCGCTCTAGATATTATCGAGATTGATGCTGCATCAAATACAGGAGTAGAAAATATAAGAGAAATTATAGAAAGAGCGAGATTTGCACCTGCTCAAGCGAGATGGAAAGTATATGTTATTGATGAATGTCATATGCTTTCAACGGCAGCTTCAAATGCTTTACTAAAAACTATTGAAGAACCGCCCTCAAGAGTTGTATTTATCCTTGCGACCACGAATCCTGAGAGAGTATTAAATACAATACAAAGTAGATGCCAAAAGTTCGATTTTAGAAGAATAAGCCCCAATGACATTTTTCAACATTTATCAGAAATAGCAGAAAAAGAGTCCATTAAGTACGAAGATCAGGCTTTAAAAATGATTGCGAAAAGATCTAATGGAGGCATGCGAGATGCACAAAGCCTCCTTGAACAACTTAATCTTTTACCTGAAGGTATAACAATTAATAATATCCAAAACTTACTAGGAGAAGTATCAGAAATTGAATTAACAAATCTAATTAAATCATTGGTTGAGAATAATCCTGAGTCATTAATTATCACCTGCAACAAATTATATGATAGTGGAAACGAACCCCTTCAAATAATTATCGGATTATTAAATATAACACGAGATCTACTGCTATATACTACAAATAATCAATATTCAGACCTTTATTATACCTCTGATGAATTTCAAGATGAATTGGATAAAATCTCAAAAAGAATAAATAAATCAACAATAATTAAGTGGCATAATAACCTGAGGAATATTGAATATCAAATTAAAACAAGTGATAATCCCAGGCTTTGGTTTGAAATACATTTAACTGGCCTTCTAGATTATCAAGAGATAAATAGTTCTAAAAATAAGGAAGAAAGTAACAATAATGAGACTGAAGAGATGCATGAAAGCATAAAAAACATTGGAACAATTAATAAAGAAAATATTTCTGATGAAATTCAAAAACCAATTATCAAAAAAGAGATGAGGCAAGAGAAATTGATCGAAAAAAAAGACGACAAATTAGAAAAATTTGAAGTTCTTGAAAAAGAAAATATGAGAAATTTTTCTGACAATAACCAAACTAATCCTGAATCAAATAATTTAAAAGATAAATGGGAATTAATTCTTTCTAAAGTAGAATTACCATCGACAAGAATGTTACTTTCACAACAAGCCGAACTTGAAAGTTTTGATTCGGAGAAAATAACCATTGCATTATCTCCAAACTGGGAAAATATGATTAAAAGCAGAAAAGTTATAATTGAAAATACTGTAAAAAAGATATTTGGAGATCAAATAATACTTAATTTCTCTACCAAACAATTAAATAAAAGTAACCAAAGAAGTACCACAGAAATGACCCAAAATGAAGTAAATAATTCTCGACCAATAAAAAAAATAGAACCAAAAACCAATTCGACAACAAAAATATCTAACGAAGAAACTTATGATGATAGTTCAAAAAACTTAGCAAATTTTTTTAATGGAGAAATTATAGACCTTGATGAATAAATTAAACTCCAGTATGAATAGTTTTTCGCCAGAGTATCTTTTTGGGAAAAATAGACATCTTTATTGTTACCCAAGGGATTACTAAAAACCAATGTGATAAATAAAAAACCGATAGAAATACCATCAAAAAATTGGATTTTTGCAATACCGGTACTTCACTTTTACAAGAAGAACCGTACCAAAAAGCAATTCCAGATAACATAAAAGCTGTAAATGAAATAGGCCAGTAAATTGGTGAATCCAATAAAGCAATACTGAAAACTAAATCAAAGATAGAAATAATTGGTAGTGCATATTGCAAGATGAAGAAGTAAGTTAAATCAAATTTCTGCAAATAATCAATTTTATTGGTAAATAATTGATCTCCATAATCAAAAAATCTTTGCAAACCCCCTTCTGCCCATCTTTGCCTTTGCGCTAATAAAGCATTTAAATTCTCAACTGCTTCCTCCATGACTGGGGGATCCCACAAGATTCCAATTCTAGATTTTGATAATAATAACCTTAAACTTAAATCAAGATCATCTGTAACTGTATCTTCATTAAAGGAACCACATGCTAATAATGTTTTTTTCTTAATTAATTGGCCATTTCCTCTTAATTCAGAAACTCCCGCAACTGATAATCTTCCATATTGAAAAATTGCGTCCATAGCCATCTCCATTGACTGACAGGAAGTTAAAAAATTCTTACTTACATTTGTTACTGATTTTCTTAGTTGAACTGCAGACCAACCACCTTCTTCTACAAAACTAAATAACCTTATCAAAGAATCTTGTTTTAATTCTGCATCAGCATCCAAAACTAATAACCATTCACCATGAGTAAACTGCAAGGCATAATTCAAAGCTCCTGACTTTCCACCGCCTGCATTTGGAGAACGACTTACGACTTTTAGCTTGTCATATTGTCTAGATAATCGATTTAAAATTAAAGGCGTCTTGTCAGAACTACCATCATCGATTATGAAAATATTTAATTTATTTGTTGGATAATCTAAACGAAATAATCTTTCAATTAATCTTGCTATGACATTCTCTTCATCTCTAGCTGCGACTAAAATATCAAGCACAGGTAACTCTTTATTGCTAATTCTTCTGCTCACAGTATTTAAAACGTTGTTCCTTTTGAAATTTCTAGAAATAACTATTAAACCGTAAAAAACAATCAAAAAAGAAAGAGTCAATAGAATGTAAAAGAAATTTTCGATATTAAAAGCATGAGGAAAAAAAGCTACTAAAATACAAGCACTAATAAATATAAACGACTTCAATCTTCGATTTTTATAAAAACCTTTACTCATAAAAGTAAATTTTTAATTACCTAACTTTCATTGAGACAATATCTCAAATTTTTTCAGTTTTGCATCATGATAGTAATGATTCAATATTTGTTCATAAGAAAATCCTAATTTAGCCATTTCAATTGCTCCGGACTGAGATAAACCTACACCATGACCGAAGCCTCCTCCTCTAAAAAGCCATAAATCATCATTTAATTTATTAATAGTAAACAAATTACTAGGTATAAAATTTAATACCCGTCGAATATCATCTTTAATTAGAACAATAGATTTGTTACCTTTATCCGTTTGTATTTCCAATTTTGTCACTCTGCCACTAGACCCACGCTCTATAGAATTTAAATCCAAAACGTCTTCATTAATATTTATAAGTTTGTTTTTAATTAACTTTTCTTTAATTTCAAGACTAGAAATTTTCTTATTCCATCGAAAAAGAGAATGCTTACTTCCATAAAACTGTTTTTTATCAAAATCTAAAAAATTATTTAAATCAGATTCATTTGTAATTGGGAGTTTAAAATTTTTTCTTAATGATTTAGAACCATCAATAATTGAATGGAAATAAGAATAATCTTGAATTTGCCAAGACTCACCTGCAGTAGCAGATACTCCACCATTAGAACCATGGTAAAAAGCATTTATTGGTTGATTTCTATGAGTGAGAATTAAATTTGAAGTTGCGTCTATAGCGTTTTGCACTTTTTTATTTGTAATTTTAGGAGGCTTATAAACTTGACATTGAGTGGTGATACATAAATGATATTTATCCATATTAAATCTATCAGAATTAAAAATTCCCCAAGTCCTTGCAATGACTGCTTGTGCCTTAAGTGCTTCTAAAGGAGAATTAGGTCCAATTTCGTATGGCAAAACACCTGCCAAATAATCATCAAACTCAATTTTTTGAACTAATGTCCAAGTTCCATATAAATCTCTCAATAAATAGAAATTTTTGCCAAAATTAACACCATTTATTTTGATGTCCTCTTGAGCATAAATATATATAGGACCTTCAAGTTTCATCCCACTGTAGTCATTTCTAAGAACGGGAGTAATTTGAAAATTTTTTATTTTTTTGAAAATCTTATTTTTTAATTCAAACTCTGGCAGATCATCTTGAAATGGAATCCATACTTCCCAATTTTTAGGGTAGGCAACAGTCGTCTCAAATCCTTGATCTCTTAGTTTCTTTGATTGTTTTTTTGCCGATTCATAGCTAGCAAAAGGACCAAAAACAATTCTTTCAATTGTTTTTGGATTTTTGACAGGAATATCCGCCCAGGTAATATTTATCTGTTTTGATTTATGTTTAATACCGTTGGACGATATCAAGTTTAAAAAACCTTTATTAGTTGTAAAATTTATATTCTTTTTCTCCGAAAAACTATCATTCTCCCCGCCTAAATATTGCTTTAAACCAATTAAAAATTTTCCTTTTTTAATTTCATTATGGAGTTCAACCTTTAGCAATTCTTCTCCTTTTGCATTGGAAATAAATTTAGTGTTTATTATTAAAAGAGAAATACAGCCTAAAAAAAAGTTTAAAAAGGTAAATTTAAGTTTCATAAATTAGAACATTCCTTATCAATTAAGGACTTTAATTTGCACCAATGCATATAAAGGTTTAGATTATCCTAATTAAACACATTTGACTTAAATGTCTAAACTAAAAACTCGTAAATCAGCTGCCAAAAGATTTAAAGCTACTGCGACGGGTAAATTCATGAGAAGAAGAGCTTTCCATAATCATTTACTTGATCATAAAAGCTCAAAATTAAAAAGACATCTATCAACAAAAGCCGTAGTTGATGAAAGAGATGCTGATAATGTAAGATTAATGGTTCCATACGCATAAATCTTTAACCAATTTTTATTAGATATTCATGGCACGGGTAAAAAGAGGCAACATAGCCAGAAAAAGAAGAAACAAAATCTTAAATCTTGCAAAAGGTTTCAGAGGCGGCAACAAAAATCTTTTCAGAACCGCTAATCAAAGAGTGATGAAAGCTCTTTGTAATGCTTATAGGGATAGAAGAAGAAGAAAAAGAGATTTTAGAAGACTTTGGATCTCTAGAATTAACGCATCTGCGAGGATAAATGGAACAAACTATAGCAAGTTAATAAATGGCATGAAAAATTCAGAAATTATCATTAACAGAAAAATGCTTGCTCAATTAGCCTTAAACGATCCTAAGTGTTTTGAAAAAATTGTTTCTTCCGTTAGTAAGTAGAAAAAAGAATATAATCTAGAAAAGTAATTATAAATAATGGAAATATCTTCCTTTCAATCTTATTTAGTAATTCTTTTTATTGTTTTAATAATAATTTCTATTTTTGTATTTAGACAATTTCTAAAAACAAGAAGTGAAGAATTAAATTTAGTAAAATTCGAGCAGAAAGGTTTAGATTCTCTCACTGAAGCTACAGAATTATATGAATTTGGGTCCATTCAGATAAAAAAAAGATTATATTCTGAAGCTACTAAAACTTTTTTAAAAGCAATTGAAAATTATGAAAATGAACCTGATGAAGCCAAAGCGATAATAAATAATGCTTTAGGATTTTCTTATGCTGCTCAAAATGAATTTAAAAAAGCAATTAAACACTATAACTCTGCAATAAAATCACTTCCAAAATATCCTATAGCCCTAAATAACCTCGCATCAGCACAACAGCGTTTACTTGAGTACGACTTGGCATATGAAACTTATCAAAAGGTTTTGGTGATAGATCCAAAGAACAAAACAGCAATTAAAAAAAGTAAGGAGTTAGAAAAAAGAAATAATTATAAACCTTATAAAGGTATTAAAGATAAGGGATTCTAAATATGGAAAATTATTCTTCTTTACTGATTGGTGGAAAACAATTTTCCAGTAGATTAATGGTTGGTACTGGCAAATACAAATCTACTAAAGATATGATGGAAAGTCTGTCAAATTCTGAAACGGAAATTATAACCGTCGCTGTTAGAAGAATTAAAAATTATCAAACCGGAGAAAATTTACTCGAAAAGATCAACTGGGAAAAATATTGGATGCTTCCTAATACAGCTGGTTGTGTTAATTCCGATGAGGCAGTCAGAATAGCAATTTTAGGAAGAGAGCTTGCAAAATTATCTGGTCAAGAAGAAAATAATTTTGTAAAGTTAGAAGTTATTCCTGACAAAAAGTATTTGCTACCAGATCCAATAGAAACTCTTAAAGCAGCCGAAATTTTAATAAAAAAGGGTTTCGCTGTACTACCTTATATCAATGCAGATCCTATTCTTGCAAAAAGACTAGAAGAAATAGGTTGTGCAACTGTAATGCCATTGGGCTCGCCCATTGGCTCGGGGCAAGGTTTGTTAAATTTATCAAATATAAGAATAATTATTGAGAATGCAAAAGTGCCAGTAATAATTGACGCAGGAATTGGGGTGCCTAGTGAAGCATCTCAAGCTATGGAAATTGGAGCTGATGGTGTTTTAATCAATAGTGCGATAGCGCAAGCTGCAAATCCTCCCCTAATGGCTCAAGCGATAAATTATAGTGTGAAAGCTGGCAGGCAAGCTTTTCTGGCAGGAAGAATTCACAAACAAGACTTTGCAGTAGCAAGTTCGCCGGAAAAAAACATATCTATCTAATTCTCTTAATTAAGAAAAGTTTAAAAAGAAAGTAAAAATTTATGATTTGCTTTATTTATCGTAATTAAGAAAGAAGATTTGAAACTATTTACAATATTTTTTCGCAAAGTGGAAGCACACTGTAGTAATTTAATAAATATATTATGAATCTTTTAATTCTGGAGTTCTGAGTGAAAGTTATTGTTCTAGGTGGAGATGGTTTTTGCGGTTGGCCTTGTGCGGTGAATTTAGCAGAGCAAAATCATGATGTTATTATTGTCGACAATTTAAGTCGTAGAAAAATTGATATTGATCTAGAGGTAGAATCTTTAACTCCAATTGCTTCGATAACAGAACGACTTTCTGCATGGGAAGAGACTGGAGGTAAGCCTATGAGATTTCTTAAGATGGATATCTCTAAACAATATCAAAAATTACTTAATTTGCTAATTGATGAAAAACCAGATTCCGTGATCCATTTTGCAGAACAAAGAGCAGCACCTTACTCTATGAAATCAAGTTTCACCAAAAGATATACAGTGGATAATAATGTTAATGGCACCCACAACCTTCTTGCTGCAATAGTAGAGAGTAATTTAGATATTCATGTTGTTCATTTAGGAACAATGGGAGTCTATGGATATGGATCACATAGAGGTGCAACAATTCCAGAAGGTTATCTAAAAGTTGAAGTTCCACAACCAGATGGAAGTCGATTTGAAGAAGAAATATTACACCCTGCCAGTCCAGGTAGTGTTTACCATATGACTAAAACCTTAGATCAATTATTATTTCTTTACTACAACAAAAATGATCTTGTAAGGATTACTGATTTACATCAAGGCATTGTTTGGGGAACAAATACAGAAGCAACTTTAAAAGATCCTAGATTGACAAACCGATTTGACTATGACGGAGATTATGGAACTGTTTTAAACAGATTTCTAATGCAAGCTGCAATTGGATATCCATTAAGTGTTCATGGGACAGGCGGGCAAACAAGAGCATTTATACATATAAAAGACTCTGTAAAATGCGTACAACTTGCTCTTGAAAATCCTCCAAAATCCGGAGAACGAGTCAAAATCTTTAATCAAATGACTGAGAGTCATCAAGTTGGAGAACTAGCTAAAAAAGTAGCTTCTCTAACAGGAGCTGATATTAATTATTTACCAAATCCAAGGAATGAAGCGGTAGAAAATGATCTTATTGTTGATAATAAATGTTTTATAGAATTAGGTTTAAACCCAACGACTCTTGATAATGGCTTATTAGAAGAAGTTGTTGAAGTTGCCAAAAAATACTCCAATAGATGTGATCTTAAGCGGATACCTTGTGTTTCATCCTGGACTAAAAAACAAGCTGAGGCAATAAAGACAAATTAAAATTTCCAAAATAGTTACTCTAAGAAAGTGAAAATTGCATTGTTTACTGAAACTTTTTTACCTAAAGTTGATGGCATAGTCACAAGATTGACTAAAACAATTGAATTTTTAATAAAAAATGGTGATGAAGTTATAATTTTTTGTCCAGAAGGGTGTCCAGAATCATATATGGGTGCAACTGTAGTTGGAGTTGCTGCAATGCCATTACCCTTATACCCAGAGTTGAAGCTTGGTTTGCCGGGTCCTGCAGTCTCAGATAAGTTAGAAAAATTTAAGCCAGATTTGATACATGTTGTTAATCCAGCTGTACTTGGCTTAGGTGGCATATGGTTAGCGAAAACTAATAATATTCCTTTAATTGCGAGTTACCATACTCATCTTCCAAAATATCTGGAACATTACGGTATGGGTATGTTAGAGCCACTTTTGTGGGAATTACTTAAAGCAGCTCATAATCAAGCATTGTTAAATTTATGTACTTCCACCGCTATGGTCAATGAGTTAAAAGATAAAGGTATTCAAAGGACTGCTCTATGGCAAAGGGGAGTAGATACTTTCAGTTTCAGACCAGATTTGAGAAGTGAGAAAATGAGAAAAAAATTATTTGGGAAATATAACGACGCTAATTACTTATTGATTTATGTAGGAAGATTATCAGCAGAAAAACAAATTGAGAGAATTAAACCAGTCTTAGAAAGTATTCCTAATGCTTGCCTTGCACTTGTAGGTGACGGACCATATAGAAACCAGCTTGAAAAAATCTTCGAAAATACAAAGACTAATTTCATAGGATACTTATCTGGCGATGAACTTGCTAGCGCCTATGCCTCTGGAGATATATTTTTATTTCCATCTAGTACAGAAACACTTGGGTTAGTTTTACTAGAAGCAATGGCAGCAGGATGTCCAGTTATCGGAGCCAACAAGGGGGGGATTCCAGATATTATTAGTGATGGGATTAATGGTTGTTTATATGATCCTGATGAAAAAGATAATGGGAAACAAAGTTTGATTAAAGCGACAAAAAAAATTCTAGAGAATGAAGATAAAAGAGAAGTTATGAGAAAAGAGGCACGAAACGAAGCAGAAAAATGGGATTGGAATCAAGCAACACTACAACTGCAAAATTATTATGCAGATACTCTCAAAGAAATAGATTAAAATTAATCTTAATTATGCTACGTGTGGAGGTGTGGGATTATTATACGAACTTAAAGGAAGTATTAGAGTAGCGATATTTTGATTCTTTTCAGGCCTTTTTTTCTTTGAAAACTTTTTACCAAAGGGTACTCTTATAACATTGGTTCCCTCAATGGAAGAAATGTTTGAGTTATCTCCTGAAAAATTATTGACAAAATTTGGTAAATCTACGTTTTTAACTGGCAGGTGCTTAACATTACCAGATTTAAAATCTTTGGTCATAGCTTCAAATACCCCAAAAAATTTGATGCTCGAATATTTTAATAAAAAAATTTAAAAAAATTCTATAAGAAAATATTAAATTTTTATTCTCACTGATAATAACTAAGTAAATATAAGGATGCTAGTCCTTATGCACATTTTTTTTCTTCGAAAGTCTCGCCTTGATTTACATTGCAAGAACAAATTAAATTGCGATCGCCATATGCATTATTGATCCTAGAAACTGAAGACCAAAACTTAATAGACGTTGGAGTTTTATAAGGAAAAGAAGCTTTTTCTTTTGAATAAGGATAATGCCAGTTATCAGCAATTAACTCCTTCAGCGTATGAGGAGCGTTACTTATTACATTGTTATTCTTTAATGCATCATTTTTTTCTATTTCGCTGATTTCTTCTCCAATCAATAGCATAGCCTCGCAAAATCTATCCAATTCAACCAAACTTTCACTTTCAGTAGGCTCTATCATTATCGTCTCTGGAACAGGCCAACTTATAGTTGGGGCATGAAAACTATAATCTATTAATCGTTTAGCTAAATCATTAACACTCAAACCAGTTTTAGATTTTAAATCCCTGAAATCTAGAATACATTCATGTGCGACAAAATTATTTTTTCCTTTATAAAGAATCTTGAATTTATGTTTTAAAGTATGCGCAATATAATTTGCAGATAAAATTGCATGCGCAGTAGCTTTCCTTAAACCACTAAGACCAGCCATTTTTATGTACATCCAACTTATTGGAAGAATACTTGCACTCCCATGCTTGGCAGAAGATACGTAATTGGAACTAATAGATAAATTATTATCCATTAAAGAATGAGTAGGAAGAAATGGGCTTAAAATTTCTGATGCAGCAACTGGACCTACTCCTGGACCACCACCTCCATGTGGAATGCAGAATGTTTTATGTAAATTCAAATGACAAACATCAACACCATAATTCCCCGGTTTACATAATCCAACCTGAGCGTTCAAATTTGCTCCATCTAAATAGACAAATCCTCCCACAGAGTGAATTAAATCACATATGTTTCTGATTTGTAATTCAAAAACTCCATGAGTAGAAGGATAAGTCAACATAAGAGCCCCTATTTGGTTATCAAATTTCTTGACCTTAATTGACAAATCTTGAAAATCAATATTTCCTTCGTCATCACATTCAACAGTTAACACGTCAAAACCTGCCATAACTGCACTAGCAGGATTTGTTCCATGAGCACTTTTTGGAATTAAACATTTTTTTCTTAACAAGTCACCTTTTGATTCAAAATAAGAATTTATTGCCAATAAACCTGCAAACTCTCCTTGAGAACCTGCATTTGGTTGAAAAGAAACTGATTTTAAACCAACAATCTCACTTATCCATTTTTCTAAGTCAGATATAATTTTTGAATAGCCTTTAGTTTGATCTGGTGGGGAAAAAGGATGAATGGAAGATAAATTAGCCCAAGAGACTGGATTTAACTCTGCTGCAGAATTTAACTTCATGGTGCAGCTTCCCAATGGCATCATCCCATCAACCAAAGAAAAATCTTTTTCTGCAAGTCGGAATATATATCTCATTAATTCAGTTTCACTTTGGTAATTTGTGAATATATCTTGCTGCATCCATGCACTGGATCTCAAAGCTAAACTTTCAAGATGAAATTCTTTATCAAATTTTATATGTTCTAAATATTCTTCTTTTTCTATAAGGTTTGCTATGAAAGTCAAAATATCTTTTATTTCTTTTTCATTACTAAGCTCATCTAAAGAGATCCCAAAACCAGTTGAATTTTCAATAGTTGATCCCAACGGCAAAATTCTTAAGTTATAGCCGTTTTTTAAAGCCTCATTATGGATCCTTTGGGAGTGCTCAGAATAAACATCAATACTATCAAATCTAATCCCATCAGGAATATCAAAACCTAAAGCAACTAAACTTGATTCTAAATTTATTCGCAACTCAACTAATCTCTTAGCAATTTGCGTTAATCCAGAGGGTCCATGATAAATAGCATAAAAAGAAGAAATTATAGCTAACAAAGATTGAGCAGTACAAATATTACTAGTGGCCTTTTCCCTTCTAATATGTTGCTCTCTTGTTTGCAATGCTAGTCTTAGTGACTTTTCTCCATTTTTAGATAGACTTTCCCCAACTATTCTTCCTGGTATCAGCCTTTTATATTTTTCGCTACAAGCAAAATATGCTGCATGAGGGCCACCAAAACCCATTGGAACACCAAATCTTTGCATACTCCCCACTGCTACATCAACACCAAATTCAGAAATTGGTTTAATCAAAACTTGTGCCAGTGGATCAATACATGCCGTAACAATAATTTCTGATCTATGTGCTTGGGATATTAAGAATGTAGGATCATATAATTGTCCGTTTTTACCAGGTAATTGCAACAACATTCCAAAAACATCATCAAGATTAGGAAGGTTGCTTTGAGTAAAGCGTTTTAAAGTTATTCCCAAAGGTTTTGCTCTGGTTTGTAGAACATTAAAAGTATGATCAAAAACATTTGACTCCACTAAGTACACTTTTGAAGATTTATTTTTTCTTGCGGAAAAACTCATGGCCATGGCTTCTGCTGCTGCAGTACCCTCATCCAACAAAGATGCATTGGCGACAGGGAATCCTGTTAGTTCACAAACAATAGTCTGAAAATTAAATAGAGCTTCTAATCTTCCTTGTGCAATTTCTGCTTGATATGGAGTATAGGACGTGTACCACCTTGGATTCTCAAGAACATGTCTTTGGATTACTTTAGGCATATGATTGTCATAATAACCAAGGCCGATAAGTGATCTCATTTTTGTATTTTTATTCGTAATCTCTTCTAATTCGTTTAAAGCCTCAATTTCTGAACAACCTTGGGGCAATATTTCTGAAGATTTATCTTTAAGCTGTATATCTTCAGGGATAACTTGATTTATAAATTGATCAATATTATTAAAACCAAGCTTGTTCAGCATAATTCTTTCATCATTATCTCCTAACCCAAGATGCCTATCTATAAACAAATCAGACCCAAATTTGGATGTCATATTAAAATATTTTTCTTTAAAATAGCTCTTTTTAGAAAGTTTGCCTTATTTTGGTACAACCTTTGATTGATATTCTTCAGAAGTCATCAAATCAGCAATTGATGCTTTTGATTCTGGTTTCAAAATGACTAACCAACCGTCTCCAATCGGATCATTCTGTAAAAGCTCAGGGTTCTCAACAACACTTTCATTTACAGATACTATTTCTCCTGAAAAAGGCAGGTAAACTTCCTCTACGGCCTTAACTGATTCTATTGTTCCAAAAGTCTCGCCTTTCTCTAAAGTCGCCCCTTCATCAGCTAATTCAACAAAAACGATATCTCCTAATTGATCTATAGCGAATTCACTAACTCCAATTTTTAATAATCCATTTTCTTCTAAGACATATTCATGAGTATCAGCATAGTTGAGGTTGTCTGGAAACTTGTAAGACATGATTAAGTAGATAAAGGAAGTAGAGAATCCTTTGAAATTAATTCTTCCTCTAATAGTTCAGATAATAATCGAATTAATGCAATTTTGATGTGAGCTATGTGAGAACCACCTTGAACAAAAATATTGTAAGGATCTCTTAGAGGGGCATCAGCAGAAAATTCACTTGTACTACCTTCAATAAAGGTACCTCCTGCCATTAATAATTTTGAATCATATCCATCCATTGATGATGGAACAACATTCAGAAAAGAATCTACAGGTGAAGAATTTTGAAATGATTGACAAACTTTTTGTACCAAATCAGGATTATTCAATCTTACTGACTGAATAAGATCAGATCTATAAGTTGCTGGCTCTGGTAAAACCTTAAATCCCAAATTTTTAAAGACTGCTGCAACCATATCAGCACCCTTTAGTGATTCGTGAACAATTTGTGGTGCTAAAAACAAACCCTGCAAAATTAATCTTCCTAGTCCAAAATTTATTCCTGCAGAAGAACCAATGCCTGGTGAGGTTAATCTAGAACATGCCATCTCAACCAACTCTGCATCTCCTGCAACGTATCCACCAGTAGGAACGATTGTTCCTCCCAAATTTTTAATCAAAGATCCAGCAATTATATTTGCCCCTTTAGAAATTGGTTCACTATCTTCAACAAGCTCCCCATAACAGTTATCAACAAAACATATACAATTAGGATCAAGAGAATGAATAAGACTACAAATTTTTTCTATCTGATGATTCGTAAGAGACTTTCTCCAACTATATCCACAACTTTTTTGTATGAATACTAATTTGCATGAATTTTCTTTAAAAGAATGAACAATTTTTTCTTCAAAAGAATCAAAATTCTCGCAAATATTTATTTGCTTATATTCAATGTCAAAATCTTTAAGTGAGCCTTTTCCTCCTCCCCTTATTCCTATGACTTCTTCTAACGTGTCATATGGTTGTCCCGTAATAGATAACATTACATCTCCAGGTCGAAGAATTCCAAATAAGACAGAACTTATTGCATGCGTTCCGCTTACAAATTGCATCCTCACAGCAGCCTTTTCAGCAAGAAACAATCTTGCAAAAACTGCATCAATTTTTTCTCTAGATATATCATCATGTCCACTACCAGAAGATTGATTGAAATGACTAGTAGAAACTTTTTCTTCCTTAAAAATTGTCAAAATATTTTCTAATTTCTGGAAAACCTGATTAGACCTTTCTTGGAAAACTTTACTTAAACTTTCTTCGACAGAAAGAATAGAGTTTTCAGCGAGTTTTAAGTTATTGTCAGGAGTCATTAATTAAAAAAATAATCTTATTTTTCAGAAGCTAAATTTCTTAATTCTGCGAGGAAAGCATTAGGTCCCCTGCCATGAAAATAAGAAAGATTTTTTGAAGCCTCATATAAATCAAGAAGTTCTCCATCTAATTCTTCTGCAGTATAATCTCTAATTCCTGCAATTACCTCAGCAAAACGTTCTCTACGGGCAGATTTATTGACAGCATAGGCTTTCATTACTTGCATTTTACATGATCTCCAAGCCTTATTCTGGCAAAAATGTACTGAAAGAGCATCACTCAAAGCAGAAGCTTCTTCATCTTCTATGTACCAGTCAAAAGATGAAGGTAGAGGTTTTAATCCTGAAAATATCTCGAATAATTCCCCCGCCGACAATGGATGACCAGAATCATTTTTAAGGGGTAATGCAGACTCTTCCAAAGATTTCCATAACTCTGGGTAATCACTTTCAAAACGATCCCTGATTTTTTCAATACCTTGATCAAGAATCGTATTAACTTGAGCTAAAGCTAGAAAAACTTCAGGACCTGGCGAAGATAACTTCCCATTCCTAAGATTAGAAATTTGTGAATTATGAACTTTGCCTAAATCAAGAACTTCAGAAAGTAATGGCAAAACTCTGTGTGACCATCCATTTCTTTCATGCCAGAGATGTATCAAATGAGCCATAGCCCTTCGACCTCTAGATAATTTATCGCGATATCCGAGACTCACAGATAATTAAACTTATCAATAGTATAGTATGATAATATTACATATCGGCAATTTTGAAAATAGCATTTCAATATCATGAATTCAGTGATTTTCCAAGAAACAGCAAAATTAAAAAAACCTGTTCCAGCTGAAAAAGTTATAGAACTCTCAGAAAAATTACTTGAACCTTCCAGTCATTCAAAAAGATATCCTCCAAGACTACATAAAACTTGGGGAACGATAATTTTCATGGTTGCAATTCATATTCTTTCTCTTGTAGCTATACAACCAAAATTTTGGAGTCTCCCTGCAGTAGTATCACTATTATTTTTTTATTGGGTAACTGCTTGTTTAGGAGTCACCCTTGGATATCACAGATTGTTATCTCATAGATCATTCATCGTTCCAAGATGGTTAGAAAGATTTTTTGCTACCTGTGGGGCTATAAGTTGCCAGCATGGACCAATAGATTGGGTAGGTTTACACAGGCATCACCACTCCTTTTCAGATACTGAAGTTGATCATCACAATAGTAAAAGGGGGTTTTGGTGGAGTCATATGGGTTGGATGTTTAAAGACGTTGAAGCTCTAAAAGCTGTTCCAAAACTAAGTGCAGATTTAATTAAGGATCCATACTATAGATTTCTAAATAAATATTTTTTATTCTTACAAATTCCTATTGCACTCTCTTTGTACGCAATAGGTCAAAAATTAGGAGTTGGAGGATGGGCTCTAGTCCTTTGGGGAATTCCATTAAGGCTTGTAGTTGTTTATCACATAACTTGGCTAGTAAACTCTGCGACGCATTGTTGGGGTAAAGCACCATTCGAGAGTGGTGATTCATCTAAAAACAATGCGTGGGTTGCAGCATTAACATTTGGAGAAGGTTGGCATAATAATCATCATGCATTTCCCAATTCGGCAAAACAGGGATTATTTAGAGGTCAGATAGATTTAACATGGGAACATATTAAGATTCTTGCGAAATTTGGTCTTGCAAAAAAAGTAAAGTTACCCTCTAGGTCTTATTATTAACTATATTGTTCAATATTTTCATGGCAAAAAGAGTACAAGTCGCATTAACTGAATCAATCGCTTCACTAGGTAAAGAAGGAGATCTAGTTGAAGTAGCACCTGGATACGCAAGAAATTTTTTATTACCTTATGGCAAGGCAATGAATGTAACACCGGCAGTCCTTAAACAAATTGAAAGGAAGAAAGAAAAAGAAAAAATCGCTGCTGATAAGTTAAAGCAAGAAGCATTAGATTTCCAAACTGCATTATCTACCATAGGTAGGTTTACTATCAAAAAACAGGTTGGAGAAGATGGTGTTCTTTTTGGAACTGTTACCAATGGGGATGTTGCCGAAGCAATAGAAGCGGCAACTAAAAAAGAAATTGATAGAAGAAACATCACAGTTCCTGATATTCATAATTTAGGTTCTTTTACTGCAAAAATAAAATTGCATCCAGAAGTAAATGCAGAAGTGAATATTGAAGTAACAAGTTAATCAATTTGTTGCATTATTTTGAAAAGTAGCCAGAGTATATATCTAAGCAATTAAAGATATGGTTTCAGTACCTTTTCCAAATAATGGGCAAAATAAAAATTTTAAAAAGGATTTTAATAGTGAAAATGCTGGACTAGTCCCTCCTCAAAACGTTCAAGCAGAGGAAGCTGTTCTTGGTGGCATACTTCTTGATCCAGACGCGATCGGAAGAATTGCAGACCTAATTAAACCTGAAGCTTTTTATATAAATGCCCATCAAGAGATTTATAGAACGGCATTAATGTTGCATACCCAGGGTAAACCAACTGATTTAACATCAATGAGTGCTTGGTTAGCAGATAATGGATCACTAGAAAAAATTGGAGGGAACAACAAACTAGTAGAATTAGTTGAAAATGTTTCCTCTACAGCATCCATAGAACAAGTTGCTAATTTAATTAACGACAAATTCATGAGAAGGCAACTTATCAGATCTGGAAATGAGGTGGTTCAACTAGGTTTTGATCAAACTCAAGATACCAATGAAGTGCTAGATAAAGCGGAGCAAAAAATTTTTGAAATAAGTCAAGAAAAACCTTCAAAAGGTCTTACTCAAGCAGCTGAAATCCTTACAAGTACTTTCAATGAAATAGAGTCGAGATCATTAGGTACTTCAGTAGCTGGAATTCCAGTAAATTTTTACGACCTTGATGCGATGACTCAAGGATTTCAAAGAAGTGATTTAATAATTGTTGCTGGAAGACCTTCAATGGGAAAAACTTCAATAGTTCTTAATCTGGCTAAAAATGTTGCACAATCTCAAGATTTACCTGTGTGCGTATTTAGCCTTGAAATGAGTAAAGAACAGTTGACATATAGATTACTCTCTATGGAAGTTGGAATTGAGAGTGGCAGATTAAGAACAGGAAGATTACAGCAAGATGAATGGCCTTTGCTTGGAGAAGGTATCAATTCATTAGGTCAATTACCAATATTTATAGATGACAAACCTAACTTAAGTGTTTTAGAGATGAGATCTCTGTGCAGAAGATTAATAGCTGAACAAAAAAAAGAATTAGGATTAATTGTTATTGATTACCTCCAGCTGATGGAAGGATCAACCCCTGATAATAGGGTGCAAGAACTTTCACGAATAACAAGAGGTCTTAAAAGCATGGCTAGAGAATTAAAAGTGCCAGTAGTAGCTTTATCTCAGCTTAGTAGAGGAGTAGAGTCTAGAACAAATAAAAGACCAATGTTAAGCGATCTAAGAGAATCAGGATCTATTGAACAAGACGCAGATTTAGTATTAATGATTTACAGAGATGAATATTATAATCCAGAGACTGAAGATAGAGGAATTACAGAAATCATTGTCACTAAACATAGAAATGGACCCGTAGGAACTGTTAAATTATTATTTGAACCTCAATTTACTAGATTTAGGAATTTAGCTAATTAAATCGATCCTCATAATGCAAGATCATCACTCAACAAATGAATCTTTTGACATTATCGTCATTGGAGGGGGACATGCGGGATGTGAAGCTGCTATAACAACGGCAAAATTAGGATTTTCTACAGCCTTATTCACAATCAATTTAGATAGGATTGCTTGGCAACCTTGTAATCCTGCAGTTGGTGGTCCAGCAAAAAGTCAGTTAGTGCATGAAGTTGATGCATTAGGAGGAATCATTGGAAAATTAGCTGATAAAACAGCAATTCAAAAAAGAATATTAAATGCAAGTAGAGGACCAGCTGTATGGGCATTAAGAGCTCAAACAGATAAAAGAGAATACTCAAAAAAGATGATCGAAATTCTTCAAAATACAGATAATTTATCTTTAAAAGAAGCAATGATTACTGAACTGGATATTGCAAAAACTGAAGAAATTGGATTGAACTCAAAAAAAATCGTAAAAAAAAGAATAAAAGGTGTTAGGACTTTTTTTGGTAGTTATTATTCAGCAAAATCAGTTATCATTACAGCCGGTACATTCTTAGAAGGAAGAATATGGATAGGAAATAAATCAATGTCAGCTGGGAGATCAGGCGAACAAGCAGCAAAAGGTCTTACTCAAAACTTGCACGAAATTGGTATTAAAACAGAACGTTTAAAAACAGGAACTCCAGCAAGAGTTGATAAAAGAAGTATTATTTTTGATGAATTAGATATTCAACCAAGTACTGCAGCAGATAAATATTTTTCGTTTGACCCAGATATAAAAAATAATATGCCCCAAGTTAGTTGTCACATCACAAGAACAACTACCAAAACACATCAACTAATTCGAGACAATTTACATTTAACTCCTATTTACGGGGGTTTTATTGATAGTAAGGGGCCGAGATATTGTCCATCAATTGAAGATAAAATCGTTAAATTTGCTGATAAAGAATCACATCAAATTTTCTTAGAACCAGAAGGAATTAATACCCCTGAAATATATGTTCAAGGATTCTCTACAGGTTTACCCGAAAATATTCAATTAGAACTTTTAAGAACCTTACCTGGATTAAGTGAATGTAAAATGTTGCGACCAGCATATGCTGTCGAGTATGACTATATCCCTGCAACACAACTCCAACCAACACTCGAAACGAAAGAAATTAAATATTTATTTAGCGCTGGACAAATCAATGGAACTACTGGTTATGAAGAGGCAGCAGCACAAGGATTAGTTGCAGGAGTCAATGCAACAAGAAAACTAAACAAAAAAGATCCAATAATCTTCACTAGAGAAAGCAGCTATATAGGGACAATGATCAATGATTTAATTACCAAAGATCTCAAAGAACCATATAGAGTTCTTACTAGTAGAAGTGAATACAGGTTGACCCTGAGAGGAGATAATGCAGATAGGAGATTAACCCCATTAGGTTATGAACTTGGGCTAATTGATGAGAAAAGATGGTCGTTCTATCAAGAAAAAATGAAACTCCTTGAAGAAGAGAAATTAAGATTAAAAAACACTCGTTTAAAAAATACGGATGAAATATCAAAAAAAATTGAATTAGACACGGGATCAAAAATCAAAGGCTCAACAACTTTGAAAGAACTTTTAAAAAGACCAAACTTTCATTATTCAGATCTAATTAAATATAATTTGACTGAAAAAAATATAGCTTCTTCAATACAGGAAGGTGTTGAAATAGATATTAAATACGAGGGTTATCTTAAAAGACAAAAAAACAATATTGAACAAATAAATCGTCAAAGCTGTAAATCTCTGCCTCAAGAAATAAATTATGAAAAGATAGATACATTATCATTAGAAGCTAGAGAAAATTTGAATAAGATAAAGCCAAAGAATTTTGGTGATGCTTCAAAAATTCCGGGAGTAAGCAAAGCAGATTTAACTGCATTACTTGTTTGGCTAAAAATAAGAGAAATAAATAAAGAAAAGGCAAATATTTTTGTCGAAAAAAAGTTATCATCTTAAAAGCAATCGTTCAGAGCACTGAATAATAAACTTTTTAACTCACCAAAAATTTTATGGGAAGAAAAAGCTTCTACTTTTTTAGTGAAAAATTCACTCCCAGAAATATCTGGTTCATGGAAATTAATGTTGCTTGGGGATGGAAGTCCAACTAGACATCTACAGCTTTTAACTAATCAAGAGACGAAAATTAAATTAATTTCAATGCAAGTAGATCCTCTATGCATTCAAGAAGGTCCCAAAGAATTAAATCAGTTAAATGGCCCCTTAATTAGAAGACAAGTATGGATTAAAAACAATAATAAAAACCTAGCATGGGCTGAAAGTTGGTGGAATGCAGAACAAGTGAGTGAAAATTTAAAAGCCAAAGAAGAGCCAATTTGGAAGAATTTGACACAAGACAGATCAGAATTGTTTAGAGAAGTTGACCGAATTTCTCTTGTAAATTCAAATTGGTTAGAAGATCAATTTTGTTTTAAAGGACCATTCTGGTCAAGAAATTATAGATTTTTTCGAGACAAAAAGCCCTTAACGATTATTAGAGAAGTCTTTAATCCTCATTTAGAAAATTTATTAGGTTATTCAGGAATTAAAGAATTTACAAAACTATACTCTTCTTCTTCTTGATCTAGGAAGATTCCTTGATTTTGATTGACCTTGTTGGTTTAATTGATTTCTTGATAAATTATGTTCTTTTTCTGAATCTCTTTGCCATCTTTCAACTTTGAAATCCATTTCATCTGGCCAATCTTCGTTTATACTCTCTTTCCCATAAGGTAATTTTTTTTGCTCAGTTGTTTGTAAATTTTTTGGTTGCCTTAAAGATATTGCTTCTAGAGGTCTTTTTAAATAAGGTTTAGTAAATTCATAAGAATTGGATTCTCTAGTAAATGTCTTAATGTCGCTGTTATCACCGTAAAAATTATCATCATTCCAATCATCGTTATCTTCATCAAAAAATAAATCTACTTTTTCTGATACCCATTTTCCTACTTTTTTAACACTCTTACTTGAGATTCCTTGAAAATCTGAGTTCCTCCTTTTACCTGGCCTAGCCCCAGATACTCCATCGACGAATTGTCTTCCAGTTTCAAAAATTTTATCAACTTGTTTATCAACAATATTTCTATCAAAACTATTTCTAAGATTTCTAATTCTCCTTGAATCCATAAATTATTATGCTTTTTAAAATATAAATTACATTAAAAAATTAAATAATTCCAAATATAGAAACAAAAACACATCTTATATTTTTAATCAAACAAAATTAAACATTTTTTGTTCCATGATCCATTAAAGAAATTTACACAACATTTTTTACATGCAATATTCTTTATTCTTTTCCTATAGAAAAATTTTTCACCACAATTTTGACAAGTTCCTATGTATTTTAATTCTCTCCTCTCAATAGGAAATGAGTGCCTTACAGAAATTTGAAAATTCTTCTCTTTCTCATTAATTTCATTCATTTTTGCTAAGAAATTTGGGCCATGTATCTCATTTTTTTTTAATATCCTATCTACCCATGCATGAATCATCTCATGACATAAAGTACTGTTTATTTCACTAGTAGATAATTTACTCAAAATAGGTTTCGATAAGATAATTTCAGAATCCATAAGGCCATTAATTCGTTTTCTTTTATAAAAACCAGCAGTAGTTTTTAATCTATTGTCACTCCATCTAACTTTTACTAAAGGTTGATTATTAACGGCTAAGGAATTTTCAAAATATTGGCTATTAAATCTATGAAATAAAGGTAGAAGAGGAATTACAGACATTATGGATTAAAATTAGTATTATTTTGACAAAAAAAGCCATCAAAAACGATTTCTTTTCTTAAAGTAATAAAAACTCAAATCAACATGGATGCAACACTAGTAAAAGATATCGGAATTAAAGCCTTATTAGTTGGCGGAGCAGTACTAGTTTCTTTTTGGACTTTTAATGCAGTCAAATTAGTTATAAGCGCCAGAGGAATTAATCCATTAGTAAGAAAGTTTTTTGATCAAATAGCTGCTGGCAGAATTGATGCAGCTTATGGTTTGACTACAAAAACTTATAAAACTCATGTTAAACGCCAAGACTTTCTTAAATTTTTAGCTAGTTTAAACCTCAATAAATACAGAAATTTAAAATCAGGAAGACCTAGAGTCCAAGAAGATCAAATCATAATAACTTTAAATTTAAAGTCAGAAGACAAACAAGATGAGCTTCCATTAGATTTTACTTTCGCAAAAACTGATAATGATTGGAAAATAGACAGAATAGCTAAAGTGAATTAATCATTTCTTGTGAGGCAAAAAGAATTGTTTAAAGAAGAAATAATACATCAATTAGAATTACATCCAAGTAGGTTAGATAAAGAAAAAATCATCTTAAAAGCAATGGAAGAAGGTCTAGATGATTTTTTTGAAGGAATCCGAATGGCACTTAATCCATTGGTGACTTTTGGTGTGAAAATTGTTCCTGAAAAAGAGACTGAAAAAAGTCAAAAATTTTTATGGGAAGATTTTAGAAAATTAGCCAATAAGCTTATTCAAAGAGAACTTACTGGTCACGCTGCTCGCGATGCAATTCTTACCGCTATGGAATCTGCAAAAAAAGAAGAATGGAATGGATTTTATAGACGAGTTTTAATTAAAGATCTTAGATGTGGTGTATCTGAAAAAACAATCAACAAGATAGCAAAGAAATTTCCAAAATATGCTATTCCTATTTTTTCTTGTCCTCTAGCTCATGACAGTGCAAATCATGAAAAAAAAATGATAGGAAAAAAGCAAATTGAAATTAAATTAGATGGTGTACGCGTCTTAACTATTATTAGACAAAATAAAGTAGAAATGTTTTCTCGTAATGGGAAACAGTTCCATAATTTTGGTCATATTATCTCAGAAATAGAAAACGTCTTAAAAGAAGACCCAGCACCTTATGACTTAGTACTCGATGGTGAAGTAATGAGCGCTAACTTTCAAGATTTAATGAAACAGGTACATAGAAAAGATGGCAAACAAACCAAAGACGCAGTGCTCCACCTATTTGACTTGTGTCCCCTTGAAAACTTTCAAAAAGGGAGATGGAACACTAGTCAAACAAAAAGAAGTTTATTAGTAAAAGAATGGGTAGCAAAACATTCTATGCTTCTAAAACATATACAAACACTTGAATGGGAAAATGTTGATCTCGATACTATTGAGGGACAGAAAAGATTTGTTGAGCTTAATAAATCTGCCGTGGAGGGTGGATATGAAGGAGTAATGATTAAAGACCCAGATGCAATTTATGAATGTAAAAGAACACACAGTTGGTTAAAAGCAAAACCTTTCATTGAAGTCACTTTGAAAGTTGTATCGGTTGAAGAAGGTACAGGTCGCAATAAAGGTAGGCTGGGAGCAATCTTTGTAGAGGGAGAAGATGATGGGTATGAATACAGTCTGAGTTGCGGAAGCGGATTTAGTGATATCCAACGTGAAGAATATTGGTCAAAACGTAATCATCTCGTTGGTCAACTTGTAGAAATCAGAGCTGATGCTAAAACTAAATCAAAGGATGCAGTGGCTTTTAGTCTTAGATTTCCTAGATTCAAATGCTTTAGAGGATTTAAATCTGGAGAAAAAATTTAAATTTTAAAAAATACTATTCAAAAAATTAGTCTATATAAATGTAGTTTTTAATTAAAAACTTTGTATTTTAGCTGTAAAATATAAGAAAAATCATCTGAACTTTTTGCGAGACTTATGACAAAGAAAAAAGTTTTCAACTACATAAAAACACCCTGTGGACAAGCAAAATATATCGAATTAGAAGCCACCAAAACTTTACTAGGAAAATTTAGGCTTTTGTGGTTTATCCTAATTGCATCTATAAGAGATTGGAATATTAAAGATTAAATTCTTAGGAGTTTTCAAAATATTCTTTAGAGTATTTAGCTAAAAAATATGCAACTAAAGATGTTGAGACAACTCCAATGATAGTCATATATAAATTATTTGGTGATTGCACATTTTTTAACTCCTGGAGACTTTTTGCCAAACTACCTATTGAGCAATACAGAAAAGTTCCTGGAATTATTCCAATAAGACCAAGAGTGAAATCTCTAAACTTAACATTATTCAAACCATAAAAATAATTAAGAATACTGAAAGGAAATATCGGCGATAATCTCGCTAAAAAAATTAATTTAAGTCCGCCTTTTTCTACTACTTTTTCCATAATACTTAATTTTGGATAACGGCTAAAAAGATTTTTTAATTTTTTTGCAAAAAAACTTTTTGATATAAAAAAAGCAACTGATGCTCCTATGAAAGCGGAAACGAAAACGATAATTGATCCTAAATATGAGCCATATAAAAAACCTGATAATAAAGATAACCAAGAAGCTGGAAGTATTAATAAAACAATTAAAATATAAATACAAACAAAAGAAAAGATACCAATTCCAGTATTAAAAAAAAACGACAAATTATAAATATTTTCAAGGACTATATTCATTCTCAACTCAAAAGTTCGAGTTTTTTAGTAATTCTCTCCATTTGTGCCGAACCTTCGTTTAATTTAAATCTGCATTCCTCAACAATATCTTTTGGAGCCTTATCAACAAAATTTTTATTAGATAATCTCTTATTTAAAGTTTCTAATTCAATAGTCACCTTTTTTAAATCCTTGTTTAACCTTTCCTTTAATGCATCTATATTTACAAAATCCTGAAAAGGTAAGTAAACCTCTAAATCACTTATTATCCCAGAAAAAGATTTAGCAAACTCTTTTTTATCAACAGCATTAGTTTTAAAAATAAATACTTCAGAAGATTTGGTTAAGGTTTGAATATCATCAACTAAATTTTTTAAAAAATTAATCAATTCATCATTATCTGAAATTAAGTAAACAGGAACTTTTTCTGATGGCTTGAGTCCTAATTCAGCTCTCAAATTTCTAATCAATCTAATAATTTCAAAGAGTTGCTGAAAGGAATTATCAAGCTTATTATCAACAAATTTATTTTCTTGGGTTGGCCATTTTTGAAGAGATAATAATTCTTTATCTGGTTTAAGTTGCAGAGCATGCCAAAGTTCTTCAGTAATGTGCGGCATAAAAGGATGAATCATCACCAAAATATCATTGAGCACTTTTATTAAAACCTTCTCGGATATTTGTCTATTTTTAGTCTCTTTATTATTAAACCTTTGTTTAGCAAACTCTACATACCAGTCACAAAAATCATTCCATGCAAATTCATATAGTAATTTCGCAGATTCTCCCAATTTATATTCTTTCAACAAAGCAGAGACCTTTATATTTACCTGATTCAATTTAGATAAAATCCACTTATCACATAATTCTAAAGAAATTTCATCATTCTTATTAAGTAAATTGCTATGAGAAGTCTTATTAATTAAGACAAATTTAGTTGCATTCCATAATTTATTCGCAAAATTTCTTGAAGCTTCAACAGTTGAAGATGTGTCTTTTTTCCTATCAAAATCAAGCCGGATATCTTGTCCAGCGCCTGCAACTTCTCGAATTAAAGCAAATCGCAAGGCATCAGAACCATATTTATCTATTAAAAGTATTGGATCAATACCATTACCTGAACTTTTACTCATTTTTTTATTATTTTCATCTCGAACAAGACCATGAATATACACATCCTTAAAAGGAATATTATTTGTGAAAGTATTTCCCATCATTGTCATTCTCGCCACCCAGAAGAAAATAATATCGAAACCAGTAACAAGAACACTATTTGGATACCATTTTTTAAAATCCGGATTATTTGTATTTGGCCAACCAAGAGTTGAGAAAGGCCATAAACCACTTGAAAACCAAGTATCTAAAACATCTTTATCTCTAACCAATTTAATATTTGCTCCAAATTTTTTATTAGCTTCGCTTAAGGCATCCTTTTCATTTCTTGCAACAATATATGGAGTATTTTGTTCTATTGAATCTTGAGAGTCATCTAAAACGTACCATGCTGGTATTTGGTGGCCCCACCATAATTGCCTGCTTATACACCAATCATTAATATTCTCTAACCAATCCTTATAAACTTTCTCCCAGCGTGGAGGAATAAAAGATGGTTTTTTAGAATCCATTTCATTAAGACATCCTTGGGATATATCATCCATTTTCAAAAACCATTGTGTTGACAATAAAGGTTCAACTGGCACCTTACCTCTATCAGAAAAAGGAACAGTATGTTTATAATCCTCTATCTTTGTCAAAAGGCCTAAGTTATCCAATTCTTTGATAATTTTCTTTCTAGCCTCATATCTATCTAAATTTTGAAATTTGCCTGCATTAATATTTAAAGTTCCATCTTTGTTCATTACATTAATCTGTTTTAAATTATGCCTTTTTCCAATTGCAAAATCATTTGGATCGTGGGCTGGAGTAACCTTGACACATCCAGTACCAAAATCTTTATCAACATGTGAATCAGCGATAATAGGTATTTCTCTATCAACGAAAGGGACTTTTAATTTGACACCAATGAATTCTTTATATCTATCATCATCAGGATTAACTGCAACAGCAGTATCACCCAAAAGAGTTTCTGGTCTTGTTGTCGCAACTTCTAAATACTTATCTAACTGTTCACCACTTTCAGATATTAAAGGGTATTTAAAATGCCATAAATGACCATTTACTTCTTGCATTTCAACTTCCAGATCACTTACGGCAGATTGAGATTCAGGACACCAATTAACTAAATATTCACCTCTATAAATTAAATTCTTTTTATAAAGAATATTAAAAGCCTCAATAACCGCCTCGTTTAATTTTTGATCCAGAGTAAATCTTTCTCTAGTCCAGTCAACTGAATATCCTATCCTCTTTAATTGAGAAACTATTCTGCCACCACTTTGTTCTTTCCAGTTCCATGCTCTTTTCAGAAATTCAACTCTTCCAATATCCTCACTTGTTTTGCCTTCACTTTTTAATTGTTTTTCGAGAATAGTTTGAACAGCTATTGAAGCATGATCTGTTCCTGGTAAACATAAAACATTCTTCCCTAAAAGTCTTTGAAAACGTACTACAACATCAATCAAAGCTGTATTAAATGCATGTCCCATATGCAAAGATCCAGTTACATTTGGTGGCGGAATAACTATACAAAAAGGCTCTCCATCATCCTCAGGGTCAGGACTAAAGGCATTTAAACTTGCCCATTTCTCTTGCCACTTTTTCTCTACTTCAAAAGGTGAATAATTCTCTAAGGATAATTGATCATTCATCTTTGTCATATGCAAATTTTATTTCAAGAAACTTTTTGTTTATTTTATCTTGATAGCAGCCAATTAATGGAAATAATATTAGATTGCAAAAAAAGGCTCATTAATTCTACAAAAGTTTGAAACCAGAACCGCAGGAACAACGTTTTGCATTTTTTGGTGTTGAAATAAGAAATCCACCACCGCTTAAATCACCGTAATAATCTAATTTTAAATCTTTAAGTAAATTAAACTTTTTTACATCCGCATATAAAGTGACACCTTCTGTTCTTGAGATAGGGGATCCATTACATGTTCCTGGCCTTAGTTTAATATGCATCCATCCTTCGGAACAATTTTTATCCTCAACCAAATCAATTGACATTTCTCCAGGAGAACCTCCGAAAGAAGCTTGCCTAGATAGTTCTGAAGCAGCTCTTTGACTGATTGAAAGATTGCCGATCTCAGTCATTTAAAAAAAAATAAATGGGCGATCCAGGGTTCGAACCAGGGACATCCTGCTTGTAAGGCAGGCGCTCTACCGCTGAGCTAATCGCCCTTATAATAAACCATTCTAATAGATGAAGTTGAAATATTTATACTAAGTATTTAAATATTTCATGATTGAGGCAAAATTAAATTAATAAAATATATCCTATGTCCTTAAACGATAGATATAACTTGCAAAAAAATTCCGATTTAGAGATTATTAAAAACTTTCAAATTTTAATATCTTATATCAAATCATTAAAAGATAAAACTTGGGGATGCCCTTGGCAGAAAATACAGTCTCATAAATCGTTGATCCCATTTTTACATGAAGAAAGTAGTGAATTGATAGATGCGATATATGAAAAAAATGCGGATAACATATGTGAAGAGTTAGGAGATCTTTTATTACAAGTAATGCTTCATGCTGAAATCGGTTATGAAAAAAAAGAATTTGAACTAAATGATGTTATAAAAAATCTAAACAAGAAAATTGTTAATAGACATCCATATATTTTCAAAAAAAAAGAAAAAGTATCTCTAGAAAAATCGCAACAGATTTGGGGAAATATTAAAAATTCAGGAAAAGAAGCACCTCATATGAAATCATCAATTAGTAAAAATTTAAATTTGAAAATCAAAAATTTACCGCCAACGGTTGGAACAGAGAAAATCACAAATGTTGTTAAAGAATATGGTTTTAAATGGGAGAGTACCGATCAGATTTTTAAAAAGTTAGAAGAAGAGATTAATGAATTAAAGGAAGCAATAAAAAGTAATAATGATTCAAGCATAAAAAATGAATTTGGAGATATTTACTTTACGCTTCTGAATATTTCAAACTTTTTAAAAATAAATCCGGAATCAGCTCTTCAAAAAACTAATAAAAAATTTTTAGACAGATTTTCAATCATTGAACATCATGCAGGAGATAATATTAAAAAACAAACTCCTAAAGACTTTCAACGACTTTGGCAACTAGCCAAGCAAAAAATTAAAAGAAAAAATTCTTAGCAATCAAATGACTAATACTTCAAAATGGATAGATGAATATCATAAAGGATCAAGATTCGGACTAAATGGAGAAATTTTAATTAAACAAAAATCAAAATATCAAGAAATTATTGTCATTGAAAATGAATATTATGGCAAAGCTTTAATGCTAGATGGTTGTTGGATGACATCATTAAAAGACGAAAAATATTATCATGAATGCCTTGTGCATCCAGCATTAAGTAGGATTGATGAAAAATCTAATGTACTAATTATTGGTGGAGGAGACGGGGGTACAGCAAGAGAATGCCTTAAATACTCTCAAATATCACAAATTGATCTGGTAGAGATTGATGAGGAAGTAATCAAAATATCTAAAAAATTTTTAAACGAAATTGGAGGCGAAGCATGGAATGACAAAAGATTAAAAATTCATATTGATGATGGTGTTCAATGGGTAAAAAAAACAAGAGATAATTTTTACGACTTTATATTTATAGATTGCTCAGATCCCTCAGAATTTTCAAATTTATTATTTTCAGATTCGTTTTATAGAGAATGCAAAAGAATTCTTACAAAAGATGGTATCTTAGCAACGCAAAGCGAATCACCTGAATCCTTCAAAAATATTCACATAAGTATTTTGAAAACCCTGAAAAAAATATTTACTGTCTCTGAAACTATGTATTCTTTTGTTCCTATATATCCAAGCGGTATTTGGAGTTGGACATTCGCTTCTGAAAGAGTTTTAGATTTATCAAAGCAAAATTACGATGAAGCCCTCAGAATAGAAAAAGGATGTGAAATTTGGAATTTAAATTTTCAAAATGCAGCATTCAAAATGATGCCAAATAAAATTGTAAAAGAACTCAATTCATAGAATGATAAAAAATTTATTTGACAACGAAAATGCGATTTTTATGGGAGCAAAAAGAAGCCCTGATGATTGCGCAATTGGTATATTTGGAGTCAATTATGATGGGACATGTTCTTTCAAACCAGGAGCTAGATTTGGGCCAGAAGCAATAAGACAAGTAAGTTCTTGTTTAGAAACATATTGTCCTAAATTAAACAAAGACTTAGAAGAAATTATGTATGTTGATTTTGGGTCAATACTAATTGATAAAAACGACTCAAAGTCCGTTATTGAATCGGTTAAATCAGCAACAAATTATTTAATTAATAAACGCCTTAGTCCTATTATGCTTGGGGGCGAACACTCTATTACCAGAGGGGCTATTGAGGCATTAGTAAAAAAATATCCAGATTTGATATTGATTCAACTTGATGCTCATGCAGATTTAAGAGAATCATATATAGGCAATAAACATAGTCATGCTTGTGCCATGAAAAGATGCTTAGAAGTGCTACCTAGAAAGAAAATTTTGCAAGTAGGAATAAGAAGTGGGACTAAAGAAGAATTTCAAATCATGCATAACAACAATCAGTTAGTTAACTTTTGTCCTGGGGGAAATGCACAAGAGTTAAAACAAGCCCTTCTACCATACTCTAAATCTCCAATCTATTTAACAATAGATTTAGATTGGTTTGATCCCAGTTTATTATCAGGGACAGGAACTCCAGAACCGGGAGGATTTTTTTGGAAAGATTTTGAAGAAATCCTGATAACTTTAAAAGACTTTAGAATTGTGGCTTCAGATATTGTTGAATTATCTCCAGAAATTGATAAAAGCGGCGTAAGTAGCATAGTTGCAGCAAAAATACTTAGAAGCTTAATTTTGTCATTAGAAAATATGCAATAAAAAATTTCTAAACTAAAGTATAAAAATACTAAATAAAAACTAAATATTTCATGGATTTGCTTAAAAGTCCTCTGTATTCAAAATATATTCAATCCAGTGCAAAATTAGTGGATTTTGCAGGTTGGGAAATGCCCATATCATTTTCAGGATTAATCAAAGAGCATGAATCAGTTAGATCTTCAGCAGGATTGTTTGATATTTCTCACATGGGAGTAATCTCTATTAGAGGAATCAATCCAAAGGATTATATTCAAAAATTTTTTCCTACTAATTTATACTCCTTTTCTGAAGGCCAGGGACTTTATACAGTAATGCTCAATAATGAAGGGGGAATTATAGATGACTTAATAATTTATGACATTGGAATACAAGAAAATGACATATCAGAATTATTGTTAATAGTTAATGCAAGTAGATATGAAGTAGATTTTCAGTGGATAAAAAGTAATTTAAATCAATATGAAATTTCAATAACAAATTTTAAAAAAGACAAAGTACTTTTAGCACTACAAGGGAAAAACTCATTCGATTTATTTGAAGAATGGATTGAATCTTCTATCTCAAATATCCCTAACTTTGGATGTGAATATAAAATTTTTGAACATATTTCTCCTAAAGAAAAAATTTTCGTTTCCAAGACAGGATATACAGGGGAAAATGGTCTAGAAATACTTTTATCTAAAAAAGCAGCAATTAATTTATGGGATTTCACAATTTCCAAAAATGTTGCGCCTTGTGGCTTAGGAGCTAGAGATACTCTTAGACTTGAAGCAGGCATGCATCTTTATGGTCAAGACATAGATGAAAAAACTTCTCCATATGAAGCAGGATTAGGCTGGCTTGTACATCTAGAAAATAATCACGAATTCTTTGGAAGAAAATTTCTTGAAGAGCAGTCAAGATTAGGCATTCAAAAAAAGTTAGTTGGTCTCTCTATAGAAGGTAAAGCAATAGGAAGAAAAGGTTGCGCAGTATTTAAAGGTGAAGAAAATATTGGAATTATAACTAGCGGCAGTTGGTCTCCAACTAAACAAAAAGCTATAGCTTTTGCATACATCAATGCTTCGCATGCCTTAGTAAATAATGAAGTTCAAATATTAATAAGAGGTAAAAAATTTAAAGGGGTTATAACAAAAAGAACGTTTTATAAAAAGAATTATTAACTAAATTTACCCTCAAAGAATTATTATAAGTTATTGATAAATAAATCATACATAGATGAGAAACAAAATTTGCGAAGAACTCAATAATACAGATATTGGTAAATTAGTTAATCTATGCGGATGGGTAGATAGAAGAAGAGATCATGGTGGTGTAATTTTTATTGATTTAAGAGACCATAGTGGATTCCTACAAATAACAATTAACCCCGATGATGGAGCAAATCTATTTAAACAGGCAGAAACTCTAAGAAATGAGACGGTAATAATGGTTAGCGGAATTATTAATAAAAGGCCTAAAGACTCAATCAATAAAAATTTAAGTACTGGAGAGTTAGAGCTTAAGGTTAAAGAGTTGCAAATTCTCAACCAAATTAAAAAAAACTTACCTTTTCCAGTGTCTATACATGATTATGAAAATACAAAAGAGGAACTGAGATTAAAATATAGATATCTTGATTTAAGAAGGGGCAAATTACTAGAAAATTTAAAAACAAGACACAAGATTATTAAAGTTGCAAGAGAATTTCTTGATAATTTTGGATTTACAGAAGTAGAGACTCCATTACTTACAAAATCAACTCCAGAAGGCGCTCGCGATTTTCTTGTTCCTGCTCGTCTTTCGAATGGAGAATTTTTTGCTCTACCTCAATCCCCACAACTATTTAAACAACTTTTAATGGTGGGAGGCTTAGATAAGTATTATCAAATCGCAAAATGTTTCCGTGATGAAGACTTGAGGGCAGATAGACAGCCAGAGTTTACGCAATTAGACATTGAAATGAGCTTTATTAATGAAGAAGAAATAATCTCTTTTAATGAAAGTCTTATAAAAAAAATATGGAAAGAAGTATTAAATATTGATTTTGATAATGCTTTTCCAAGAATGTCATGGCAAGCAGCAATAGATAATTACGGCACTGATAGACCAGACACTAGATATAAAATGTTATTAAAAGATTTAGGAGAAGTATTAGGTGATATTGGCTTTAATATTTTCACCAAGGCAATTAAGTCAGGAGGTTCTATAAAATCCATAACAGTCAAAGGAGGTAATTTAAGTATTAGCAACGTAAGAATTAAACCCGGAGGTGATATCTTCCAAGTAGCTCAAGATGCAGGAGCTGGTGGTTTAGCCTTTATCAGGGTCAAAGGAGATGAGCTTGAGACTATTGGAGCAATTAAAAATAATCTAAATGAAGAGCATATAGCTGATATTTTAAGAATCACCGAAGCGCAAGATGGAGACTTAATCCTCTTGGGTGCTGGAGATAAACAAATTGTTAACCAGTCATTAGATAGAGTGAGACAATACATCGCAAAAGACTTAAATCTCATAGATAAAAGTAAATGGAATTTCTTATGGGTAACTGATTTCCCGATGTTTGAGAGAAATGAAGAGGAAAATAGATATGTTGCTTTACATCATCCTTTTTGTTCTCCGAAAAATATAAAATCTAAAGATCCTGAAAACTTGCAAAAAGAAATTGAGGACTCTATAGCAAATGCTTATGACTTAGTTCTTAATGGATTGGAATTAGGAGGTGGCTCTTTACGTATTCATGAAGCAAACTTGCAAAGAGAGGTTTTGAAAACAGTAGGACTTACTGCTAAAGATATTGATGAAAAATTTGGATTTTTAATAGAAGCCTTAGAAATGGGTGCTCCTCCTCATGGTGGAATAGCATTTGGATTAGATCGTATTACAATGCTGATCATAGGTGCAGATTCAATCAGAGAAACAATAGCTTTTCCAAAAAATCAACAAGCAAAATGTCTTCTTACAAATGCGCCTTCAAATGTCTCAGAATCACAATTAAAAGAATTAGAAATTGAAATAACAATTGATGAATAAGAATATATATGGATGTTCTAAAAGTTTTTTGTTTAAATAAAATATAAGGAGGCAGTGCTTAATTAAAAATATTCAATGTCAAAATTTGTTTTTGTCACCGGAGGAGTAGTTTCTAGCATTGGTAAGGGAATTGTAGCTGCAAGCTTAGGTAGATTATTAAAGTCTAGAGGATATAGTGTTTCAATATTAAAACTAGATCCATATTTAAATGTTGATCCAGGCACAATGAGCCCCTTTCAACATGGAGAAGTATTTGTAACCGAAGATGGGGCTGAAACCGATCTAGATTTAGGTCACTACGAAAGATTTACAGATACTGCAATGACTAGGTTGAATAGTGTAACAACGGGATCTATTTATCAAGCAGTCATTAATAAAGAAAGAAGAGGTAATTATAACGGTGGAACTGTGCAAGTAATACCTCACATAACGGGAGAAATTAGAGAAAGGATTCATAGAGTAGCCGCTAACAGCAATGCAGATATTATTATTACTGAAATTGGTGGAACAGTTGGTGACATTGAATCTCTACCTTTTTTAGAGGCAATAAGAGAATTCAAAAATGATGTCAATAGGAACGATGTTGCATACATACACGTAACATTACTTCCTTACATCAAAACCTCTGGCGAAATAAAAACTAAACCAACACAACATTCAGTGAAAGAATTAAGATCAATTGGAATTCAGCCAGATCTACTTGTATGCCGAAGTGATAAATCTATCAATGAAGCTCTTAAAAAAAAGCTTAGTGGTTTTTGCGGTGTAAGTATCGACTCTGTAATTGAAGCTTTAGACGCAGACAGTATTTATTCTGTACCTCTTTCTTTAAAAAAAGAAGGTTTATGCAAAGAAACCCTAAAGTATTTAGGCCTTGAAGATAAAAAATGTGATTTGAAAAATTGGGAGCAATTAATACACAACCTAAGAAATCCTGGAGATCCAATAAAAATTGCCCTTGTAGGCAAATATATTGAACTTGGAGATGCATATTTATCCGTTGTTGAAGCTTTAAGACATGCATGCATTGAACAAAAGGCTTTATTAGATTTACATTGGGTAAGTGCTGAAATGATAGAAAAAAATTCAGCAGAAACTTACTTAAATGAAGTTGATGCAATTGTCGTACCCGGAGGATTTGGCAATAGAGGAGTCAATGGAAAAATTTCGGCTATAAAATTCGCAAGAGAAAATAAAATTCCCTTTTTAGGTTTGTGCCTGGGTATGCAATGTGCAGTTATAGAATGGGCTAGGAATGTGGCTAATCTTCCAAATGCATCTAGTTCAGAACTAGACCCAAACACTCCAAATCCAGTGATACATTTATTACCAGAACAGGAAGATGTAGTTGATTTAGGTGGGACAATGAGACTTGGAGTTTATCCATGTAGATTGACAAAAAACACAACTGGAAAAAACTTATATGCTGAGGATGTTATTTATGAGAGACATCGACATAGATACGAATTTAATAATTACTACAAACAAAGTTTTTTAGATTCTGGATATAAAATTAGTGGTACATCACCAGATGGCAGATTAGTTGAGTTAATTGAGTTAGAAAATCATCCATACTTCTTAGCCTGTCAATATCATCCTGAGTTTTTATCACGACCTGGCAAACCTCATCCTTTATTTAAAGGATTAATAAAAGCCGCTCAAGATAAGTTAACTCAATCAAATTAATATTCTTTATTTTTTTGAATGAAAATGACAAATTTTTTACCCTTAGTCGAACAATTTCATTCATTACAAGGTGAAGGTTATCACGCTGGAAAAAGTGCTTTTTTTGTAAGATTAGCCGGATGTAAAGTTGGATGTACGTGGTGCGATACCAAGAATTCATGGGACGAGAAAAAACACCCTTCTATATCAATTGAAAAAATAATAGATCGCATAAAAATTGCCAGAAAAAAAGGAGCATCTTTTTGCGTTATTACAGGTGGAGAACCTTTGCAACATAACTTGGATAATTTTTGCAAAGCCATAAAAAAAATGACGATGGGAGAAGAACAAAAGCCAATGAAGATTCATATTGAGACAAGTGGAGTTAATTCGATATCAGGAAGCTATGACTGGATTACTTTATCTCCTAAAAGACACTCACCACCAAAAAATTATTTTTTAAAAAACTGTAATGAAATCAAAATAATCATAAATGATATAGAAGATATTGAATTTGCTATGCAAATAAAAAAAGAAACTTTAAAACAATATCAACTCTCTAAAAGCGAAGATGACTTAAAAAAAGAAGATAAAATTTTTTATTTACAGCCAGCATGGAACAATGCAAATGGTTTTTCTCTTGCTATCGATTTCGTGAAAAATAACCCCGATTGGAAATTGAGTCTTCAAACTCACAAATACTTAAAAATTAATTGAAATCATATGACTCTTAAAAATAAATCGATAGTAGTTTTATTATCTGGAGGTTTAGATTCTTCTACAGTTACTGGTATCGCTAAAAAATCCGAAGCTAAAATTTTTGGCCTTTCATTTGACTACGGTCAACGTCATAAAAAAGAATTAAATTCTGCATCAATAATTGCAAACCACTTTGATATCGAAGAATTTAAAATCATTAAGCTTGACTTATCTTTATGGGGAGGCTCGTCATTAACTGATACTCAAAAAAATATTCCAATAGAAGGAGTACAAACTAATAAAATTCCTAATACTTATGTTCCTGGGAGAAATACTATATTTATTTCCGTTGCACTAAGTTATGCCGAAGCAATAGATGCTGATTTTATAGGCTTAGGAGTTAATGCACTAGATTATTCTGGTTATCCAGATTGCAGACCTGACTACATAAAAAAATTTCAAGAGTTAGCAGATTTAGCTAATAAAAGAGGAAGAGAAAATAATCCAATAAAACTTTGGACACCACTATTAGATTTAAATAAAGAGGAAATTATTAAATTAGCTTTTGATAATCATGTCCCTTTAGATAAAACATGGAGTTGTTATTCGGGAAATTCAAAACCATGCGGTAAGTGTGATAGCTGCAGAATTAGAAATGCTGCTTTTGAAAAATGGCTTAATAAAAATAATAAAAAATGAAAATAAAAAAAATAATTCTAGAAAAATGGATAAATCCAGCACTGATTACGCATCATCTAACAAAAAAATTCGGAGATAAAGGATTAGCTTGGCTAGACAGTGATGGCAAAGAAAATGGGGAATGGTCAATAATAGGAATTAAACCTAAAAAAATAATCCAATCAAGAGATATCAATAATTTAGACAAAACTAATAATCCATTTAACAATTTAAGAAATATTGAAAAAGGATTTTGGATCGGATGGTTAAGTTATGAAGCTGGAGTTTTCATAGAACCCAAAAACCCATGGCGAAAATCTAATATGGCAACTTTATGGATTGCATCATATGATCCAATCATTAAATGTAATTTAATAAAAAAAGAAATAATTATCGAAGGCACAAACTCATCTGAACTGATGAATTACAAAAACATAATCAACAATATTAAAAATATCGAAGAAGAAAATATTATTAAAACAAATTTGAATTTTGATTTTTCAAAAATTAATTTGGACGAAATGGCTGAAGAATTTCAGAAAAATATTCTAAAATTGAAAAAATTAATTTCCTTAGGAGATATATTTCAAGCAAACCTAACAACTAAATGCGAAATTGAATCTTCCAAAAACTATAATCCTCTAGATATTTATTTGAAAATAAGAAGGAAATTAAGAGCTCCCTTTGGAGGAATAATAATAAATAATGATAATTATAAAGAGGCTGTATTATCAACCTCGCCAGAAAGATTTATAAAAATAGATAATAAAAATTTTGTAGAATCAAGACCAATCAAAGGAACTAGATCAAGAGATAAGGATTTAAATCAAGACGCTCTTAATGCTATCGATTTAATAACGAACGAAAAAGATAGAGCCGAAAATATTATGATTGTTGACCTAATAAGAAATGATTTAAGTAAAGTTTGCGAAACAGGAAGTATTATGGTGCCAGAAATATTAAAGCTTGAAAGTTTCTCAAAAGTTCATCATCTAACATCAGTAATCAGAGGCAAATTAAAAAAAGACAAAGACTGGATTGATTTACTAAAAGCTTGTTGGCCTGGGGGCTCTATAACTGGAGCACCTAAATTAAGATCATGCCAGAGACTTTTTGAATTAGAAGAATGTGAACGTGGACCATACTGTGGCTCATTTTTGAAGCTTGACTGGAATGGAGAGTTTGACAGCAATATTCTAATAAGATCATTTTTAATTAAAGACAAAAAAATCAATATATATGCTGGTTGCGGAATAGTTATTGACTCAAACCCTGAAGAGGAAACTAATGAACTAAAGTGGAAACTTTTACCGTTAATTGATTCACTCAAATGATTGAAACATTAGGCTGGCACAAGGATCAATGGTTGGATATTGATAGAATATTTATTGCCGCTAATAATAGAGGATTAAAATTTGCTGATGGTATATTTGAGACCATTTTGATAAAAGAAAACAAACCTATTCTTTTTGATGAACATCTGAAAAGATTAGAAAAAAGTAGCAAGATTTTAAATATTAATCTCAAAATAAATAAATTAACTTTGAGACAACTTATTCACGATGGAATTAGAAAGTTATCGCTTAAAAATGATCAATTTGCTTCAGTAAGAATAAACTATAGTCGAGGAACTAATAAAGGTCGAAAACTAACAATTGATAGCACTTCAGAGACAAAAGATTTGGACAATATATGGCTTGAGTTCTATAGAATCAAACCAAATTTTAATCCAATAAGCGTTTGCATTAGTCAAACAGAAAAAATAAATGAATTCAGTCTTATAAGTAAATGCAAAACATTTTCATATAATCAGGCAATACAAGTTTTGAGAGAAGCTAATGAAAAATCATTTGATGATTCTATCCTTTTGAATACGTCAGGTGAACTTTGTTGTGGAAGTACATTTAATCTTCTAATTAAAAGAAATAATCAATGGATAACTCCTAGAAAAGAGAGCGGCTGTTTGGAGGGGATTATGATTTCTAAAGCTTTAAAATTGAAAATTGTAAAAGAAGAATTAATTCCTCCAGAATTTCAAAATGATGACATAATAGTTGCAATTAATAGCTTATCTTGCAGACAAATTAATCAAGTTAATGATTTAAAGCTTAAACCTAAATTCGATCCAATTTATTTTTGGGATTTATTATATAGTTGAACTTTATTAATATCTGGTAAATAGACATCAGATACTTTAGTTATATTGTTATTAACCTTAAATTCAACAATTTTCCCAATAATGATAATTGATGGAGCTGAAAATTCTTTAACTTTGATTTTATCTGGAAGATTATTTAATTTCTCTATCAAACATTTTTGATTTTTTAAAGTAGCTTCTTGAATCACAGCGCATTTAGTATTCTTATCTAAACCACCGAGAATTAATTCTTCTACAATATATTTAATATTTTTTATACCCATAAAAATTACTAAGCTATCTGATGATTTAGCTAAATCTCTCCAATTAACTGTCTTTTTTTCCTTATCTACACGCTCATGTCCAGTGACGAAAGTTACAGAACTAGCAGCATCTCTATGGGTTAGTGGAATACCAAAATATGTGGGTGCTGCTATCCCAGAAGTAATACCAGGAACGATTTCAACTGAAATTCCATTTTTTTCTAAAATCGATACCTCTTCACCACCTCTAGAAAAAACGAATGGATCTCCCCCTTTAAGCCTTACGACATTTTTGCCTTCTTTTGCCAATTTCAAAATAAGAGCATTAGTTTCAACCTGAGGTACAGAACACTTCCCAGCTCTTTTGCCTACATGGAAAATTTCTGTATTTTTTCCTGCCTCTTTTGTTATTTCATCCGGAATTAAAGCATCATGAACTAATGCATCACAATTTTTTATTAAGCGTAAAGCTTTAAGAGTCAAAAGCTCAGGGTCACCAGGACCTGCTCCAACCAAATAAACAATGCCAGGCACAATAGTCTCCATTAACAAGTATGGTAGTAAAAGTTAATCGAAATGAAGGTAAATATTATGAAAGAAAGTTTATTAAAACCAAATAAAAAATTTACTCTCCTTAGTGCGTTTATCACTCTTCTAAATGATCGTTTAAGTGAAAGTATACTGTTACCTATATTACCCTCTTTTGTTCTACTTTTTGATTCTAAAGCAAGTACATATGGTTTATTATCATGCACTTATCAATTAGCTCAATTTACAGCTTCACCTTTTATAGGACTTATGAGTGATAGATATGGAAGAAGACCTGTCACTCTTTTTTGTATTACTGGCTCAGTCATAGGAATATCAATATTATCTTTTACAGTTCTTTTTAATTGGTCAAATTCAATAGCCTCTATCCCGTTATTTTTATTATTTTTAGCGAGACTAATTGACGGTTTAAGTGGGGGGACTGCAGCTACTGCAACAACAATTCTTGCAGATATTTCAAGCCCTGAAAAAAGAGCAAAAACATTTGGGCTTATTGGTGTAGCTTTTGGTTTAAGTTTTTTCTTAGGTAATATTTTTGTTGTAATTTTTGCAAGAAATACAAATAATAATTTTATTATTCCAGTTTTGATAGCCTCAATCATTCCAATAATAAATTTTCTACTTGTATTTTTTTACTTACCAGAAACCAAGCCTAATAGTGACTCAAGTAAATCAAAAACTATTTTAAAAAACCCTTTAAAAGCTCTTTTTACAGTTTTCAAAGAAGAAAAGATTAAAAAATTATCATTAGCTTTTTTTATTTACTTTATTGCTTTTACTGGATTGACCAATATCCTAATATTTTTCCTTCAAGAATCTTTAAACTGGACGACCAAAGCATCAAGTGGAACTCTTGTTGTAGTAGGAATTATTGCAATTATCGTTCAGGGGGGATTAATTGGGCCCCTGGTAAAGCAATTTGGCGAAATGCGATTAACACTCGTCGGATCAGGCTTTATTCTTGTGGCATGTGCTCTTTTAATAACTACCCCAAAAGAAAATGCGACAATTAATATTTATTCAGCAGTTTCATTTTTAGCCGTTGGGGCAGGGTTAATTACGCCCACGTTAAGAGCACTAATATCTAAGAAATTAGACATTGATAAACAAGGATCAATTTTAAGTAACCTTCAGGGTCTACAAAGTCTTGGAGGAGTTTTAGGAATTGCATTGGCAGGAAGGGTTTATGATAGCTTTGGTCCTAAATCACCTTTTATAGCTGGTTCCGTTATCTTACTTTTCATGATATACCTTATTGCAGAGGGTAAAAATAATAATTCTTTTAAAAATCAAAAATTAAAAGTTTTTTAATGAAAAGCCAAACTGATATTTACATTAATAGAGAATTAAGTTGGATTGAATTTAATAAAAGAGTACTCCTTACCGGTATGGAAAAGGAATACAAAATTCTAGATAAAGTGAAATTTTGTTCTATTTTTAGTAATAATCTTGATGAGTTTTTTATGGTAAGAGTAGCTTCATTAAAGGCTCAAGTTGAAGCAGGAATTACTAAAAAAAGTATTGACGGACTTACCCCTAAAGAGCAATTAAAAAAAATCAATAATGAAATCAAAAAGTTAACTATTCTCCAAGAAAACTTTTTAAATAATGAATTAAAAAATGAATTAAAAGAAAAAGGTGTGATTTTAAAAAAATATAAGGACCTAAGTGAAAATCAAAGAAACTGGAGTAATAACTTCTTTACAACATCTATTTTCCCTTTATTAACTCCATTAGTTGTTGATCCCGCACATCCATTTCCCTTTATAAGTAATTTAAGTCTAAATTTAGCAGCTTTAATAAAGGATGAGGAGGATTCTAAAAATCAGTTTGTCAGAGTAAAAATACCAACAAAAAATATACCCCGATTTATACGAATTCCCAATGAAATTACTCAACTTAGTGATGAAAGTTCTCACTATTTCATAAGTGTTGAAGATTTAATTGGGAATAATATAAATACTTTATTTAACGGAATGGAATGTATAAATTATTCTTTTTTTAGAGTGACAAGAGATGCAGATTTAGAATTAAAAGAACTTGAAGCTGATGATCTACTTTTAGCTGTTGAACAAAGTTTGCAAAAAAGAAGATTAGGTGGAGACGTAGTTAGATTAGAAGTGGAATCAGATATGCCAGAAAATATTCTAAAGTTACTTATTGAAAGTATCTCAATACAGAAAGAATATATATATTTTTGCAAAAGTTTATTAGGCCTAGACGATTTAAATCAGCTTACAAAAATTGATAGAGATGATTTAAAAGAAAATCTACTAATTGGAAAAACTCACCCAGAATTAAAACATTTAGATTTGCCTTCAAACAAAAACCCTAATTCTATTTTCAAGATACTTAGAAAAAAAAATATTCTGCTTCATCATCCCTATGACTTATTTAAAACTTCAGTTGAAGAATTTATAAACAGAGCAGCTGATGATCCACTTGTAATGGCTATAAAAATTACTTTATATCGAGTTTCCCAAGATTCGCCTATCATTGCAGCTTTAATGAGAGCTGCAGAGAATGGGAAAGAAGTAATGACTCTTGTTGAACTAAAAGCAAGATTTGATGAAGATAATAATATTCAATGGGCAAAACAACTTGAACAAGCTGGAATTCATGTTGTATATGGAATCATCGGATTTAAAACACATACAAAAATTGCCTTAATAGTAAGAAAAGAGAAAGGACGATTAAGGAATTATTTCCATATTGGAACAGGAAATTATAACTCTAATACTTCAAAGTTTTATACAGATTTAGGATTACTTTCAACGGATCCTGATATTGCATCTGATTTACTTGAGTTATTTAACTACTTGTCTGGTTTTTCTAAACAAAAAAGTTATCAAAAGTTATTAGTTTCTCCCTCATCGATGAGAGAGAAATTTATATTTCTGATAAAGAGAGAAATTAAAAATGCAGAAGAAGGCAAAAAAGCCGAAATAATCGCAAAAATGAATTCTTTAGTAGACCCAGAAATAATTAAACTGCTTTATTTAGCTTCAGACTCAGGTGTAAAAATTAGCCTCATCATAAGAGGTATTTGTTGCCTATATCCCCAAAGAAAAAATTTAAGTGAAAATATTAAAGTTATCAGCATTATTGGCCCTTTTCTTGAACACTCAAGAATTTTTTGGTTTTGTAACAACGGGGATAATGAGGTTTTTATAGGGAGTGCAGATTGGATGAGAAGAAATCTTGATAGAAGGATAGAAGCTGTTACTCCTATAGAGGATTATGAATTGAAATATGTAATATACACGCTTTTGCAAACTTACATTAAAGATAATTACTTTTCTTGGATAATGAAAGATGATGGTTCATATTCGAAACATGAATTAGATTCATCGCATAATCGTTCGCAAATTGACCTCATAAAAAAATAAAATTAATATTGATTTTTACAACATTTAAAAAAATACTTAATATTTTAAATTTTTTTTATTTTTTACAAAATCATTTCATATCAATGGATTTCAAGAAATAAGCTTTAAAAAAAAATTTTTTGTCTTTAAAATTTCAACGTAAAAGCAGTTTTTATTTCAATTTCAGTGCTAGCTTTTTAAAAAATCCATTATTTAGGAGGCCAGGGTGATGGGGATCCCTCTGGAATCTGCGAAAAGCTCTTCAGATAATAATTTTGATGAGCCAAGATTACCAAACACTGCGGGCAAGTCTCGCAAATCGAAATCCAGTCTTACGGCAAAACAAAGCCAAAAAAAATCTGGCAGACTCGCTTCAGATTCTATTGGCTATTACTTAAGTAGCATTGGAAGAGTACCTCTTTTGACTCCAGCAGAGGAAATAGAGTTAGCTCATCATGTTCAGAACATGAAAAAGTTGCTACAAATTCCTGAAAGTGATAGGACCCAACGAAATCTTTATCAAATTAAGATTGGCAAAAGAGCAAGAGATAGAATGATGGCAGCTAATCTAAGGCTTGTTGTCTCGGTTGCAAAAAAATACCAAAACCAAGGGCTTGAATTATTAGATCTTGTCCAGGAAGGAGCTATTGGCCTTGAAAGAGCTGTAGATAAATTTGACCCTGCTATGGGATATAAATTCTCAACTTATGCTTACTGGTGGATTAGACAAGGAATGACGAGGGCAATTGATAACAGTGCTAGAACGATCCGTTTGCCTATTCACATAAGTGAAAAACTGTCCAAAATGAGAAGAGTCTCTAGAGAATTATCACATAAATTTGGCAGACAACCTACAAGATTGGAAATGGCAACTGAGATGGGAATTGATCAAAAAGATTTAGAAGATTTAATTTCTCAAAGTGCTCCTTGCGCCTCCCTAGATGCTCATGCAAGAGGGGAAGAAGACAGAAGTACTCTTGGTGAACTCATACCTGATCCAAACTGTGAAGAACCTATGGAGGGTATGGATAGAACTATTCAAAAAGAGCATTTAGGAACTTGGCTTTCTCAATTAAATGAAAGAGAGCAAAAAATCATGAAGCTCAGATTTGGGCTAGATGGTGAAGAACCATTAACACTCGCAGAAATAGGAAGACAAATTAATGTTTCACGAGAAAGAGTAAGGCAACTAGAAGCTAAAGCAATATTAAAGCTTCGTGTAATGACAACTCATCAAAAAGCAGCTTAACCAAATTGATAAAATTTTCTCTAATTTTATTATATTTATTTTCAATTTTTTTAATATCAATAGTTTTCAAAAAATATAATGAAAATAGCAGAGAAATCGTCAGAAAAATAATACATATTGGAATAGGACCTTTAATACCAATTGCTCAATTTTTAAAAATTAATCAAAACTCTGCTCTAATCTTTACAGGAATTGTTTCATTAATGGTTTTCATCAATTACAACTATAAATTATTTCCAACAATTGAGGATGTTGAGAGAAAAAGTTATGGGACATTATTTTATTGTCTAAGTTTATTTATCTTAATTTATCTTTTCTGGGATAAAGATCCATATGCACTAATTAGTGGATTTTTCATAATGACTTTTGGTGATGGATTAGCTGGATTAATAGGAAAAAGCTTTAACTCAAAGAGTTGGATTTTTTTTAAACAAAAAAAATCTTTATATGGAACCATAACAATGTTTTTAACAAGTTTGATAGTAGTTTGCTCAATAGGATACTCTCAACAAAATAGTCTAAATTTAAATTATTTTACAATAGCTTTTATTGCGACTTTGCTCGAACAATTTAGTGTTCTAGGAATAGATAATTTCATTGTTCCAATCTCTTCAGCATTATTATTTAATTTTTTAATAACTAGCTAAGTGAATCGTATAAAATAGCGATTAATTCTTTTGTTGTTTCAATATCTATACATGCATCTGTAATGCTTCTGCCAAACTGGAGATCTTCTTTTTTTAAAAGTTTTTGATTTCCTTCCTTCAAATGACTTTCAAGCATAACTCCTAAAATATTTTTTTCACCATTACTAATTTGAGAAGCTACATTTTTAAGCACTTCCGACTGTTTTCGGAAATCTTTATTGGAATTTCCATGACTACAATCAATCATCACTTTGTGGGGAAGATTACACTGCCTCAATTCTGCTGAAATTCTTTGAACATGATCACTTTCGAAATTTGGGCCTTTTGAACCGCCCCTTAAAACTACATGTCCATCTGGATTTCCTGTAGTATTAACTATAGAAGCCATTCCATTTTCATTTACACCTAGGAAGTGATGGGATTTAGAAGCTGACTGCATTGCATTAATTGCAGTAGTAAAAGAACCATCCGTTCCATTTTTAAAACCTATAGGCATTGATAATCCTGATGCCATTTCTCTATGAGTTTGACTTTCTGTAGTCCTCGCACCTATGGCTGTCCAACTTATTAAATCTGCAATGTATTGAGGAACAATTGGATCTAGTAATTCTGTAGCAGAAGGTATGCCACGAGTTGCTAAATATGAAAGCAAACTTCTTGCCCTTCTTAAACCAGTATTAATATCATAAGAATCATCTAGATGAGGATCATTTATCAATCCCTTCCAACCAATAGTTGTTCTTGGTTTTTCAAAATATACTCTCATAATTATTTCTAATTTATCTTTATACATTTCTCGGAATTTTTGAATATATTTTGAATATTCCTTTGCCGCCTCAAGATCATGAATTGAACATGGACCCACAATGACTAAAAGCTTCTGATCATTATGATGCAAAATATTTTGTATCGATCTTCTTGTTTTAGATACTGTATTAGCAGAGTCGTGATCTAAAGGTATATCATTATGTAATCTGCTTGGAGGTATTAATGGACGTGTTTCAAGAACATGTAAGTCTGATGTCTTTTCTAAAGCTGAATTATTTGATGATGTCGTCATTGATTAATTAAGAAGTTTGAATATTTAAAAAAGCATTTATGAATACTCTCCTTTTCAATATTAAAAATAACAATAGATTAGGCATTAAACCTTACTAATGAAGAATTTGGAAACATTGCTAAAAGATTATGCAGATCATGTAGCTGAAAGAGCTGCCAAAGGTATACCTCCTTTACCTTTAAATGCTGAACAAACAAATTGTATTACAAAATTATTAGAACAAGATAGTACTTACGATTCATCTTATTTACTTGATTTACTAATAAATAGAGTACCCCCAGGAGTTGATGAGGCTGCTTACGTAAAAGCAAGCTGGCTTACTGCTATTGTTAATTCCGAAAAATATTGCAAATCAATTAATCCCGAAAAAGCAATTGAAATACTAGGAACAATGATAGGCGGATACAATGTAAATTCTTTGGTTGAAATACTTAAAGGAGAAAATAGTTTACTCGCAAAAAAAGCGGCAGAAGTTTTAAAAAATATTATTCTTGTTTACGACTCGGCTAATGAAATTTATGAATTATCTCAAAATAATATTTATGCAAAAGAAGTTGTAAATAGTTGGGCAAATGCAGAATGGTTTATAAATAAAAAAGTTCTGGAAAAAGAGATTACTTGTTTAGTATTTAAAGTTGACGGTGAGACAAACACAGACGACTTATCTCCGGCTGTACATGCAACAACACGCCCGGATATTCCAATGCATGCATTAGCTATGTTGGAATTTAAAAAACCTAATGGACTAGAGATCCTTGATAATTTAAAAAAACAAAATTTACCAATAGCTTATGTTGGAGATGTTGTTGGAACAGGGAGTTCTAGAAAATCTGCTATTAATTCACTCATTTGGCATATAGGAGAAGATATCGCTTTTGTTCCCAACAAAAAAACAGGTGGAATAATAATTGGCAGCAAAATAGCCCCGATTTTCTTCAATACTGCACAAGATTCAGGAGCTTTACCTATAGAAGCTGACGTATCTCAAATGAAAACAGGAGATGTTATTAAAATATATCCCTATAAAGGCATTATTAAAAAAATTAAAAAAGATTCAAATACTGAAGAATTAATAAGCAAATTCGAGTTGTATCCATCAACTCTTACTGATGAAATTCAAGCTGGCGGAAGAATTAATCTTATGATTGGAAGATCTCTTACGGACAAAATTAGAAACAAATTAGATTATCAACCAAGTGAAATATTTACTAGACCACACAATCCAACTGAAAGTAGTACCGGATTTACTCAAGCTCAAAAAATAGTAGGGAAAGCATGCGGTTTAGATGGAGTTAGGCCAGGAATGACCTGTGAGCCAATTATGACCACAGTTGGTAGTCAAGATACTACTGGGCCAATGACTAGAGATGAATTAAAAGAACTAGCTTGTTTAGGATTTACTGCAGATTTAGTGATGCAAAGTTTTTGTCATACAGCTGCATATCCTAAACCAGTAGATCTACTTACCCATAAAGAATTACCTGATTTTATATCTCAAAGAGGTGGAGTAGCTCTTAAGCCTGGAGATGGCATCATTCATAGCTGGCTTAACAGAATGCTTCTCCCTGATACTGTTGGCACAGGTGGAGATAGTCATACAAGATTTCCTCTTGGCATTTCATTCCCTGGAGGCTCAGGTATTGTTGCATTTGCCGCTGCAATAGGGTCAATGCCATTAAATATGCCGGAATCTGTGCTGGTTAAATTTGAGGGAGAATTATTACCAGGAATTACTCTTAGAGATTTAGTTAATGCAATCCCTCTCTTCGCAATTAAAAAAGGACTATTAACTGTTGAGAAAGAAAATAAAAAAAATATATTCAACGGGAAAATTATGGAGATTGAGGGATTACCAAATCTAAAACTTGAACAAGCTTTTGAACTTACTGATGCTACTGCAGAACGCTCATGCGCTGGTAGCACAATACTTTTATCACAAGAAACTGTTCAAGAGTATTTAAAAAGCAATATTTGCCTGCTAGAAAAAATGATCGAGAGCAATTATGAAGATTCAAAATCGATTTCAAGAAGAATAAATGATATGAAAAATTGGTTAAAAAAACCATCATTAATTCAACCAGATTCAAATGCTCAGTATGAAGAAATCATTGAAATTGATTTAGCAAAAGTAACACAACCTATAGTTGCTTGCCCTAATGATCCAGATAATGTAAAAGAAATCACTGATGTTGCAAATACAAATATTGACGAGGTTTTTATAGGTTCTTGCATGACAAATATTGGTCATTACAGGGCAGCTGCAAAAGTTCTTGAAGGAGTACAAAATTTAAAAGCTAAATTATGGATTTGTCCGCCAACAAAGATGGATGAAGAAACTCTAAAAGCTGAAGGCTACTATAAAATATTTGAAGATTGTGGTGCAAGATTAGAGTTGCCAGGCTGTTCTTTATGTATGGGAAATCAGGCTAGAGTTGATGAAGGTTCTGTAGTATTTTCTACCAGTACAAGAAATTTTGACAATAGACTTGGCAAGAATGCGCAAGTATTTTTAGGGAGTGCAGAATTGGCAGCAGTTTGTGCACTGCTTGGAAAAATACCTGAAATAGAAGAATATCAGGATATTACTAAAAATAAAATTAATCCATATTCAGATGAACTTTATCGCTATCTTCAATTTGATGAAATACACGATTTCAGCTTGACAAAGTAATCATGGACCATGCCAAACTTTATAAAAGATAATATTCAAAAAACAAGTAATAATTCTTCTCGTAGCATCAAAAAATTATTAAAACAAAGATCTCTAGTCGTTGCATTTTCGCTCTTATTAACAGGTCTAGGAGCTTCAATTACAAGCATATCTTTTAAAACTGGAATCTATTTTATTAATAATTGGAGATTAGCATTATTAGACCAATTCCCATCTATTGCGGTCTTACCTATTTTTGGAGCTCTCGGAGGAGCTATTGCAGGATATTTAATCAAAAATATAGCACCTGCCGCAAAAGGTTCAGGTGTGAGTCAAATCATGGGTTTCTTAAGACATAAAAAAGTTCCAATGAATTTAAAAGTAGGATTAGTAAAGCTCATATCAGGAATTATTGCGATTGGTAGTGGATTCCCTTTGGGTCCAGAAGGTCCATCAGTTCAAATGGGAGGATCCGTAGCTTGGCAAATGGCCAAGTGGCTCAAAGCTCCTACAGCTTTCAGAAGAGTAATAGTAGCAGCAGGTGGTGGCGCCGGAATAGCTGCAGTATTTAGCGCTCCATTAGGAGGGTTTATCTATGCAATAGAGGAGTTATTAAACTCTGCTAAACCAGTAATTTTATTATTAGTAGTAATTACAACTTTTATTGCAGATTCATCTGCTGATATTATTCAAGCTTTAGGTTTAGATCCTAAAGCAGGAGGCTTTGATTTTAACCTCGGATTTTTGATTCAAAAAGAATATGACCCATCAGTTTTTTTCTTACCTGTAGATTTTATTTATTTAGTTTTACTAGGAATAATTATTGGGATATTTGCAGAATTGTACAGCAGATATGTTTTGTTAATGCAAAATCTTGGGAAAAAGTGGTATAAAAATAAATTTGTTTTAAAAATGAGTATCTGTGGACTTATTTTAGGAAGTATCTACTCTTTTTTACCCAGTACATTTCATAATTTAGATGAGTTACAGAAAATAATAGCTGAACAAAATACAAGTATTGGAATTGCTTTATTAGCAGTTTTAGTACTATTTATCACGACAGGTTTAGCTGCAGCATCCGGTGCTCCTGGAGGATTATTCTATCCAATGCTTACTTTAGGAGGGTCAATCGGACTAATAATGGGGGGCTGGGTTGAAATTGCTACAGGACATGCGCCAAGTACATACATTTTTGCGGGAATGGGGGCTTTCGTGGCAGGATGTTCGCGAACGCCAATAACAGCAATGTTTTTAGCTTTTGCTTTAACAAAAAATTTATTAATCATGAAACCTGTGTTAATCAGCTGCATTGCCAGTTTCTTGGTAGCAAGAGCTTTTAATGAAGAATCAATTTATGAAAGACAAATACAAATAGAATTAGAAGACTAAGAAACTATCTTCAATCAAAAACAGCAGTTTTGCTGTTATAGACAAATACTTGATGATTTAGATGTAATCTAACTGCTCTTGCTAAAGCTATTCTTTCAATATCTCTTCCTTTTCTAATCAAATCATCAACTTCATCCCTATGACTTACATTAACTGTACATTGCTCTATTATCGGGCCTTCATCAAGATCTTCAGTAACATAGTGAGCAGTAGCACCGATTAATTTAACACCTCTCTTCCATGCTCTATGATATGGCTGCCCGCCCTTAAATGCAGGTAAAAAAGAATGATGAATATTTATTATTGAAGAAAACTTTTTTAAAAAAGAGTCACTCAAAATTTGCATATATTTGGCTAATACAACAAGATCAATGTCATATTCTTTTAGTAAATTTAAGAATTGATCTTCAACAATAGTTTTGTCAGTTTTAAAGGTATCAATGTGGACAAATTTTGCATTAAAGTCATTTGCAATATTTTCAAGATGAGAATGATTTGAAATTATTAAAGGAACTTTCATTTTGAGTTCTCCATTTCTTACTCGCCAAAGTAAATCAATCAAACAATGATTTTGTTTACTCACGAAAATAGCAACATTTGGGATTTCATCAGAATAATTTACGTTAAATTGTCCATTTACTTCATCTGCAATTTTTTCAAATTCTTTATAAATTTCATCCCTATTAAAAGATTCATTGTTACTATTCCATTCAATTCGACTAAGAAACAAACCTGCATCTTGATCTGTATGATGATCAGAATGTTTTATGTTGCCACCGTACTTTGAAATCCAACTTGTAAGTAAACTTACGAGGCCAGGACGATCGGGACAAACAATTTTGAATATAATTGAAGGATGTTCCAAAAAATCTTTAACTATTAAGTCAAATAAGCAAGCATATCTAATATATCAATGAAAAGCTTAAAAGAAAATTCTCAAAAAGCAAACATAGTTATTATTGGTTCAGGGATTATTGGAAAATTTAACGCCTTAGAATTATCAGAATTAGGTTTCCAGGTAACGATAATAGATCCAACTGAACTCCAAAATAGTAGCAATGCAGCTTTAGGCGTGCTAATGGGTAATATGTATCAAAAAAGAAGGGGTAGAAGCTGGGATCTCAGGAAACGAAGCATTGAATTATGGCCACAATGGGTAAAGTTCCTACAAAAATTTAATTATGAATTAAATATCGAAAAACCATTAATACAACTAACTACTAATGAAGAAAAGTTTAAAAAATTAGAGAAATTTGTTTATGAAAATAATGATCCAACGTTACTAATTTTAGAAAGAGACTCAATATTAATCAAGAATATAAATAAAGCCTTCCAAACAAAAAATATAAAAGGAATGATCTCCTTCAAAGATGGAAGAATAAATGCTTCATCGTTACTTCAAACATTAGATAAATATCTAAAACATAAAAAAGTAAGTTATTTACAAGGAGAAATAATAAAAATAAGAAAATCAAACAATCAATGGATTTCTACAACAAGGAATAATGAAAATATCAAATCTGACATAGTTATTTTGTGTAATTCACTAAAAGCTATTGATTTAATAGATAGCCGATCTCACAACATCAAATTAAAACCTGTTTTAGGTCAAGCTATGGAAATTGAGATTAATGATTCAAAAATTGATTTGTTGTCGCTGCCAAAACAATTCAATATAAATGGTAAAAATATAATTCCCAAATCAAAAAATAAGCTAATTATTGGATCAACTGACGAATATAGTACTAAGCCAGAAAAAAATACATTCGAAAAACTCACAAACTTTCTCGATAAAAAACCAAGTTGGCTGGAGAAAGGAAAAATTACTAAAAAGTGGTACGGTATTAGGTCAAGACCAGATGGTGAGCCTTCACCAATAATGAAAAATCTTGAAGATGGGCTAATTATATGTACAGGTTTTTATAAAAATGGGATTTTACTAGCTCCCGCGTGTTCTAAATGGGTTGCTGATGAAATTAAAAATTACCTTTACTAATCTTTTGTTTCAGTGAAATCAGCATCGATTACATCATCTCCACCTTTTTCATTTGAATCACTCTGATCAGGACCGTCTGCTGCGCCAGGTGTTGGTGGCTGATTGCCTGGTTGCTGATAAACAGATGAACCAACTGCATAAAGTTCTTGCTGGAGTTCTTCAAGAAGTTTTTTCATTGATTCATAATCTTCTTTTGAAGTTGCTTCTTTTAAAGCATTACTTTTTTCTTCAACTTTAGACTTTGCTGCAGCATCAATTTTGTCTCCTAACTCACCAAGTTGCTTTTCTGTCTGGTAGACAAGTGTTTCGGCTTGATTTTTTAAATCAATTTTTTCTCTTTTTTCTTTATCTGCAGATGCATTTGATTCAGCATCTTTTACCATTTTTTCTACTTCATTATCAGATAGAGTAGAAGCACCAGTGATAGAAATACTTTGCTCTTTACCACTTCCTTTATCTTTAGCAGTAACACTAAGAATTCCATTTGCATCGATATCAAATGTAACTTCAATTTGCGGAACTCCTCTTGGTGCTGACGGTATTCCATCCAATCTAAAGGTTCCTAGGCTTTTGTTATCAGAAGCCATTTCTCTTTCACCCTGTAAAACGTGTATTTCAACATTTGTTTGACCGTCTACAGCAGTTGAATATGTCTCGGATTTCTTTGTAGGTACTGTAGTATTTCGATTTATCATTTTTGTCATTACTCCCCCTAGAGTCTCTACACCTAGAGAAAGTGGAGTAACGTCAAGCAACAATATATCTTTAACCTCTCCTGCTAAAACTCCTCCCTGAATTGCAGCTCCAACAGCCACTACCTCATCAGGATTAACGGTTTGATTTGGATCTTTACCAATTATTTTTTTAACTAAATCTAGAACAGCAGGTATTCTAGATGAGCCTCCGACCATAACAACTTCATCAATTTCACTAGTAGAAATTTTTGCATCGCTTATAGCTCTCTCAACTGGGGTCTTACACCTGTCAATTAAAGAAGCTGCTAGTTCTTCAAACTTTGCTCTAGTAAGGTTCAAATCTAAATGTTTTGGTCCTTCAGGCGTAGCTGTAATAAAAGGTAAATTTATCTCACTTTGCGTAGCATTTGAGAGCTCTATTTTTGCTTTTTCTGCAGCTTCAGTCAATCTTTGCAAAGCTTGCTTATCTTGTCTGAGATCAATTCCCTCATTTGATTTAAAAGTATTAGCTAAGTGATCTACAATACATCTATCAAAATCATCACCACCTAAATGTGTATCTCCAGATGTAGATAGAACTTCAGTTACTCCATCACCTGCTTCAATAACTGAGACATCAAATGTTCCTCCCCCTAAATCAAAAACAAGAATTTTTTCATTTTCTTTATCCAAACCATATGCTAAAGCCGCAGCGGTTGGTTCATTAACAATTCTGAGGACTTCTAAACCTGCAATCTTTCCAGCATCTTTAGTAGCCTGTCTTTGTGAATCATTAAAATAAGCTGGAACTGTAATTACGGCTTGTGTAACTTTTTCACCAAGGTATTTACCCGCATCATCTGCTAACTTTCTTAAAACTTGAGAACTTACCTCTTCAGGAGAAAACTGCTTATCCAAAACAGGGCATTTTAATTTGACACTAGAACCAGATTTTTCAACAGAATAACTAACTTCTTTAGATTCTTCATTAACTTCATCAACTCTTCTTCCAACAAAACGTTTTGCTGAATAAAAAGTATTTTCAGGGTTCATTACAGCCTGTCTTTTGGCTATTTGTCCAACAAGCTGATCTTGATTTTTTGTATATGCAACAACTGATGGAGTAGTTCTGAAACCCTCAGCATTTGCTATTACAGTAGGTTTACCACCTTCCATTACAGCAACACAACTATTAGTTGTTCCTAAATCAATTCCTACAACCTTACCCATGGCTATACTCTTTATATTTGTTATTCTCCATAATCGGTCATTGACGTCATTATTGTTACTCAAAGATGGGGTGTGGTTCCCGAACAGATCATTATTTTAAAGAAAAATTCTAAACATGATTTCAAGTAAGACATCTTTTATAGCATTAATCGGCAATCCGGTAAGCCATTCATTGTCACCGATTATGCAAAATGCTGCATTCCAATATTTAGGCCTAGATTTAATTTATATTGCTATCCCTTGCAAAGATGAAGATCTAGAATTGGTTCTGAATTCTTTGAAAAAAATTAATTGCAAAGGTTTAAATATTACAATTCCCCATAAAGAAAAAGTATTTAACCTATGTAGTGAAATTTCGCCTATTGCAAACAAACTGAAAGCCATTAATACCCTGAAATTAAATTCTAAAAAAGAATGGAGCGCAACTAATACTGATTTAGAAGGATTTATTTATCCATTAAAAAATTTTAACTTAGCAAGGAAAAATTCAATAGTTCTTGGCTCCGGGGGTGCAGCAAAATCTGTTATTCAAGGTTTAATAAATTTAAATCTTTCAAAAATTTCAGTAATATCACGTAACAAATCATCATTAGATAAATTAATAAAAAACTTTGAAAATCAAATTGAACTTCAGAGCTTCTTAAGTAACGATAATCAAGCTCAAAATTTAATTGAGGAAGCAGATTTAGTTGTAAATGCAACACCAGTAGGAATGAAAACAGCCAAAAATGAAATGAATTTATTGCCTTATGGAGATTATTTTTGGAGATCTCTTAACTCAAAAACAATTGTTTATGATTTAATCTATAATCCTTCTCCGACTCATCTATTAAAATTTAGTGCCAATAAAGGATGCATGACTATCGATGGTTTGCAAATGCTTGTTGCTCAGGGATTAAAATCATTATCATTTTGGACAAATGGCTTAGAAGTACCTTTTCATATTATGAATGATGCACTCAAAAATCATCTTTAAAATAATGCTAATTTTTAAGGAAATGCACATCATGATGTATCGTTATAGTTGAACAGACGCTCATGTCATCAATTATATGAGCCAAAGACCTTGTCTGAAACTATGAACGATCTACAATCTTATTACGAAACCATGTATATCCTCCGCCCAGATATTGCGGAAGATGAAGTAACTAACCACATTGATAAATACAATAAGCTTTTAGAAGAATTTGGCGGTACCATCCTCGATAGTCAAATGAGGGGTAAGAGAAGATTAGCCTATCAAATTGCAAAACATAGAGAAGGTATTTACGTCCAACTAAGTCATCAAGGAGATGGACAACATATTTTCAAAATCGAAAAAGCAATGAGACTTAGTGAAGATGTTATTAGATACATGACCGTAAAACAAGAAGGGCCTTTGCCAACTCCAAGACCCTCTACGAAGAGTTCAAGTAAAACAGATGGTAAAGAAAATCCAGAAACTAAAGTTGAATCTAAGGAAGAAAAACCAATAGTAAGCGCAGATACTTTAACTTCGGCAAAAGATGATACTGAAACTAAAGAAAAAGCAGAATCTTAAATGTTAATCTTTTATTTTTGAATTTAATTCAGCCCATATTTTATTAGACATACCCCACATATAAATAAAACCCTCCGCTAAAGAATGATTAAAAACATCCTCTTTGCTATAAGTTGCCAAATCTTCTCTGTAAAGTGAATTATTTTCCGACATTCTCCCAATAACTATTGCGTTCCCCTTATGAAGTCTAATCTTTACTCTTCCATTAACTGAAGTTTGAGTCGACGAAATAAATGAATCTAAACTATCTTTAAGAGGTCCAAACCAAAAACCTTGATAAACAAGTTGACCCCATTTTTTTTCAACTATTCCTTTAAAGTCAATAACGTCTGGGTTTAATGTAATGCTTTCTAATTCTTTATGAGCTTTGATTAAAAGCGAGAGGCCTGGTGTTTCGTAAATCTCTCTACTTTTAATTCCTACTACTCGATCTTCAATCATATCAATTCTTCCAAAACCATGCTCACCTGCGAGAAGATTAGCTTTTTTAATAATCTCTACGGGGGTTAAAGATTCATCATTAAATCCAACAGGGACGCCATTTTTAAAAATAATTTCTATTTCTTGAGGAGAATCAGGTGAGTTCTCAATAGATGATGTCATTGCAAAAATATCTTCAGGTGCTTCTTTCATTGGGTCTTCTAATATGCCTGCTTCAATACTCCTACCAAGTAAATTAACATCTATTGAATATGGTGATTTTTTTGATACAGGTGCAGGAATACCAAATTTTTCTCCGTACACTATTGCCTCTTCCCTACTCATATTCCATTCCCTTGCAGGAGTAATTATTTTTAAATCAGGACCTAAAGCATTTATAGCTAAATCAAATCGAACTTGATCATTCCCTTTACCAGTGCATCCATGAGCTACTGCATCAGCATTAAACTCTCGAGCAATATTTACAAGATTTTCTGCAATTAAAGGCCTAGCAAGAGCTGTAGATAAAGGATATTTATCTAAATATAATGCGTTTGCTCTAATGGCTGGAAAAGCGTATCTCTCAACAAAACTATTAACTAAATTGCCAACAATTGATTGAGATGCGCCAGAATTCAAAGCTTTTTGCCTAATAAGCTCTAAATCCTCGCCTTGACCAAGATCTGCGACAAAAGTAACCACTTCTGAAATTCCATATTCATTCTTTAAATAGGGAATGCAAACGCTCGTATCTACGCCACCAGAATAAGCTAGTACAACTTTTTTTGCCTGCTGCATCTAAATTTGCTCCATAAATTAAAATTTTTTGACGTAATTAAGAATTTGAAAACTTATTAAAGACTAATACTATTGTAACTAAAAGAGCTGGACCAAAAACTAGTAATAAGAGAAGAAAGTTATTAATTATTAAAACATTGGGATTCAAATATCCAAAAAGCTTTAATAATCCAGACATCAATAATGAAATTAGCCAGATAAAAAAGTATTTTAAATTTCCTTTATCAAACAAAGTTTTTAGTGTGCATTATTATGTATTATCTTATATATAGAACATTACCTATAATGGATTCAAACAAACTAAAACTTAGATTAGACGATATTTCCGAAGTCAATCCCGCTTTAACTTGCTACCACAGAGATGATCCAGCTCCTGTATTGCCATTAAGAGAGGAGCCTGATCTACTATCTTGGCTTGAAAATACAGGTAGACTCGTTGCCGAAAAAGATGGAGATTCCCAAGAGATTAGTACAATAGAGGAAGAAGAACTTTCAGCGCTAATGGGGGAAAAGGAAGATTATAAAACTGAAGAAGATCCTTCATTAGAAGATGATTGGGAAGATTAAAAAGTTTAACTTTGAATCTTTATTTATATTAAATACTTTTGCTTTAATAGTTACCTCCTATTTTTTTAATAATTTTATTTTTACAGGAGTTTTCATACTATTCTTCTTTATTTCTATTTTTACAACGAAAAATGGTCTAAAGATTATCAAAAAATTTAATTTACTTCAAAGTATTAGGTATGAAGGCCCAGCTAATCACTTTAAAAAAAGTGATACTCCAACAATGGGGGGGATTTTTATGATAATCCCTTTTTTAATTTTGCTTTTAATAATAACTATCAATGTAGGTTCTCTAAAATTAATTCTTTTATTTCTTACTATTTTTGGTTTCTTTATTACAGGATTTTTAGATGATTATTTAAGCATTAAGAAAAAAGAGAACACAGGTTTAAAAACAAAAGAGAAATTAATCTTACAAACTGTCATCTCAATAATTTTTATATTTTTCGCCTACGAAAAAAATTTAATCAGTCCATTAATAACAATTTCTGACTCCTGGGTAATAAATATGAATATTTTCATAATACCAGTTTCTTTTTTAGTACTTGTCGGCATAAGTAATTCAGTAAATTTGACTGATGGACTAGATGGATTAGCAGCTGGATGCAGTGGGATTGTCTTTTATGGATTAGGAACAGAAATATTACTGAAAGAACAGCAAGAACTTTTTGTTTTTAGCATTTTATGTTTTTCAATGTCAGGCATATGCTTAGGTTTTCTCAAGTACAATAGTTATCCTGCAAAAATATTTATGGGTGACACAGGATCTCTAAGTATAGGAGCAATTCTGGGTTCTATAGCTTTATTAACTAATAGCATTTTTACCTTATCTATTTTCTCAGGAATATTTATTATTGAATCGTTATCAGTAATGATTCAAGTAGGGTTTTTTAAAATTACAAAAAAATTATTTCATAGAGGAAAACGCATATTTTTAATGGCTCCACTACACCACCACTTTGAACTTAAAGGAGTGAAGGAACAAAAAATAGTTGAAAATTTTTGGAAAATCAACATTTTACTTGTAATTTTAGGTATAGTTTTAAAAATTAATCTTTAAAAAATTTGTTATGAATTTTTTTACATGGAAAGATAATGGGTTAACAAGTGACTGCTCAAGTCTTGATGCAATGGCATCAAGATTTGAAGAAACTGCTAACTTAATGAAAAAACTATCTAAAAAGGGCTTTAAACTAAAGAAAACTCAAAATAATCAACTAATTCTTCACCCTGATCCAAAGGTTTTTGATCAATGGGGTTTTATAAGTGAAGAAGTCCCTTTTAAACAACTTTGTTTAATGTCAGATGAAGAATAACTAGTTGAACTTGAAAATTCTTGAGTAAGCACTGATAAATAATTACGTACATGAGTGTTCCAACTAAAGTGCCTGTTAACACCCTCAATTCCATTTCTGCTCCATATTTTCCACTGATTATTATTTGATATCCCTTTTTCAAGAATAACTTTCAGCTCATCAATATCAGTAACATCAACTAGAAGTCCATTTTCACATTTTGAACGAATTTCTTTAGGTCCTCCATCATTTGTTGATATTATTGGTAATCCACATGAAGAAGCTTCAAGAAGAGTTAAACCAAAAGGCTCTGTTAAAGCTGGATTTACAAATACGCCACCTCTGCTAGCAGCCCACCTATATAAAGCAGGAATCTGACTTGGAAAATGTTTTTTTGGATAAGCTACCTTTCCATACAAATTATATTTATCAATTGTTTCAAAAATATTATTAAAAACATCTTTTTGTTGAGGGTCAAGTTTTGAAGTACTATCTCTACAACCCAAAATCAAAATTAAATTAGTTTTTCTTTGTAATTTTTCAGATCTTCCATATGCTTCAATCAAAGATGGAATATTTTTTCTTCGTACAGCTCTAGAAATAGACAAAAATGGAGGTTTAGAAGAATCCTTGAGAAAAGGTTTCATCATGTTATCAATTTCGGCTGTCTCGCTTGTGGAGTGAATATGGTGAAATTTATTATGATCGACACCAGGCGGAATAACTTTAGCTTTATGAGGTGAAAAAGAAGAATATTGGGAATATTGATACACTGACTCTTGTTTAGTGCTTGTAACGACAATATCTGCAGATTTCAATGCTTTTTCTTCTGCCTCAATTCTTTTACTCATAGAATAAAGTTTTTCTATTTGATTATTTTTTAAACCAGTATCAAGTAATTTCCTTTTTTTCTCTCTTCCTAGAGAATGACCAGTAAATATAAGAGGAACCTTGAGGGATTTACTTAGTTTAACTCCTACATAACCAGCATCTGCATAATGTGCATGAATAAAATTAGGCTTTTTGTTGTTTTTATAGTAAGAAATCAGTTTTTCAGTTAAATGATCTAAATAAGGCCAAAGCAATTCCTTTCTTAAATATTTATTAGGTCCAAATTTGAATCTTAAAATTCTAACTCCAGGTTCTACAAATTCTTCTTCTTGAGAATATTCATCTTCTACTTTAGGGTCTTTTATTAAACGAGTAACTAAATCAACTTGATCAACTTCTGAAGTATTAGCCAGACTTTTAATTAACTCAAAAACGTATTGTGTTTGCCCTCCTGTATCTGCATCTCTGCCTAACTCAAGATTTTTAGAACGTATAAGACCATGTAAATGTAAATGTAAAAATTTTAACCTCATTCAGCAAATCCTCCGACAAACGGCCTTTAATACAAATAAGCTGAATTTTCAAAGGAAATATTAAGAAAGCATTATGATTTGAAACTTTTTTTATATAAAAGTTTTCAAAAAAGCAGTTATAGAGGAGTTTTATGGCCGTTTAAAAAAGAATTTGGTTTTGCAGAAAAAATTAAAATAAAAAGAAATACAACAAGGATTTACTTATTTCAGAACCTTTTTAAGATACTTTGCTGTATGACTTATAGGATTTTTAGCTACATCCTCAGGAATACCTTCTGCAATTATTTCTCCTCCTTTGTTCCCTCCATCAGGTCCTAAATCGATTATCCAATCTGAACATCTAATAACATCTAAATTATGTTCAATAACAATTACTGAATTCCCTTTATCTACCAAACGTTGTATCACATCCATTAATTTATGAACATCATAAAAACTTAACCCTGTAGTTGGTTCATCAATCAAATATAATGTTTTTCCAGTAGCCCTTTTTGACAGTTCCGTGGCTAACTTAACTCTTTGAGCCTCTCCACCAGATAATGTAGGAGCTGGCTGGCCTAGTTTGACGTATCCTAGGCCAACATCAACCAATGTAGATAATCTTTCAGCAGCTTGAGGTATAGCAGAAAAAGTTTCTGCAGCTTGTTCAACAGTCATCTCTAGAACATCAGATATATTGAAACCTTTATATTTAACTTGAAGAGTTTCTCTATTAAAACGAGCTCCTTTGCATACTTCACATTGAACATACACATCAGGTAAAAAATTCATTTCAATAACATTGACTCCCTGGCCTTTACAAGCTTCGCATCTTCCTCCTTTCACATTAAAGCTAAATTGACCAGCCTGATAACCTCTTGCTTTTGCTTCTACTGTGGCAGTAAATATCTGCCTTATAGGGTCAAAAGCACCTGTATATGTAGCAGGATTTGATCTAGGGGTTCTTCCTATTGGAGATTGATCAATAACGATAACTTTATCAATTGCCTTTATACCCTTTAACTCTTTTACACCTTGGGGAAAAGGAACTTTTAATCCTAGAGAATGGCACAATGCAGGATGAAGTAATTCATTTATCAAAGTGCTCTTTCCACTTCCACTTACACCAGTTACAGAAACTAACCTTCCTAAAGGAAATTCTACAGAAATATTTTTTAAATTATTTTTAGAGCAATTATTTAAAATTAAACTTTTTTTTACAGATGATCTACGTTCTTTTGGAGTAGGAATTGACTTCCTACCACTGAGATATGCTCCAGTTAATGACCTTTCTGAATTTAAGACATCTTGATAAGATCCTTTAGCAATTATTTCCCCACCATAAACACCTGCCCCTGGACCAATATCTACTAGATAATCTGCGGATTTCATAGTATCTTCATCATGTTCAACCACAACCAAAGTATTTCCCAAGTCTCTTAAGCTTTTTAAGGTTTCTAATAATCTGTCATTGTCTCTCTGATGCAAACCAATACTTGGTTCATCTAAAACATATAAAACACCAGTAAGACCTGCTCCTATTTGAGTAGCCAATCTAATACGCTGAGCCTCACCACCAGACAAAGTCATAGCTGGTCTATCTAAAGTCAAATAATCTAAACCAACATTAATTAAAAACTTTAAACGTAAACGAATCTCTTTTAAAACCAATTCACCTATTTGCTTTTGTTTTTCTGATAAAGATATATTTTCTTTCTTTGTCTTTCCTAAACCCATGATGCGCTCTACGTGATTTAGGGTTTCAGAAACACTTATAGAGGTTAAGTCAGTAATGTTGTATGGACCAAGTTTAACGGCCAAAGCCTCAGGTCTTAATCTTTTTCCAGAACATGTCTTACAGGGTACTAATTCTAGATACTTTTCTAATTTTTGTTTAACTGATTCTCCATTGGCTTCATTCAATTGCCTTTCTAATATTGGTAAAATCCCCTCAAAAGGTCTTTCAAAACCACTAGAGGTTTTAAAACGACTATCAGCTTGAATTAATATTGGTTTATCTGATCCCAAAAGTAGTACTTGTTTTTGCAAATCACTTAAATCTTTCCAAGGAGTTTTTAATTCAAAACCATAAGCTTGACCTACAGAATAAAGTAAAGAGAAGTAATAGGTATTATCTTTCTCACTCCAAGGAGCTATTGCAGCATAAACAGGCAATGTTTTATCAGGTATGACTCTATCTGCAGTAAATTTTTTTAAGTAACCAATCCCATGGCAATCTGGACAGGCACCATATGGGCTATTAAAAGAAAATAATCTAGGAGAAAGTTCTTCAACAATTGAGCCATGTACAGGACATGCATAATTTTCTGAGTAAAGTTTTTCTCTTTCTAAGTTAGAAGGTAAATTTTCTCCTTTTTTTGGAACAACTTCTACTATTGCTAAACCATCGCCTCTTTTGAGACAAGTTTGTAGTGAATCATTTAATCTTTCTTGTATTCCTTCTCTTGCAATTAATCTATCAACTACTACCTCAATATTATGAATTTGATTTTTATCTAATTCAATACTATCAGCAAGTTCTCTTACTTCTCCATTGATTCTTACTCTAGCAAATCCTTCAGCCGCTAGTCCGCTTATTAATTTTGTATGTGTTCCTTTCTTACCTCTTACAACAGGAGCTAACAATTGGTACCTTGTTCCTTCAGGTAAAAGAAGAATTTGATCCACCATTTCATCAATTGTTTGAGGCGCAATTGGAATCCCACAGTGGTGACAATGCGGCTCACCAGCACGACCAAATAATAATCTTAAATAATCTTGTATTTCTGTTACTGTTCCAACTGTTGATCGTGGATTATGACTTGTAGATTTTTGATCAATTGATATAGCAGGTGATAAACCTTCAATATTGTCAACATCTGGTTTATCTACTTGACCCAAAAATTGCCTTGCGTATGCAGAAAGGCTCTCGACATATCTTCTTTGACCTTCAGCAAAAATAGTATCAAAAGCCAGAGAACTCTTACCACTTCCACTCACACCTGTAAAAACTATAAATTTATTCCTAGGTAGAGAAAGATCAATATTTTTTAAATTATGCTGGCGAGCTCCCCTTATAATAATTGAATTATCTTTTCCAAAACTACTAGCAACTTTATTAACCATGTTTAAATCTAAAATTATGATTTAAAAAGGTTATTATAGTAGAATTTTTTGAATTTTACGCAGCTGAGCGATCAAGAAGTTTAGAAGCATATTCGTTTACTTCGCATGAACCCCCACCTATAAGTTCTATTAGTTCATTTTTTCTTTGATTTTTTGTAGTTAGCTTTGTAATTGAAGTATAAGTTATTCCATTTATTACGTTTTTATTAACTTTGAAATGAGCTGATCCCCTAGCAGCTAGGAATGGCTGATGTGTAATACATAAGACTTGTTGATTTTTAGAAATTTCTTTAATCAGCTCAACCAGAGAAAATAGAGATTTACCACTTAAACCACTATCAATTTCATCTAAAAAGAAAGTATTGGATTGTTTAGAAATACTAGATTTAATAGCTAATAAAAATCTTGACATTTCTCCGCCAGAAATAACATTTGATAATGTAGCAAGCTTCTGATCAGGATTAGCCGAAAACAAAAATTTAATATCGTCAATTCCCTCGCCAGAGGGCTTGCATTCAGAAAATTGAATTGAAAAATTTGCATTTTCTAAACCTAAATTGCTTAAAATTGACATTACTGAATTTTGTAAATATTTAGCAATTTTTTTTCTTTCAGTAGATTGAATAACAAATAAAGAATTTAAATTACTTTGCAAATTTTCAATTTGAGCTTTAATCCTGCAAATTTCATTATCTTGATCATTTTGTTGAAAATACGTCTTTAATTGATCGCGCTTTTCAATTAATTGAGTTAAATCCAATGAAAAAGTTCTCTCTAAGTTTTTTAAAAAGAATAATCTTTTTTGTATTTCTGGAAGAGTAGATTCATTATGATCTAAATCTTGTATATATGAGTTTAAAGCGAAAATTAAATCTTCAACATTGGTTTGAATATCTAATAAATTTTCTCTAAACTCTTGAATTTTTAAATCAAAATCTGCAGTTCTATTTAAATTTTTTATTGATTGGTTTATTAAAGATGCTACTGATGGTTGATCATGTCTAAAATTATTTAAATTATCTAAAGATGATTGAATTGAATTATTTATTTCGAGGTTATTAACAAGTTTTTTTTCTAATAACTCTAATTCTAAGATTTCCTGACTTGAGTCTAAATTAGCTTCCTCTAGAGTTTTCAATATTTGTTTAGTCATTAAGTTATTTTCTTCTTGCTTCTTAGAGGACTCAATTTTTTCATTCATTAATCCTTTTAAAACCTGACTTTCATCCCATATATTTTTAATCTTTGCATTTGTATCTTTCAATTCCTGCGCACATAAATCATCAAGAATCATTCTTCGCTTTTCTTGAGAATCAAATATACAAGTATCAGATTGACCTGCAAAATCTATTAATAATTGTCCAAGTTCTTCTAATAATTTTTTATTAATTGATAAATTGTTAAGGGTATATTTAGATAAAACTTTATTATTTTTTCTATAGGATATTCTTTTGATATTTAAAACTGAATTACTTTTGAAACCATTACTAATTAGCCAGTTATTGATTTGAAAAGAAGAAGAAAATATTGCATCTATAGAACAATGATCTTTTCCTGGACGTATTAAGTGCTTTAAAGGTATATTAGTTCCACCAAATAAAACATTTAAGGAATCTAAAATTAGTGATTTTCCTGAGCCAGAATCCCCAGTAATAATGTTCAAACCTTTTTCAAAATTAATTTCTATAATCTCTATTAAGGCAATATTCTCTATTTTTAATTGTATTAGCATGATAAATCTTCCATATAAAAAAATTAACTTCTTTTTTAAAAAAATAAAGGTCTTTAATATATAAAGTTATGAAAGAAGATTTTACTGATTTTATTGAGGTATCTGGACTTCTGGATTATGATCCAGAAACTATATCTAAAATTTATAAAAAGAATCCAAAAAGGCTTTTAAAAAGACTTTGGCAAACACTCATACCTATATTTGTATATTTATTTGCTGTTGGGTGGGATAAACTGACCGGTAGATTAAAAAACAAAGAAAAAGCAAGATTTAGAGCAAAAGAATTAACAAATTTATTAGTAGAACTTGGCCCAGCATTTGTCAAAGCGGGTCAGGCTTTATCAACAAGACCAGATATCATTCCAGGGATTCTTCTTGAAGAATTATCTGAATTACAAGATCAACTTCCAGGTTTTGACGGAGATAAAGCTATGGAATTAATAGAAGAAGATTTAAGATCAAAAGTTGATGAAATTTTTTTAGAAATTGATAAAGAACCAATTTCTGCAGCTTCTTTAGGACAAGTACACAAAGCGAAACTAAAGAATGAAGAAGTTGTTGCGGTTAAAGTCCAACGACCAGGTTTAAGAGAACAAATAACTTTAGATCTTTACATAGTAAGAAATATTGCCTACTGGTTAAAAAACAATGTGGGATTAATAAGAAGCGATCTCGTGGCATTAATCGATGAATTAGGCAAAAGAGTTTTTGAAGAGATGGATTATTTAAATGAAGCTGAAAATGCTGAAAAATTTAGAAATATGCATGAACATAACCAAATGATTGCTGTACCAAAAATTTATAAAGAAATTACTTCAAGAAGGGTTTTAACTATGGAGTGGATTGATGGTACAAAATTAACCAATCTAGAAGATGTAAAAAAATTAGGAATTGACCCGGACAAAATGATTGATATTGGGGTGCAGTGCAGTTTAGAACAACTTTTAGAACATGGTTTTTTTCATGCTGACCCTCATCCAGGAAATTTATTAGCTCTGAAAGATGGAAGATTATGTTATCTAGATTTCGGAATGATGAGTGAAGTTTCTAGAGATTCAAGGTCTGGCTTAATACAAGCAGTTGTACATTTGGTTAATAAAAATTTTGATAAACTTTCTCAAGATTTCGTAAAATTAGGATTTTTATCAGAAGAAGTAAACCTAGAACCCATTGTTCCAGCATTCCAAGATGTCTTTATCAACGCAGTTGAACAAGGGGTTTCAAAGATGGATTTTAAAAGCGTTACAGACGACATGTCTGGGGTAATGTATAAATTCCCTTTCAGATTACCTCCATACTATGCCCTTATAATAAGGTCTCTACTTACATTAGAAGGAATTGCGTTAAGCGTAGACCCAAACTTTAAAATATTAGGTGCAGCTTATCCATATTTTGCAAGAAGATTGATGGAAGATCCTGATCCACAGTTAAGAGAAAGCTTGAAAGAAATGCTTTTTGATAATAAAAAATTCAAATGGGACCGCTTGGAAGATCTACTATCTAATGCCGCAAAGCAAACAAATCTTAATTTGGAGAAACTATTAGACGAAGTCATAAATCTGCTTTTTTCTCCAAAAGGGGGATTTCTTAGAGATGAAATAATTGAAGGCTTAACAAATCAAATAGATTTATTTAGTCTAAAAATATTAAAAAATTTAAATAACTACCTACCAAGCTCGATTAAATTAAATACGACTAATGAAAGTAATAATTTAAATGACCTTATAATTTATATAGAACCATTTAAAAACTTTTTAGAAATTATTCAAAAAGTTCCTGGCTACTCAATTGATATTTTTCTAAAAAGAATTCCCCGTCTTTTAAATGAACCTTATACAAAAGAAATGAGTATAAAAATTGCAAAAAAAGTTACAGAAAAAAGTGTAGTGAGACTTGTAAAGATTGCAGCAGGTACAAATATTTAAAATGAAATTTAGTAAATATTTATTAATTAAAATATTTTTTGTTCTAATTAGTTTTCAATCACTTTTTTATGTTTCAAAAACTAATGCTGCTGAAGAAATTAAGATCATTTACAATATATTTTCAAGAACAGTTCAAGTAAATTCATTAAAATCATTTGCCGAAGAAGGTAATTCAACAAAAAAATTAAGAAAAATTTTAAAAGCAACAGGATCTACTGATAATGAAATTAGAAAAGTATTAAATAAGGATTTTGAAATCCCTATTACTATTGCAAGCAAATTAGTATATTCAGAGATAGGAAATGTTATTTTAACGAGACTTTCTTCTATTATTCATCCAACAAGAGCAAATGATTCAAGAACAGGCATGTTAGCCCTTAGATCAAGTATTATCCAGGGCATTAATATAGGAAATGGAAAAATAAATCTTATAAGATTTTTTGAAGGATATCCAACTAAAACTGTTATTTTGGATGTCAACGCTTTAAGCAAAGTTATGAATAAAGTAGAATCAATATCAGAATTATTAGATTTTTTTACAAATTCTCCTCTAGAAAAAATTAAAACAAATTAAACAACTATGGTGTTAATTAATAAAATCAAAAATAAACTACGTATCAATTACAAAAAGAAAAGATGGCCAGGTTTAATTGAAGCTTATAAACAATACCTTCCTGTTTCAAAAAAAACACCTATTATCTCTCTTAATGAAGGAAATACTCCACTAATTCTCAGTGACAGAATCAGTAAGTTAGTTGGAAATGGAACGAAAGTTTATTTAAAATATGATGGACTCAATCCTACAGGATCTTTTAAAGATCGGGGAATGACAATGGCCATCAGCAAAGCAAAAGAAGAAGGTCGTGAAGCAGTAATTTGTGCAAGTACTGGAAACACTTCTGCAGCTGCAGCAGCATATGCATCTAGAGGTGGATTAAAACCTTATGTTTTAATCCCAGAAGGTTTTGTCGCACAAGGAAAGCTTGCACAAGCTTTAATGTATGGAGCAGAGATTATATCTATCGATGGAAACTTTGATAAAGCTTTAGAAATTGTAAGAGATTTATCATCAGAACATCCTGTAGAACTTGTTAACTCTGTTAATCCATATCGAATTCAAGGTCAAAAGACAGGAGCCTTTGAAATAGTTGATGACCTAGGCATTGCACCTGATTGGCTTTGTATCCCAATGGGCAATGCAGGAAATATAACTGCTTATTGGTTAGGTTTTAAAGAATATTCAAAAATAAAAAGAAATATAAAATTACCAATTATGATGGGATTTCAATCTGAAGGTTCTGCTCCCTTAGTACAGAACATAATAGTTAAAAATCCTGAAACAATTGCTACAGCAATAAGAATTGGGAATCCTGTTAACAGAGAAAAAGCAAAACTAGTAAGAAAAGAAAGTAAAGGAGATTTTCAATCAGTTAGAGATGAAGAAATAATCAATGCTTATAAAATCCTTGCAAAAGAGGGAATATTTTGTGAACCTGCCAGTGCAGCATCAGTTGCTGGACTCATAAAAAATAAAAATAGAATTCAGAAAGAATCTACTATTGTTTGTGTTCTTACTGGAAATGGTTTAAAAGATCCCGATTGTGCTATTACCAACAATGATGCGATTTTCAGAAAAAATATTGAACCTTCATTAAAAAATATAACGAAAATATTGGGATATTAAGAACCACAAAAAATTCTGTCTGTGGAAATAAATTAAAAACTTAATTTATCTGTTGATAAAAATATTAAAAGTTATCCACTTTGTTAATTAGTTTTTTCAGAAGTCAAAATTTAAATTTTTATTTAACAAATAATTTTTTTTTTCCACCTTTAAAAAAGACTATAAATCAAGTAAATAAA